>NZ_UPHU01000001.1:5101668-5403336 GCF_900566075.1 Mycobacterium pseudokansasii | reverse complement strand
GCTGCGGATCTCCGAACTGACCGCGTTGTCAGTCGCCGACCTGCAGCTCGGCCGCGGCGCGCACGTACACTGCATCGGCAAGGGCCGCAAACAGCGAAACACACCACTACTGCCCGACACCGTGGAAGTGCTGCGGGGCTGGCTCGCCGAACGTCGCGGCGCCCCCGACGACCCATTGTTCCCCACCAGCACCGGCAGATCGCTCAGCCGCGATGCGGTCGAGCGCCGAATCACGCTCTACACCAACCGCGCCCGCGGATCGTGTCCGTCGCTGCGCAGCAAGCGGGTCACCGCCCACACCCTGCGGCACTCCGCGGCCATGGCCCTGCTGCTCGCTGGTGTCGACATCACCGTCATCGCCTTGTGGCTTGGTCACGAACAGACTGCCACCGCCGAACTCTACCTGCACGCCGACATGACCCTGAAGGAACGCGCAATCGCCGCCACCGCACCCACCCACACCAAGCCCGGGCGATACCAGCCGCCCGATCCGATCCTCGCGTTCCTCGAAGGCCTCTGATTATGCCGATACCCCGCGACTGAACCCCCTGCACCACAACCGATCCCACTCAATATCGGCATAATCGTGAGGTCGGCATAATCGACGTAAATCCCGGCGGGAACACCGCGTGCGGCCAGCGCCGGGCGCAACGCCGCGGCCAGCCGCACCGTGTCTTCAGCGAAGCCGAACCGGTAGCCGACGGCCAGCCGCGAGTGATCGTCAAGGAAGGCAAACAGGTAAGTTTTGCGGTCACCGACCCGCGGCCCGTGCAGGGCGTCGCCGACCCAAATCTGGTTGGGGTCGGTGGCCTCGAACCGGCCGAACACCGCCGGGGCCTCACCAGCATTCGGGCCCGTCAACTCCAGTCGGTGGAAATGACGCAACAGGGTCGACTCAGAGGGCGTCCACCCGGTCGCGGTGCGCAGGATGCGGGCCACCTGCGCCACGGTGCGGGCCGGATTCTCCCGCTTGAGCGAGGCTGCCAGCTCCAGCACCTGGGCGTCGGTGCGCGCGGCCAGCCGCCGCGGCGCAGGTACCAGCGCCTCAAACCCGCCGCCGCGGTAGCGGCGGATCCAGCGGTCCAGCGTCTCGCGCGAGACCCGGGTCTGGTTTCCGAACGGGTCGGTGTGGGTAGCGGCGGCGATCTCGCGCACCAGCTTGCCGCGCTGCTTGGTCGATAGCCCCTCATCCAGGGCCGGACAGATCAGCTGATAGCGGAACAACCCGATCGCTTGGGCTCGCTCGCGGCGCTTGTGTTCCTCCAACGACACTTCGTGGTTCTCCTCTGCAATCCAAGGCCCGCCCGAACCGTCGTCGAGCAGCGCCTTGGCGAGGATCACCGATCACCCGGTGCCGGCGTCAGGGGCGATTCGTGTTGCCCAAGCTCAGCGCCGTGGTGGCGACCATGCCGGTGCCAGCAGCCGACCGGCGCTGACCGCGACCACCACCTGCTGCGGCGTCACCATGTCGACCAACCCGGCCGCACCGAAACGGAACCGCAGCGCCGCAGTCGCGGCTGTTACCGCGGCCACCAGGTCACGCCACGCACAACCCGTCGCATCCGGGATCGCCACGTCCACCCCGGCCGCGACCGCCACACCCACAAAGCAGACTCGAAGCGCTTCAAGCCGTGACCCTGCGCGGCGCAGCCAGCCCCGTACTGTCGCCGCCGGTATCTGCAGGCCGGCGCCGATCCGGCGATGCCCCGCGCCGGTAGCGCGGGCGGTCACCACAGCCCAAATCCGTTCCGCCGCATAGGCTCTACGTAACAACACCGTCACCGGCAACAACACATGGGTGACCGCGCAGGATCGACAACGCCCACGCCGCGGCCGCAGCGGATCACCGATTCCATCGATCTGGCGGACACGGGCATACCCCCACTTACCCAACACACCATCACGGCACGTCGGGCATCCGATCCCCCCAACTGCCAACCGCGACTCGACGCGGACAGGATCAGCCTCTACCGTCACCATCAGTGCCTCCAAGCACTACAGCGCGGCACCCCGCAAGCCAGCCAAGACTTTGGCGGGGTGCCGCGCACCCATCAGTTCCTCGTCACACTGATGGTGCACACGAACCAGATCAACCCCGCCAGCACACCGGCCGCCGCATCGGCAACCTCAATGACGAATGCCTACCCAGTGGTCGTCATCCCAAGAGACGGCCAACACCCCCATGGGGTTCCCGGCGGGTCACAGTGGGTGTGCGTCCCGTAGGCCACGGGCCGAACGGACGGCTTGTTCGTCGTAGGCGGCCTGGGCCGCAGCCAATTGGGTACGCCGGCGCGCGCTTTGGTTAGCCAGACGCGCGAACTCTCGCGCGGCCCAGGCGTGCCCTGTCCCGCTCAACGCGGCCCGGCCTTGTTCGCGGGCGGCCAGCTCGGCAGCATGTTCGGCAGGCACGGCCGCGCAGCGTTCCCGGCGGGCGGCCAGCTCGGCGGCTTCGCGTGCCATGTCGGCGGCCGCGGGGCGATCGGCAAGGTTGTCCGTACCGTGCCAGGCCAGCATCGCGCCCAGCAAGCCGATCGGGCGCGCGGGGGTGTCGGGGATGATCCGCCGGCCCACTCCCAGCCAGTCAGTGACAAGCTGATTCAAGTCACGCGGGGTCCAGCCGGCGGCCGCCGGCCCTGCCAGCATGGCCGCCCAACTGCTTGGGGTGAAGCGTCGCGCCCACGGTGGGGCGTGGCGCGGCGCTGGTCCTGGTAGCCCGGGCTGCAGCGAAAGTCCCGCTGCCACAGCGTCGCCTCGACCGGGGTGTGCACCGGCCGGTGCTCCGGAAGGGCCTGGCCGGCGGCAAGCGCGGCGTAATCGGCGGACAACTCCCGGAACAACACGTTGAGCGAAAAGCCGTCGACGGCGATGTGGTGCAGGTGCAGCAGCAGGATGAAGCCGTCGGTTGCCGCCGGCCGGGCACTGCCGCCGAAATCGCTGTGGGGTGCCAGGCCCGCGCGCAGCATCCGCGGTTGCGCGAGGTCGAAGGCCGGGGCGAAAAAGCGGTCGGCGGTCAGGTGCCACGCTTCGCCGTCGCATGCGTCCACCGAGTCCCAGGGGTCGTACGGATCACCGACTTCCTGGCGCAGGCCGTCCAGGGCGGCCCGCAACGCGGTGCGCAGCGCGGGATGGCGGGCCACCAATCGGCATACCGCGACGCGCAACGCAGCCACGTCGGGAGTGCCCTGCAGCTGGAAGGCCAGTCGCACGTCGTAGGCGCGGTTCCGCGGGTCGCGCTGTTGCAGCAACCACAGCCGTTGTTGCTCGGACGTGGCCGGCGCGCTGCGCAGGCCGGTCGGGGCAGGCACCGGCGGATAGCGGCCGGCATGGGCGCCGGTGGCGATCGCGTCCGCCAGGGCGGCGAAGTCTTTGCCGATCACGTCGGCAGGTGGGACGCCGACCTGCCAGCGCCGCTGGATTTCAAAACGTAGCCGCAGCGCGGTCAGGGAATCGCCGCCGCTGGTTACGAATCGGTCGCTCGCGGCGAGATCCGCCACGCCAAGGACGCCGCCCGCCAACTCGAGTAGCTCGCGCAGGGTGGCGCCGTCATGGCGCTCGACGGTACGGGGCCGGCGCCACGGGGCTACCCCGCAGTTCACCAGCGCCGATTCGTCGACCTTGCCGTTGGCGGTGTGCGGCAGCGCATCGACGACGTAGGTGTGCTGCGGACGCATGTAGGACGCCACGGTGTCCGCCAGGTGTCGGTGGTAGGCGTCGAAAGTCAGGTGGTCCGCCAAAACCAGGTAGGCCAGCAGCTCATGACGGCCGTCGGGATGGCGGCGAGTGCACACGCGGACCTGCCGTATCGCGGGGTGGGCCCCGAGCTGTCGTTCCACCTCGGCGGGTTCGATCCGGAAACCGCGGACCTTGACCTGCCGGTCCGCCCGCCCGACGAACGTGATCAAGCCGGCTTCGTCGCGGCGGACCAGGTCGCCGGTCCGGTACCAGCGCTGGACCCCGTCGTCGTGCCAGGGCAGCCGCACGAAACGGCTCGCCGTTTCGTGCGGCAGGTTGCGGTAGCCGTTGGCCAGGCCCGCGCCGGACAGGTACAGCTCGGCCAGCTCGCCCGCCGCGGCAGCGCGACTGCCGCCGGCGACCAGCACCGCCCCGGTCGAGGGCAGGGGTCGTCCGATCGGCACGACGTCGCCGGCGAAGTCGGCCGGGATCGGGTGATACAGCGCGAATGTCGTGCATTCGGTGGGGCCGTAGACGTTGACCAGCTCGGTGGCGCTGGCCGGGTTGGCGTGGTACCAGCGGCGGATGCGGGCGGCGTCCAACTGCTCGCCGCCGATCAGCACCCGCGAGACCGTGGCGAAACAGTCCGGTACCGCGTCGACGAGGGTGTTGAACAAGGCCGTCGTCACGAACACGGTGTCGATGCGCGACCCCCGCAAAGCCTCGGCCAGCCGCCGCGGGCTTTGCAGATGCGCTTGGCCATTCAAGCCGGTCAGGCCGTTCAGGCCCAGACCGCCGAACACCACGCAGGTACCGCCGGTCAGCAGCGGTGTCCACACCTCGAAGGTCAACGCGTCGAAGGCGGGGTTGGACAGGCTGGCTACCCGCACGCCGCCGTCGAGGCGCAGCCATCCCGGCTCCGCCAGCCGCAGTATGCCCGCGTCGCAGACTTCGACGCCCTTGGGTAGTCCGGTCGTTCCCGAGGTGTAGAAGACGAAGCCCGGGTCCTGCGCCGGTGCGTCGACTTCGTCAAGGGGCGGCGGCCCGGCGCCGAGCAGGTCGGCCACGCGCAGCGCACGCACCGAATCCGGCGTCGGCGCCGCGTCCGGCCCCCCGCACACCACGGCCACGCTGCCCGAGTCGGCAAGGATGTGGTGTTGCCGCGCGACCGGGCTGTCCGCGTCGAGCGGCACCACGGTGGCCCCGGCGCGGCGAATACCCAGCATGACGCAGACCAGCTGCCACGATCGGGGCAGGCAGACCGCCACCGCCTGTCCCGGATCGATACCCGCGGCGCGCAGGCCCCGCGCCACTGCGGCGCTGACGCGCGCCAGATCGTCGTAGTCCAGAACCCGATCGCCATCGACCACCGCCGGTGCCCCGGGGGTGCGGCGCGCTTGGTCCAGAACCGCCGCCGCGAGGCTGCGCTGGGCCCGGTCGTCGGGTGTCGTGGCTGCGGCGGTCGGCGTTTGCGGGTCCACGCTGGTACTTTCGCCCGCGCGGCACGTTGCTGTCTGTCGTGTTTTCAGCCCTACTTCGAGCGGAGCGGCCCGTCCCCTGATCGGGTGACGATGCCTTCCCCCTGGGGTAGACAGCCTTCCCGGTGACTTTCTGCTCTTGTCCGGGGTGGCGGATAGCTCACCATAGAAGTGCGGCGGTCGCTGACCAACATCGACGAGCCGTCGAAGTTGCCAGGAGGACGAAATGAACGCTGTAGCGCACGAGCAGCATGTGGGTCACGACCATCCGCATGGGCATGGGTGTGGGCATGTCGCGATTCCGCACGGTGATCACGTCGACTATGTGCACGACGGTCATCTGCATCGATTGCACGGCGACCACTTTGACGAATGCGAACCGGCCGGCGGCCACGCGATGCATGAAGGGCACGACCACACTCATGGCGAGGGCTGCGGACATGTGGCGGTTCCGCACGGCGACCACGTCGACTATGTGCACGACTGGTGCCGCCATGCCGCCCATGACGGTCACTACGACGAACACTGAGTAATCCCCGGGTTCATCGCCCGTCCGCTGAGCCGTCCGCCGGGCCGGTATCGGTTCGGTAAAGCGTTTGCCGAGTTTTGCCGCCAGTGGTGTGGCTGCGCCGACTTCGGCTCGAGCACCCGCGACAATGTCCCGATGCCTGGAATGCGCCGGTTTTATCCGGCTGTGGTCGCCGCGCTGCTCGTCGCGGTTGCGGGTGGCTGTCAGGACGCCGGTGTCGCATCGCCCCGGTTATCGGGATCCGGGACCCTCGGGTCCGTGCCTGTGCGGCCCGTCGGGACCACGGTCCCGTCCGGCCCCGGCGTGCCGCCGGTCAGCGACGCGGCGCACGCGGCCGGGTTCGTCGACGTGCGAAGCGTGTTGCCCGACGCCGTCATCGACCTGCGCTACGCGACCACCAACAACTTCACCCACACCCAGCTCTATCCGGCCGATGCCCGGTGTCTGGTACACCAATCGATGGCCCAAGGACTTGCGGCGGCCGCGGTCGCACTGCGCCCGCAAGGGCACGTGTTGGTCTTCTGGGACTGTTACCGGCCACACGAGGCGCAGGTCAAGATGTTCAACGCGGTTCCCAATCCGGCGTGGGTGGCGCGTCCGGGACCGTATGCCCGCAGCCACGAGGCCGGCCGCTCGGTCGATGTGACGTTCACCAGCGTGCAACAGAGCTGCCCGGCCGAGCGGCAGGTGCACGGACTGTGCCTGGCCGACATGGGCACCGACTTCGACGATTTCTCTTCGCGGGCAACGGCATTCGCGACCCAGGGGGTGACCGTGGCGGCTCAGGCGAACCGGGCGGCGCTGCGGGAGGCGATGAAGTACGGCGGGCTGAACGTGTACTCCGGGGAGTGGTGGCATTTCGACGGTCCCGGCGCCGACGTCGACCGTCCGGTACTCGACGTCCCGGTCGACTAGCCGTCTCATAAAATGAGATAGTCATTTCAAATAATGAGTTGCAGTTATAGGCTGGCGCCACCGACGACGCGCCGACCGAGGGACCCCCACCATGAACGACAACTCTGCGACCACCTACACGCACGGACATCACGAGTCGGTGCTGCGCAGTCACCGGGTACGCACCGCGGAGAATTCCGCGAGCTACCTGTTGCCCCACCTGAAGCCGGGGCTGACCGTGCTGGACGTCGGCTGCGGCCCCGGGACGATCACCGTCGACCTCGCCGCCCGGGTGGCGCCGGGATCGGTGACGGCCGTCGAGCCCACCGACGCCGCATTGAGCCTGGGCCGCGCCGAGGCCGAGTGGCGCGGCGCGCCGAACGTCTCGTTCGTGACCTCCGACGTGCACGCGCTCGACTTTCCTGACGACACCTTCGATGTCGTCCACGCTCATCAGGTGTTACAACACGTCGCCGATCCGGTCCAGGCGCTGCGGGAGATGAGGCGGGTGTGTGCGCCGGGCGGAGTTGTCGCCGCACGTGATGCCGATTACGGCGGATTCATCTGGCATCCACGGCTGCCCGCGCTGGACCTGTGGCTGCACCTCTACGACCGGGCGGCACGCGCCAACGGCGGCGAGCCGGACGCCGGCCGGCGGCTGCTGTCCTGGGCGCTGGCGGCCGGCTTCGACGACGTCACGCCCACCGGCAGCATCTGGTGTTTTGCGACGGCCGAGACCCGCCAATGGTGGGGCGGAATGTGGGCCGACCGCATCCTCGAGTCGGACCTGACTCGCCAACTGGTGGACTCGGGCATGGCCACCACCGCCGAGCTGAAGGAGATCTCGGTGGCATGGCAGTCCTGGGCTGCCGCCCCGGACGGCTGGCTGGCGATGCCCCACGGCGAAATCCTTTGCCGGGTCTAGGGATATCTCGGTGCGCCGGGGAAGCCCTCGCACAGCGATTCGAAGGCGCCGGCAGCCCGCAACACGGTGGCATCGTCGAATCGCTTGCCCACGATCATCATTCCGGCGGGAAGCCCGTCGACCAGGCCGGCGGGCACCGAGATCGCGGGATGCCCGGTGATGTCCATGGGTGCGGTGTTGAGCGCTTTGCCGAATGTGTGTGGTAGCAACCCGACATCCTGCGGGCTGCCCGACGGCAGCGGATTGGCCGTGCCGGGGACCGTGGGCATCACCAACACGTCGTAGCGGTCGAGCGCCCGGTCGTAAGCTGCACGCAGGTGCGGCACCAGATTACGTGCCTTGGCATAGGAGGCGCCGCCCAGCGTGTTCCGGCTGTAGTGGCCGCACAACGCCGTCGCCTTGATGGTGCTGGCGAACTGGTCGGCCTTGGCCGCGCGCTGTCGTGCGAAGTGCGCCATGAGTTCCGGGTCGTACAGTCCGTCCACGCCGAGCCCGCATCCGTTGCCCTCCAGCATCTGGTAGGTCGCGCCGTCGGTGATGATGACGTTGAAGACGTGGATCGCGCGCGGGTGCAGGGGAACGCTGATCTCGCCCACGGTACAACCGATTTCGATGAACCGGCGGGCCGCCGACCGGACCAGCTCGTCGGCCTGCGGCCGCGAGTTAGCCCACCCGAAGCCCTCGGTGAGAATGCCGACCCGCAGACCGGTCACGTCGCCGGTGAGTGCCGCCCGATAGTCCAGCGGGGCTATCGTCGCGGGCTGGCGCGGATCATGCCCGTCCGGGCCGGCGAGCACCGTAAGCAGCAGTGCCGCGTCGGCGACGGTGCGTGTCATCGGGCCGAGGTGGTCGATGGTGCGCTCGATGGGAATCGCGCCGGTGTAGGGCACCAGCCCGTACGTCGGCTTGAGCCCGACGATGCCGCACAGGGCGGCCGGGATGCGCACCGAGCCGCCCTGGTCGCCGCCCAGTGCCAACTCGACTTCACCGGCGGCGACGAGCGCGCCACTGCCGCTGGACGATCCACCCGTTTCCCGCGTGGTGTCCCACGGATTGCGCACCGGCCCGGAGGCGGAGGTGAAGCTCGATCCCGAGCAGCACAGATCCTCGCAGACGCTCTTGCCGGCGATGGTGGCCCCGGCGGCGAGCAGGCGCTGCACGACGGTCGCGTCGCGGTGGGGGACGAATCCCTCGACCGCGCGTGATCCGTTCATCATCGGCAGGCCGGCCACGGCGATGTTGTCTTTGATCGCTACCTTCCTGCCGGACAGCGGACCCTGCGCGCCGGAGGCGATGTCGGCCGTGACATACCAGGCGCCGAGCGGATTGTCGCCGGGCTCCGGGAATCGATACACCCGATCGGGCGCCTGAGATTGGGCCGAGTGGTCATGGAGGTCGTCGTAGAGTTGGTCGACCACGTCGTAGGACCTCAGTGTGTGGGTTACGGCCGCCAGGTAATCCCGTTGGTCATCGGCGTCGAGGTGCAAGCCGAAGTGCTCGGCGGCGGCGTGCAGGTCTGCCGCCGATGGCCGGGGAACCGTCATGTCGCCTCCGTCATACGTTGCCGGGTCGCTCGGGTGCAGCTGCGCGCGGATCAGCCGAGACCGATAGGCCGACCACCACCGCCGCCCAGCATTCTGCTATTTCACCTGGCCAGACCAGCGGTATTGGCATTCTCTTTTTTTGCAAGTACGTTATTCATCGATGGATAATGAAGCTCAGACCTCATCCGGCATCCCGCTTGCGCCGGTCTACGGGCCGGCGGACCGCGAGGCTGAACCCCCGTCGCCGGGGGAGTTTCCCTTCACCCGGGGGAACTTCGCGTCGGGCTATCGAGGCAAGCTCTGGACGTTTCGTCAGTACTCCGGATTCGGCACCGCCGAAGAATCCAACCGCCGGTACCGCTATCTGCTGGATCAGGGTGGGACGGGGCTTTCGGTGGCGCTGGACTTGCCCACCCAATGCGGCTTCGACTCCGACGACCCCGACGTCGTCGAGGAAGTCGGCCGGGTCGGCGTCGCGGTCGACACGCTGGCCGACGCCGAAATTCTGTTCGACGGCATCCCGCTGGACAAGATCAGCACCAGCATGACGATCAACGGCACGGCGGCGATCCTGCTGGCGTTCTACGTCGCCGCGGCCGAGCGCCGGGGCGTGCCGCGGGCCAAGCTCACCGGGACCATCCAGAACGACATCCTCAAGGAGTACGCGTCGCGCGGGACGTGGATCTGGCCGCCCGAGCCATCGCTGCGGCTGATCGCCGACACCATCGAGTTCTGCGCTGCCGAGGTGCCGAAGTTCAATGCCATCTCGGTGGCCGGCGCGCACTTCCGCGACGCGGGCGCCACCGCCGTGCAGGAGATGGCCTTCACCCTGGCCGACGGCGTGACCTATTGCGACACCGTGGTGCAACGCGGCCGGATGACCATCGACGAGTTCGCGCCGCAGATCTCGTTCTTCTTCTACACCCACGGCGACTTCTTCGAAGAGATCGCCAAATACCGTGCGGGACGGCGCCGTTGGGCGACGCTCGTGCGGGAACGGTACGGCGCCAAGACGGACCGGGCATCGATGTTCCGGTTCGGTTGCGTGTGCGGTGGTGCGTCACTGTATGCGCCGCAGGCGCACAACAACGTGGTGCGGGTGGCCTACGAGGCGATGGCGGCGGTGCTGGGCGGCGTGCAGTCGATGTTCACCGCGGCCTGGGACGAGCCGTTCGCGTTGCCCACCGAGGAATCAACGACGTTGGCGCTGCGCACCCAGCAGATCCTGGCCTACGAAACGGGTGTGGCCAGGGTCGCCGATCCGCTCGGTGGCTCCTACTTCGTCGAGGCGCTCACCGATGCCACCGAAGCCCGCATCATCGAGATCATGTCCGACCTCGAAAAGCACGGCGGGATGGTCAGTGCCATCGAGGACGGCTACCTGCAGGGGCTGATCGCCGACGAAGCCTTCACGATGCACAAGGACATCGAGACGGGTGCGCGGCCGGTGGTCGGGGTCAACAGGTTCGTCTCCGAGGAACCCGAACACGACATCATGACCTACGAGCTCGACGCCGAGGGGCGCGACCTGCAACTCAAGCGGCTGGCCCAGGTCAAGTCCGAAAGAGACACTGCCGCAGTACAATCCGCGCTCGCTGCGTTGGCCCGCGACGCCGAAGGCGCCGACAACCTCATGCACCGGCTGATCGACTGCGCCAACGCCTACTGCACGGTCGGCGAGATGGTCTCGACGCTCAAGGCGGTGTGGGGCGAATTCCAGCAGCCGGTGGTGTTCTGATGGCCACCCGCATCTTGGTCGCCAAGCCGGGGCTCGACGGGCATGACCGCGGCGCCAAGATCGTCGCCCGCACGCTGCGCGACGCCGGTTTCGAGGTGATCTACACCGGCATCCGGCAACGCATCGAAGACATCGCGTCGATCGCCGTCCAGGAAGACGTGGCCGTGGTGGGGTTGAGCATCCTGTCCGGCGCACACCTGGCGCTGACCGCGCGCACCATCGAAGCGCTGCGCGCCGCTGACGCCGACGACATCGCCGTCGTCGTCGGCGGAACGATCCCGCACGCCGATGTCCCCAAGCTGCTGGAGGCCGGCGCGGCGGCGGTATTTCCCACGGGGACACCGCTGGACGTGCTGGTACGTGACATTCGCGCTCTGACCGGCATCCCGCAACCTGCCCCGGAGGAACCATGCGCGTCGGAGTGATGGTCGGTCCCGAGCGTGGTGATTCGGCCCGCAAGGTCATCCGGATGCTGGCCGACATCGACTGGGCCGAGACCGCCGGCCTGGACAGCGCCTGGATTCCACAGATTCCCAACGACTTTGACGCGTTGGTGGCGGTGGCCCTGATGGGCACCCGGACCAGCCGCATCGAGCTGGGCACCGCCGTCGTCCCGCTGCAAGCGCAGCATCCCATTGCGTTGGCGCGTCAGGCGTTGTCGGTGCACGCGGCTACCGCGGGCCGGCTGGTGCTGGGTGTCGGGCCGTCGCACCACTGGATCATCGACGACATGCTGGGGCTTGGCTACGAGCGGCCGGCCGGCTACACCCGCGACTATCTCGACGTGCTGCACGCGGCCTTCGCCAATCCCGGCCCGGTCGACGTGGAGAACACCACCTTCCGGGTGCACAACCCGCTCGACCTGGCGCCGGTGGCGCCGCTGCCGGTGTTGGTGGCCGCGCTCGGGCCGGCGATGCTGACGTTGGCCGGCGAGCGGGCCGACGGCACCGTGCTGTGGATGGCCGACGAACGTGCGGTCGCCGAGCACGTCGTTCCCCGGATCACCAAGGCCGCCGACAATGCCGGGCGCCCGGCACCGCGCATCGTCGCCGGCGTCCCGGTATGCCTGTGCAGCACAACCGAAGTCGACGCCGCACGGGAGCGCGCCAACCGCATTCTGGGCGAGGCCGAGGTCTCACCGAATTATCAGCGGCTGCTGGGGTACGGCGACGCCAAAGACGTCGGCGACATCTGCGCGGCCGGCGACGAGGACGCCATCCTGGCCCGGCTGCGCCGATTCGCCGACGCCGGTGTGACGGACCTGTCGGTGCGCCTGTTGCCGATCGGCGGCAACCGCGACGAACTCGTCGCGTCCAAGCGCCGGACCCGCGAGATGATCGCTTCGCTGGCAACGGAGTTGCGGTGACTGGTCGAGGTCCACTGGCGGGGATACGGATTCTCGAGGTCGGCACCATGCTGGCCGGGCCGTATGCCACGATGCTGCTGGCCGATCTCGGTGCCGAGGTGATCAAGGTCGAGCCGCCCGGCGGCGAGATCTCCCGCAGCGTGGGGGACAGTTACTTCGCCAGCCTGAACCGGAACAAGTCGAGTATCTGCTTGGATTTGAATTCCCCAGCGGGACAACGACAGCTGGGCGAGCTAGCGGCGCAGTCGCAGGCATTGCTGGTCAACCTGAAGCCGTCGGCGATTCGCCGGCTGAGGCTCACCTACGAGACGTTGCGGCGGTGGAACGAACGGATCGTCTGCGTGGCGATCACCGGTTACGGTCTCGACGGCGGCGATGATCCAGCGTTCGACTACGTGATCCAGGCCGCCACCGGTATCGCCGCTTTGACGGGTGAGCCGGATGGCCCGCCGACATTGCCCGGCTACTCCTCGGCGGACAACTCCACCGGCATGTGTGCGGCGCTGGGGTTGCTGGCCATGATCGTCTCGGGCCGCGGCGGGCAGGTGGACGTGTCGCTGCGCGACGTCATGCTCTCGCAGCTGAACTACCATGTCGCCGGCTACCTCAACGAGGGCATCGAGCCGCAACGGCATCCTTATGGCGCGCATTCGTACTACGTTCCCGCCCAACTCTTTCCGACCGCCGATGGATACCTGGCACTGTTCATCACGCACGACGGGTTCTGGAAATCCTTCGCCGACGAGGCGGGTATCGGCGGTTTCGAAACGATGGCCGAGCGGGTGGCCCGGCGCGACGAGGTGCTCGGCGTCGTCACGGCGACGCTGATCACCGACACCGCCGCCGGCTGGGAACGGCGACTGCGTCCGCTCGGAGTGCCGGCGGCGGCCGTCCGCACGCTGCCCGATGCACTGAAGGCGACGCCGGAAATCATTGTGCGCGCGGGTGATTTACGTCTCGTCGGTAATCCTGTGCATGTTTGCGGCCATGAGCCCGACTACCGGCCGGCGCCACCGCTGGGTGAACACGGCGACGTGCTCAACGCTTGAGCTCGATGACGTGTTGTCAGCCCCTCGCGCACTATCTCGCCCAACCGCAGCTTAGGATCAGCTCAATGTCAATTGATTCTGAGTTGGTAGCTGTTGATCTGACTAGCGATGAGCGCAGCTTCATACAGCATGCGCTGTACCAATGGCAGTTTTCGGCGACTGCGACACCGTTTCCGATCCGCGTGCTGGGGTTGTCGACCTGGGAGGAATTCGACGAGCTCACTGGTCGTCTTTCTTACGCAGTCGTTGGTGGCCAAGCGCTGACTAGCTTGGATTGGGCTCGGGTGTTGTACTTGACGGAATGCTCCTGGGCCAGCGAGTTGGTGGGCGCGGGATTGGACTTTGCGACCGTTAGCGGGTTCTCCGACACGGAGGCGGTGACCTTACTGCGCGGCTTGCAGCGCAAGATCGGCCGCATCACCACGGCTGAGTTGTTGTTTCCTGGGAGCGGCCGGTACTCAAAACCCGCTGACGGAGGCTAGCCTCGATTTTGCCTGCCGGCGGGAGGGGCTTTGAGTTGATCTCGGATTAGGCTGTGACGCTGGATGTTTCGGTTTGCGGCATGTTTACCTGTCCCGTGTCGCCGGGTTGGGCGAGGTTCCAGGGCCTTGGGTCTTTCGTGGTTGTTGGGACAGGTTGGTTGGGGGGTCAGGGGAAGCCTGCGCGGATGCGGTGCCAGGCGGTGGTGATCGCTGTAGCCCACCGCCAGGTGGCGTCTATGCGGAGGCGCAGTTGTCGGGCGCCGTGGGTGATGCGGGCGGTTACGTGCAGCACGCGGTAGCGGAAGGTGGCGATCTCGCAGCGGGCGATCTCGGGTTGGTCGCTGAACCCGAGTAGTTTGGCCCAGGCGACGAGATCGTTTGCAGTCAAGATGATTTCGAGCCATGCGGCGTTCGCGTCGAAGCTGTGGCAGGTTGGCCAGGCCTGTGGTCTTGTTTTCGCGGATGCGGTCCTCGACGCGGGCGTGTTGGCGGTGTCGCAGCTCGAGCCCGGCCAGTTGCCCCGCGATGGCGCCGGGCGGGGTGTCGGTGATGAACGCGGTGACCCGCATGCCGTCGGCGTCGGTGAACCGTAGCTGCGCGCCGGGGTGTGGCCGCTCTTTGCGCAGGATCAGCCGGGTCCCGGTGGGCCATGCGGACAGGTTGACCAGCCCGGTGGCCTCGGCCACCCATGCGCCGTCGCGGATGTCGCCGGTGGCCTCGATCGCCGGGTACCAGGCGTTGCCGAGGTTGAGGGTGTCCACGGCGTCTTGCACGCGGGCATCGACGGGGTAGCCGAAGGAGAACCCGGCATCGTGATCGCGGCAGGCCTGGGCGAAGCCGTGGGTGGCCCCGGCCGAGTCCGAGCGCACCACAACCGTGGGCGCGGCGGGATTCTGCGGGCCGGGACGCCACTCGGGCGGCAGCGACGCCAACGCCTGCTCCAAGACCGCGACGTGGTCGGCGGCGGTGTTGCTGCCCGCGTTGCCTTTGCGCAGCAGCCCGGCCAACGCCTCACCACCGGCGATCTCCGGACGGTCCAAAAACGCCAACAACGGATGGTGCCCGAACGACTTTTTCCAGGTCGAAGCGGCGTTCTCTTTGTTATCGGAGTGATCGATGACCAACGTGGCATCAATATCGATGTGCAACCACTTGCCGGGCGGCGGGGCGGCTCCCGCGGCCCAGGCTGCCGCTCTGGCAGCGGCGCGGGCGGCCCGCACAGCTGGCAGGTGTTTGGCATCGACACGGTGGTCGACCAGCCGCCACATCGTGGTGGTTGAGGCCGCCGCACCGAAGACATGCTCACGGTCCCCACACAGCTGCCCGACCCCGTCGATGCAGTCCGCGCCATCAGCCACCGCCGCCGCCAGATCAGCAAACACCGCCCCCGGCGCATACACCCATGGCCCCTTATAGGTATCGGCCAACGCGGCCGTGACCTGCGCCGACAACCCGGTCAGATCAGCCAACTCACGCAACAAACCCATCCCCGCATGCGACACCACACCATGACCGTCGGCAGATACTTTGGCTCGGCAAACCGCTGCGCTACCCTTCACCTAGAAAGTGCCCTCCCGCTCGGAATGATGGACCTTCAGCAGTCGCATTATCCCTTGCAGGACAGGCACTTTCGCTAACCAAACAGCGTGTCACGCCAAGTTGCACGCAAAATCCGGGCTAGCGTCCTGCTCCTAGTCGAAGTCTCGGGGATTTTCCCACGGGTCGTCTTCTCCCAAAATGGGGAGGTGATGGGGGATGCTATGCGGTGGGTGCACAACGTGGGGTCCCAAAGGCGGTGCGGGTCCGCCGGGAAGCATCGGCCCTTCGACACCTTTGGGTAGGGGCGCTGGCTTGGGTGCCGGTAGCGCTTCAACCGGTGGCGGTGGTGGGGGTGCGGGTCGCGGAACCGGTGGAGGTTGTGGAGCGGCGGGTGTAGGTGGCGCCATTTCGCCGGGAGTAAGCGGTGGAAACCGTCCCGATGCAGGGGGAGTAAGTGGCTCGACGGCCCTAGTGGGAGTTTCCGGCCTTTCTTGATTGTGGGTCTGGTTTCGCCTGGTGGGATGGCTTTTTCGGGCAGCGCTGGTGTATTACCCAACTCGCTGTGAGGGGCCCGGCGGGGTCAGCGGGTGGGTGCGTATTGGTGGATGTCGAACAGGTCGGCCAGTTTCTGTTGGGTGGGGGTGGTGTCGGTGAGCATGCGTTGCACGCGGGGGCGTCCCTTGCCGCCGTCGTGGTAGAGCAGCACGGTTTCTTCGATGCCGGCGAGCTGGTCGAGTAACTCGCGCACGGACAGGTGCAGCCCAGCCTGGTCGGCGTGGCGGCGCATCAGGTGGGCGACGGCCAAGGCGAGCACGCAGTAGGACACGTGTACGCGGATCTTGGAGTCGGTCCAGTGGTGCATTGGGCTGAACGAGACCACGTGCGGGTCCTTGAGCTGGCGGAAGCCGAATTCGGCGTCGGATTGGGAGCGGTAGGCGGCCACGATGTCGGGCACCGGCCAGTCGCGGTTGGTGAACAGGATCCGTTTGCCGAAGATTCGTTGTTCCAAGCGTTTTCGGGCTTTGCTGTCGGTGTGCCAGGCCAGCCGCAACTCGGCGGGCTGCTCGCCGGTGAGGGTGACGGTGATGATATCGGCCACCCAGCGGGGTTTGCAGATCGCAGCGATCTGGGCCTGCACCTTGTCGCGGTCGCGGCGGGTGTGGCCGCGGGCCAGGCGGGCGGCCAGCTCGGCCAGCCGACGCCGCGCCTTGGCCAGGGTCTGGTCCAGGCCGCGGGCCTGCTTGGCCGCCAGGTTCGCCGAGTGGGTCAGCACCGCGCGGCGGGTCACCCCGAGCGCGGTGACGGTGGTGTCGACGAAAGTCAGCCCGGGATAGCGGTCTTCGTCGACGACACGGTAGTCGCGCGCCGGGATGCCCAGCAGGTCGGGGTGATCGCTGGGCGGCAGCGACCCGACGAACCCGATCCCGTGCTCTTCGACGACCGTGTGGTTGTCGCCGCTGTTTTGCCCGGCGTCATAGACCACGGTCAGCGACTCGACCGAGGACACCAGGTCGCGGTAGCGGGCCACCAGCTCGTCGATGACCGTGGGGAACTGGGTGACATCAGGCCGATCACCGGGATAGGCGTGGCTGATCACCGGCACCCCGCCGTCGCGGGTGATGACCAGCGCCAACCCGACCAGCCGCAGATCGGTGCGTTTCTGTTTGGCCTTGCCGCGCTGCGCGATCGACGCCTTCGCGTTGCCGGTGTCGATGAAGGTGGCGAAGTTGGTCATGTCCAGCGCCAGCCCGGTCAAATCCAGCCCGAACTCGCCGACCATCGCCCGCCCGAGCCGGGTCTCGATCTCGCGCAGCTCGCTCTCGCCGAGGCGGTCCATCGCGTCCCAGAACCGGCGGTGATCCAGCGCGGCGCGGCCCAGCTTCACCCATCGCGGCCCGGCCGTGCTGGCCCACCAGTCGGCGAATTCGCGTTTGGAGCACGGGTCGACGATTCGGTTCGCGCATGCCAGCGCGATGTAGGTGCCCACCGACGCGGCCGCGTCCGCGCGACGCGGCGCCACCTCGTCGACGATCCCGGCCACGTCCAGCCGCCTCAGCGTCGACCACACCGCCGCCAGATCCCCGAACTGCTTGTGCTGGCTGCGGATCGGCTGCCCGCTCGGCGTCGCCGACAGCTTGGCCAGCACCTCATCGGCGCTGCCCAGATACTGCTGGGACACGATGCGCGGCTTGCCGCCCACCCGCGCCGATTCCACCAGGTAGTAGTAGGTCTGCTTGCCGCGGCGCTTCCCCACGATCGACGCCATATATGGGTAATACTCTCTCGTCACACAAACCTCAAGCACCACAACGAAAGACACGCCGATCAACTAAAAAGGCCGGAAACTCCCGCTAGTGTTCTGTTCGAAGTATTTCAGCGGGGTTCGCCACGGAGTCGTCGCAGTCGGCTTAGGTTCGAAGGCAGTTCCATAGTCGACGTCCTGCGGATTGATGAAAATAATGGTTCCATCGCTCTTCAGCAGCGTTAGTCCGCCGGATTTGATGCTGGAACCGATCCGAGTATTGGGGTCCTTCATCGCGTCGTAAATCGATCTGGCCAGGTTTTCTGGGGTCTTTCCGGGAAAATGCTTCAAGGCATGACCGTTGGCGATTTCGACAGCTACTTGTCTCATTTGCTCGTCGGTCCAGCCGGCAAACGGATCGCCCGGTGGACCCGGGGGCGGGGGTGGGCTGTCTTTGAAGGTGTGGTTGTCGACGGCCTGGATGTGCGGTTTGGGGTCGTGGGGTGTTTCCGGGAAGGTGGTGGCCGCGATTCCGGCCGTCGCGGCGGTGATTTTGCCGGCTACGTCGTGTTCGACCCCGAGCAGTTGGGCGACGCGTTGGCGGATGTCGGCGGCGAATGCGTGGGCTTGGGCTTGACGAGCCACCTGTTCGGCCGCGGAGCGGCTGGTTCGGGTATCGGTGACCGAGAAGTCTTCTGCGACAGCAAAACCCGCGTTATGGGCGTCCTCGATAGCAAAGAGGACCCGGCGTTGGGCGGCGCCGATGGTTCCGGCGCCGTCACGGGCGATCTTGCTCGCTTGGCGCAGTTGCTCGGCTTTGGCGCTCACCACCGCGAAATCGGCACCGGTTCGCTGCCGTAGCGCATCACCGCCAGCGCCTTCCCACACCAGGGTGTGGGATTGGTTGCGCATCCGCAAAAACACGTCTTCCCACTGATCGGCGGTCCTAGTCCAATAGCCGGCCGCCTCGATCAGATGCTCGGTGCTCCATGCCCGGACTTGGGAAAGGGTCGCCACCCCCTACACCAACCTCGGTCGCACGGCCGCCATCTCGGCCGCCGCCGACGCTTCGTTGCTGGCATATCCCGTAGCACCGGCCTGCACCGTGCTGGCCGTCGCTTGGGTGCGGGCGGTCAACGCCGCCGCAGCCAGGTCAACCGCTGCGTGGGCACCGCCCACCGCCGCGGTGGTGGGTTGAAACGGTCGCCCCGGTGAAGGCGGTGCTAGGACGGCAAGTTCGGAGCTTCGCTGACCCATTGACTGGCCACGGCATCTAACTGACCGACATCGATGCGCAGCTGACCCGGTTCCATCCTCGAGAAGTGTAGTGGCGGGGCGAAGAGCGCCTCGTCGTAGGACGAGCGACACTGCGCCCCGCCGGTCGCCTTGCCGTCGTTGTCGTAGACAACTCAGCTTCGCTGTCGTCCGTCGCGTAATTCCCCAGGGGCTGGCGTCACGTAATTCCCCAGGTGCGGGCCTCGGTGTAGGTCTTACCGGCCCGTGGGGGGCGGTGTCTAGTTGGTGGAGCGGCCGGGTCGTTTCCGGGGCCGATAGCTGGGTCCGTCCATGAGGACTTGGTGGCTGGTGTTGATCAGCCGGTCGAGCAGTGATTCGGCCACGACGGGGTTGGGGAACAGCGGATACCAGTCCTTGGGGGCGCGGTTGCTGGTCAGGATCAAGGGTTTGCCAGCGATTGCCCGATCGGAGACCAGATCGTAGAGATCGTCGGACTGGGTGGTGGTGTGTTCACGCATCGCGAAGTCATCGATGATCAATACCAACGGCCTGGTGTATTCGCGCATGCGCTGACCGATGGTGCGATCGGCGTGGCCACCGGCCAGGTCGGCGAGCATGCGGGCGCACTTGACGAACCGGACGTCGCCGCCCCGACGGGCGACGTGATGCCCAAGTGCTTGTGCCACATGGGTTTTCCCGACGCCGACAGCGCAGGCGACAGACTGCAACAGCTTCGCGCGGTGCTGCCGTGCGAGATCACGGTAACTGATCGCGCGCACCCATTGTACGGGGAACAGTTGCGAGCGTTGTCATTTCGTCGACGACAGGGCGTGCTGAGGCTGGTGGTCGTGCTGCCGGACGGCACGCCGGGCATGGTGGCGGCCGACGCGACGGATGTCTTCGGTAGCGACGCCGCCGTGTTGGCGGGGTTGGCGACGACGTTGTCGGTCGAGGGGGTTCGACGGTTGCGGTCCCGGCTGGCGCGTGACACGGGCGTGTCGTCGTGACCGGGTCCGACCAGTTACGGCCGGGATGGGCAAGGCTCACCTCACTGGATCCGCGCCAACGAGACCAGGAGGTGAGCCGTGCGAGGAGTCAGGATAGCGGCCGCGGTGCAACTGCGGCTGCCGTGGGAGCAGGAGCGTGTCGCCGGGAGCTGGGAGCAGCTGCCGGAACCCACACGGGCGCAAGTGTTGTCGCTGCTGGCCCGGATGATCGCCAGGGGTGTGCTGGCCGAGGACGGCAGCGATGGCTGAGCTGACCAAGATCCGGGCAACGCACCTGCAACGACAGGCGTGGGTGTATGTGCGGCAATCGACGATGACGCAGGTGCGGGAAAACACCGAAAGCCTCAACCGGCAATACGAACTCGCGCAGCGAGCGCAGCACTTGGGGTGGCCAGCTGACCGGGTACGGGTGGTCGATGACGACCTGGGTTGTTCGGGCGCGGATGCGAACGCACGCAACGGGTTTCAGGAATTGGTCGCCGCGGTCGGGTTGGGGCAGGTCGGCCTGGTGCTGGGCATCGAAGTGTCTCGGTTGGCGCGCTGCAACGCAGACTGGTATCACCTGCTGGATCTGTGCGCGATGACCGACACCCTGATCGCCGACGCGGACGGGATGTATCACCCCGGTGACTACAACGACCGGCTCGTGCTTGGGTTGAAGGGCACGATGAGCGAGGCTGAGCTGCACGTGCTGCGGTCGCGGCTCAATGCCGGGCTGCGGCACAAGGCCGCGCGGGGCGAGCTGCGCCAACTGCTGCCGGTGGGGCTGGACTATGACCAGGACGACCGGGTGGTGCTCAGCCGGGATGAGGCGGTCCGCGCCGCGATCACGGCGGTGTTCGACCGGTTCGACGAGCTGGGTTCGGCGCGTCAGGTGGTGCTGTCGCTGCGTGCGGATGGCCTGCGGCTGCCGCGCCGGTCCGCCGGCGCGCGGGTCATCCGCTGGGCCGAGGCGACCTACCCGGCGGTCCACGATTTTTTGACCAACCCCGCCTATGGTGGGGCGTACGTGTTCGGGCGAACGAAGGTGAGTCGGCGTCTGGACGAGGCCGGCCGCATCGTGGTCCGCGATCAGGAATTGCCGCGTGAGCAGTGGGAGGTGACCATCCCGGATCATCATCCCGGCTATGTGTCCTGGCAGACCTATCTGGCCAACCAGGATCGGTTGCGCGCCAACGTGCACCCGCCCAAAGGGCAGGGCGGCGGGGCGGTGCGTGAGGGCCGCGCCTTGCTGCAGGGGCTGGTGGTGTGCGGCAAGTGCGGGCGGCGGATGCTGGTCGGCTACTCCGGCCCCGATGGCCGAGTCCCACGGTATCTGTGCGCGCAGGGACTGCGGTTGTACGGCTCGGCGCGCAGCTGCCAGAGTCTGAGCGGACGCCGCCTGGACGCCGCCGTGGTCGAGGAGATGTTCACCGTGTTGCAGCCGGCCGCGTTGGCGGCCACCGCCGCCGCACTGGCCGAGGCCGAGGATCAGCATGCCCGGCGGGTGCGCGCGTTCGAGCTGGGCGTCGAGCGGGCCCGTTACGAGGCCCAGCGAGCCCGCCGCCAGTTCGACGCGGTCGAGCCGGAGAACCGGTTGGTCGCCCGCAGCCTGGAACGCGACTGGGAAGTACGGCTGGGCACGCTACGTCAAGCCGAGGCCGACCTGGCCGCGCAGCAGTCCCGGCGGCCGGCGGTGCTCACCGAGGAAGAGGTGGCCTGGCTATCCCACGCGGGTGCTGACCTGCGGGCGGTGTTCGACGCCGACACCACCACCATCCGAGAACGAAAGCAGTTGCTGCGGTTGCTGATCGGTGAGGTCGTCATCAACGTCGACCGCGACGCTGGTCAGGCCGCGATCCGGATCCGGTGGGAAGGCAGCGCTCATACCGATATCACCGTCGCGTTGCCGCGCCGCGGCGTGGACAGCGCGATCCGCACCGAGGCCGACACGCTGGAGCGTATTCGACGGCTGGCCGCCCACTACGACGACGCGACGATCGCGCGCCTGCTTGCCCGGCAAGGCGTGATCACCGCGACCGGGTTGCCGTTCACCCGCGACCGGGTCGGCAGCCTGCGCCGCAAACACCGGATCGCCGGTCCCAGCGAACCTGTCGGACCCATCGACGAGGATGTGCACATGGTCAGCATCGCCGAAGCCCAGACGCTGCTGGGCACCTCCCGAGCCACCCTCTACCGGTGGCTGGCCAGCGGGTTCATCCGCGGCGAGCAGCACGGCCCCGGCGGCCCGTGGCGAATCCGCATCGACGCCGAGCTGCAAGCCAAGATCACCCCGGACGCGCCCGAGGGATGGGTTGGGCTCGAAGCTGCTGCCCGCCGACTCGGCGTTGCCAAACAGACTGTCCTGGACCGGATTCAACGCGGCGAGCTCAACGCGGTGCATGTCAACCGCGGCCAACGCAAGGGCCTGGCCATCCAACTGCCACCACCGGAAGATGCTTTGTTCGCTGCAACGCCATGAAACGCCGAGGCCAGCGTGTCGCATCCGGTCCAGAGCACCCGGTCGCACCATCTGCGTGACCATGAAAACCCATAACAACGCAGCATCCGGCCCGAATCTGGACCGGATGAGACAACCAGGGAAAGGAAATTAGTAGTGAGAACCCGGCTCGACCGGGCCGTAGAGGATGACCGACTCGCCGGCGTCGAGCCAGCGCAGCGCGGCCAGATCGCGCAGCATGGCGCCGGGCAGTTTCGGGTTGGCGGTGAAGTCGAAGTCTTCGAAGGTGGCTTGTTCTTCGAACTTGGCGCGGCGCAATCGTCGCCTCAGGGCGGCGGATTCGCGGCGGGCGATCTCGTCCTCGCACAGGGCTTGCAGAAATTCGAGGTGGCCGAGCCCGCCGTCGCGGGTTTGGGCCAGCCTGGCGTCGAGGGTATCGAGCATGCCGGACAGTTTCAGGGTGCGCAGCGCATTTCGCAACGCTGGGTCGCAGATGGACACGGGTGGGCTCCTTGGGAGTGGATTGTGTTGCAGAGATGAATAATTCGCCGATTGTTAGGCGAGCTGGGTGCCGAACTGTTCGGGTCCGCGCAGAAACGCCCCGGCCGCGCCGCCCGCGCCGGTGACTTGCTCGTTGGTGCTGTGTTCGGTGCCGGCGATCAGGATGCCCTTGATGGTGCGATAGGACGGGTCGCCGACCTCGATGGCGCGGGCGCAGGCGGCTTCCAGCCGCTCACAACCGTGTTTGTCGCGCAGCCCCAGCACCCCTTGGGCTGAGCGCAGGTGATGGATGGCGTTGTCGGCCATGAATTCGGCGATCACCGCCTCGCAGGCCGGGCCGACCAGTTCGGCGGTGTGCCGACACCAGGTCGGGGTGCGCATGTGGAATGCGATCTTCTCCGGCGGGTAGTGGGTGAAGTCAGTGGAGCGCCCGGACGGGCGGCGCACATGGGTGGCCACCACATCGGCACCGGCGAAGATCTGCACCACATCCCCGGCGGTGCGGGCGTGCAAGCGCTGTCCGATCAACCGCCACGGGACGCTGTAGAGCGCCTTGCCGACCTTAAGATGCGCATCCACCCCGACGGCGCCGATCGACCAGCTGGTGAGTTCAAACGCTCTGGGCGGCAACGCGATCAACGCGTCTGCTTCGATGGCCTCAAACACTCGCAATGGCGCGGCGCCCTCCAAGGCGCGGCAGCGCCGGCCGCCGGCGACCTCACGGCTCCAGCGCACCGCGTCGGCCTGCATCCCGGTCAGCGAGGCGAACTCGCGGCCTTTCCAGAATGAATCGCGCACGTAGCTCATGGGTCGTTCCACCCGGGGTTTGTCTTTGGGTTTGAACGCCCGCGCCGGGTCGACCAGCGTGCCGTAGTGGGTGGCCAACTCGGCGTAGGAGCGGTTGATCTGCGGATCGTAGAGGTCGGGTTTGTCCACCCCGGTCTTAAGGTTGTCACACACCAACCGCGCCGGCACCCCGCAGAAGAACTCGAACGCCGCGACATGGCAAGCGCACCACGCGGTTTGATCCATCCGGATCACCGGGCGCACGAACAGATGACGCGAGCACGACAGCACCATCACGAACGCCCACACCGCCACCCGCTTGGCCGTGGCCGGGTCGGTCCACATGCCCAGCCGGCCATAATCGATCTGCGCCTCACTACCGGGATCCACCGGCCCGCGTGGCACGGTAACCCTCTCGCGGGCCACCTCCTCAGCGAAATGCGTTGCGATCCAACGCCGCACCGACGACTCCGACGCCGCCACCTCATGCTCGTCGCGCAACCGCTGGGCGACGGTGGCCACCGTGACATCGGCATCCAGCCACGCCTTGATCCGATCGCAGTGCGGCGCGATCAGCGGCCACGTCAAGGACCGCGCTGCCGGATCGCCCAGTCCCGGGAACCACCCGCCGATCAACTCCGCCCACTGATCAGCCGACAGCGGCTCGCCACCAGGCTCGAGGCCATCGGCGATCACCGGAGCCAAATATTTGCGGACGGTCTTCCGATCGATACCCAACGACGCCGACAACTGGACCTGGGAGCGGCCCGCGTGCCAGTGGGTGAACAACTCGACCAAATCGAGCATCAAGATACTTCTCCTCGCCATCAGCGCCCTTCCATCCGTCAGCCGACGGATCAAGAGCGAACCTGTGTGCGAGGCCCACACCGGGCAGACACACCGCCCAGGGTGGGGAATTACGTGACAGCCGGAGTGGGGAATTACGTGACGGACAACCCCTCAAACCTGGGGAAATACCTGACTTCGGTCACTTTTCCGGTTTGGGGTTGGCGCGACGCTTGGACCTGCTGTTTTGTGGTCGTTGGGGCCGGAATGTGTGCACTAACGGATGGGTTCGTAGGGTGCCGGAGTGGCCTATATGCGGACGGTGAGGACCAAGTCGGGGGCGACAGCGGTGCAGATTGTGTGGTCGTCGCGGCGCGGTGCACGCTCGATCGAGCATGTGGGTTCGGCTCATGACGCGGTGGAATTGCAAGCACTCAAGACGGCGGCCGTACGGCGGCTTACTGGAGGTCAGCAGACCCTCGACCTTGATGTCGGTGACACCGAAATATCCGGTGCCTCTTTGGAAATCGTCTCTTCGCGGATGGCGTTTTTGTGGGACAGCTTGTGCGCTGCGTATGTCCGGCTTGGCTTCGATCGGGCCGCTGGAGCCGATGAGGTGTTCCGGGATCTGGTGCTGGCCCGGATCATCGAGCCGACCAGTAAGGCCGACTCGCTGCGGGTACTGGCCGAGACCGGTATCGCCACGGTGTCCTACCGCACCCTGACCCGGCACCTGCCGCGGTTCGCCACAGCGGCTTTCGGCCGGGCGTTGTCCAAGGCGTGCGCGGTTCAGGCGGCGTTGGGGCCGGCGTCGTTGGTGCTCTACGACGTCTCGACGCTGTACTTCGAGACCGATAAGGCCGACGGATTCCGCGAGCCCGGATTCTCCAAAGAACGTCGGCTCGAACCGCAGATCACCATCGGCCTGCTCACCGATGCGACTGGATTTCCATTGGCAGTACACGCATTTGAAGGCGACAAGGGTGAAACCAAGACGATGCTGCCCGTCATCAACGCCTTCAAGAAGGCCCACCAACTCACCGATGTCACAGTGGTCGCTGATGCCGGCATGATCTCCGAGGACAACCAGAAAGCGATCTACGCCGCCGGGCTGACCTTCATCCTCGGCTCCAGGATCCCGTTCCTGCCCGGCGTCATACGCGAATGGCGCGACAAGCATCCCGGCGAGGACATCCCTGACGGGCACATCTTCACCCAGGCCTGGCCGGCCAGCAGCAAGGAGAAGGCCCGCGGGATCCCCGACCGGGTCATCTTCTACCAGTACCGTGCTGACCGGGCCCGGCGCACCCTGCGTGGTATCGATGAGCAGGTAGCCAAAGCCCAGGCCGCCGTCGACGGGAAGGCCCCCCTCAAACGCAACCGGTTCATCACCGTGACCGGCGAGAACCGGTCGGTGAACCGGGAGTTAGAAGCCAAAGCCCGCGAGTTGGCCGGGATCAAGGGCTACACCACCAACCTGACCGGCC
Source organism: Mycobacterium pseudokansasii (assembly GCF_900566075.1). Lineage (NCBI taxonomy): Bacteria > Bacillati > Actinomycetota > Actinomycetes > Mycobacteriales > Mycobacteriaceae > Mycobacterium > Mycobacterium pseudokansasii. Next base: position 5,377,635 of record NZ_UPHU01000001.1, on the reverse strand, counting down.
AGACCGCAGACTTCGTCATCGATGCGTATCACCAGTTGTGGCGGATCGAGAAGGCGTTCCGGATGTCCAAGCACGACCTGGCCGCCCGCCCGATCTACCACCACAAACGCGAGTTCATCGAGGCCCACCTAAACATCGTGTTCGCCGCGCTCGCAGTCAGCCACTGGATCGAACACCAAACCGGTTGGAGTATCCGGCAATTCGTGCGCACCACACGCCGATACCGCACCGTGGACATCCGAGCCGGCCAACACACCCTCACCGCCGCCGATCCACTGCCCGCCGACCTACGCGACGCCCTCGCCCAAATCAGCGGAGCCGACCTACGCACTAAATGACCGAAGTCAGGTGCGAGGCCCACACCGGGCAGACACACCGCCCAGGGTGGGGAATTACGTGACAGCCGGAGTGGGGAATTACGTGACGGACAACCCCTCAAACCTGGGGAAATACGTGACCGCTGACAGCTTCGCATGCGGTGCAGCAGCGGCGGTGATGCCGCGGCTTTGTCACACGGGATGGTGTGAGCGTCGTATTGCATGGGTACGCCCGGAGGCGAACGGCCTGATCCCAGACGTGCAGTTGACCATGATTCAGCCAAGTATCAGTCGTGGGCGGTGGTACCGCGCTGAGCGTCGCTGCGCCGAGCATCGGTGTTGCTTGCTGGATCTCCAACACCGCGTGTTTCGATGCCGGATCGAGGGTCGGATTGCCCTCTGTCCGTCGGGCTCACAGAGGCTCCCGGTGCGAGAGGCGCTGCCGCCGGGCCAGCCGAGGCGGCGTCCAGGTCTTCAGATGATTCTGTCTGTTGAGTGGGCACCTCGTAGCCCATTGCCCTGCGCACCTGAAGGACATCACGAAGCGGCGGGTTAGCTGGGTCTTGCCCGAGCAGCACCAACGTTCCGGTGCCGAGGCGTTCAACTGTTGCGCCAGCTGGCAACAAGGCCATGTCGAACTTTACCGAATCGGAATCGCTGAGGAAATTAGCCCACCCCGCCGGGTGACCGACCAATTGACCAGCAATTATGCCGCCATTTTCCAGCCGCCGATCTGGCTGGCGCTGTTTGTCGACTAGATCGTGGTTCGTCCAAACAGCATGATCGGGCTGCCATGTGTCGACCACGATATTCAGCAATTTCGCCGCGACGCCCGGATTATATAGGTGACCTGAGCCGGCGCCAGGTTTAGGCAGATTTAAGACGAAGCTGTTCGTTACGTATGGTGAGGTCTGACCACATCCGACAGAAAGACCGATGGATGCATCTGGGTTTCCGTTCCACCAAGACACAGAGTAGCCGAGTTCATCAATAACCTGCCTGTTAGTGTCTCGGCGATTGCGTCCTGTAAGGAGCCGAGTCACTAGATCCGTATGATCGGATGTCACAACCGGTTGCTCGATCGCCTTTCGCTTGGATCCCGCTCCTTGGCGCCAACTAGTCAAGAGTGGGTCAACGTGCGCGAACTGTTCAATCATCGTTGCCAGACGCTCTGCACACTCGTCCACAGACGCCGCACGTATCCCCCAGTACGCACCTAGGTAAAAACTCGGTGACATAATTTCCTTACTTCGGTGGCGCGAGGACTAGCTGAATTCCAGATATTCCTCTGCTGGATAATAGTTGTTGGAACGCCGATAAAGCTTCGGGTTCCGCTACATACCATTGTATCGGCATCCCGCCCGCTGCCGCCAGTTGCCGCACAGCCTGGTTAACCACCGCTTCGCCTCCTGTCGGGCTATTAACCCACCACTGCAGAAATGTTCCATCGTGGGTGAATTGTGCATAAAAGCTCTTCGCGTCGATGAGTGCACCGTTCGCATAGCTGTCGAATTTCACCCCGTCGACGATGTATCCTTCGGTGATGGGGTGTCCGGTGATCTGCATTTGGTATTGGGCGGCGCGGTCGGACATCGACTCGGTGACCGGTTGCCAGGTGCCTGGGCCATGTGGGATCGGTGTGGGTGAGTGTGGTGGTGGTTGCCATGGCTGTGCCCAGTCCGGGACCAGGCGTGTTCCCTGGGCGGGCACGGTCTCTGTCTTGCCTAGCTGCGCCTCCAAGGCGCCTTTCCGGGCATTGAGCGCGTCAGCTTCTCGGTTGTAGGTGGCGACCGCGCTGGCGTCATCGAGCGGGGGCCGCCACGAATTATGGTCGCGGATCTCCCCTTTCAGTTGGTCATAGGCCGCCCGCGCCTGTTCAGGTGTCATCCGCGCCGGATCGCCCGGCGGCTGCGGTTGTTGTGGGCTGTCTTTGAAGGTGTGGTTGTCGACGGCCTGGATGCGAGGCTTGGGGTCGTGAGGTGTTTCCGGGAAGGTGGTGGCCGCGATTCCGGCCGTCGCGGCGGTGATTTTGCCGGCTACGTCGTGTTCGACCCCGAGCAGTTGGGCGACGCGTTGGCGGATGTCGGCGGCGAATGCTTGGGCTTGGGCTTGACGAGCCGCCTGTTCGGCCGCGGAGCGGCTGGTTCGGGTATCGGTGACCGAGAAGTCTTCTGCGACAGCAAAACCCGCGTTATGGGCGTCCTCGATAGCAAAGAGGACCCGGCGTTGGGCGGCGCCGATGGTTCCGGCGCCGTCACGGGCGCGATCTTGCTCGCTTGGCGCAGTTGCTCGGCTTTGGCGCTCACCACCGCGAAATCGGCACCGGTTCGCTGCCGTAGCGCATCACCGCCAGCGCCTTCCCACACCAGGGTGTGGGATTGGTTGCGCATCCGCAAAAACACGTCTTCCCATTGATCGGCGGTCTTAGTCCAATAGCCGGCCGCCTCGATCAGATGCTCGGTGCTCCATGCCCGGACTTGGGAAAGGGTCGCCACCCCCTACACCAACCTCGGTCGCACGGCCGCCATCTCGGCCGCCGCCGACGCTTCGTTGCTGACACACCCTGCAGCACCGGCCTGCACCGCGCCAATCGTCGCCTGCGTCCGGGCCAACAACGCCGCAGCGGCAAGCTCAACTGCTGCGTAGGCACTGCCCACCGCCGCGGTGGTGGGCTGAAACGGCTGCCCCGGTGAAGGCGGTGCTAGGACGGCAAGTTCGGAGCTTCGCTGACCCCATTGACTGGCCACGGCATCTAACTGACCGACATCGATGCGCAGCTGACCCGGTTCCATCCTCGAGAAGTGTAGTGGCGGGGCGAAGAGCGCCTCATCGTAGATCGAGCGACACTGCGCCCCGCCGGTCGCCTTGCCGTCGTTGTCGTAGACAACTCAGCTTCGCATGCGGTGCAGCAGCGGCGGTGATGCCGCGGCTTTGTCACACGGGATGGTGTGAGCGTCGTATTGCATGGGTACGCCCGGAGGCGAACGGCCTGATCCCAGACGTGCAGTTGACCATGATTCAGCCAAGTATCAGTCGTGGGCGGTGGTACCGCGCTGAGCGTCGCTGCGCCGAGCATCGGTGTTGCTTGCTGGATCTCCAACACCGCGTGTTTCGATGCCGGATCGAGGGTCGGATTGCCCTCTGTCCGTCGGGCTCACAGAGGCTCCCGGTGCGAGAGGCGCTGCCGCCGAGCCAGCCGAGGCGGCGTCCAGGTCTTCAGATGATTCTGTCTGTTGAGTGGGCACCTCGTAGCCCATTGCCCTGCGCACCTGAAGGACATCACGAAGCGGCGGGTTAGCTGGGTCTTGCCCGAGCAGCACCAACGTTCCGGTGCCGAGGCGTTCAACTGTTGCGCCAGCTGGCAACAAGGCCATGTCGAACTTTACCGAATCGGAATCGCTGAGGAAATTAGCCCACCCCGCCGGGTGACCGACCAATTTCCCAAGTACATATCCGCGGCCATCCTCGGTTGGGCGATCCGGCTCTGTTTGCTTGGCGAGAAGTTCCTCATTAGACCAAAGCACCGAATCGGGGTCAAAAATATCCACGAAAATATGTAGAAGTTTATGCGCGATGCCCCGGGTGTAGAGGCTCGGGACCGCATCGGGTTCGGGCAGCTTGAGCACCACATGGTTTCCCAGTGCACTAGAACCGATATGGATATTCAAGTTAGCCGCCGCCTGGTTGTCCTCGGCGCCGTTCCACCAGTAGACCGAGTAGCCCATATCTTCCATGATTTGTCGGCCAACGTCGGTGCGGTGTCGTCCGTCCTGTAATCGCTGCACCAAGTCGGCGTGGTTGGTGGTGACCAAGGGTTTGGCGGTTGCCTCCCTTTTGGACCGGCCAAGATCGCACCAGCTCGACAGGGCTGGGTCGAGCGCAGCGAGCGCCGGCAACAGTTTCGCAACCCGGTCTGCGGCTTGGTCGACCGACTCGACACGGGCTCCCCATCCGACACTCACATTCGATTTCGTCATTTACCCATCCTTTGCTTAGGGTGGCGGTATAACCACGTAGTCAATAGCACCCTGTAAACCAGGAACATCGTTTAACATCTGTCTCACTACAGCGGCAGTTTCTGGTTCCGCGAATACCCATTCTATCGGAGTTCCGTGCGCAGCGCTTACTTGATTCAGTGCTTGGTTGACGAGACTCTGTTGTCCGGTGAAGAACGGCTTCCAGCGGCCGTTTTCGATGAACTGTGAGTAATAGCTTTTGACTTCAATTAGCGCTCCGTCTGTGAATCCGTCGAATTTCACCCCGTCGACGATGTATCCTTCGGTGATGGGGTGTCCGGTGATCTGCATTTGGTATTGGGCGGCGCGGTCGGACATCGACTCGGTGACCGGTTGCCAGGTGCCTGGGCCATGTGGGATCGGTGTGGGTGAGTGTGGTGGTGGTTGCCATGGCTGTGCCCAGTCCGGGACCAGGCGTGTTCCCTGGGCGGGCACGGTCTCTGTCTTGCCTAGCTGCGCCTCCAAGGCGCCTTTCCGGGCATTGAGCGCGTCAGCTTCTCGGTTGTAGGTGGCGACCGTGCCGGCGTCATCGAGCGGGGGCCGCCACGAATTATGGTCGCGGATCTCCCCTTTCAGTTGGTCATAGGCCGCCCGCGCCTGTTCAGGTGTCATCCGCGCCGGATCGCCCGGCGGCTGCGGTTGTTGTGGGCTGTCTTTGAAGGTGTGGTTGTCGACGGCCTGGATGCGAGGCTTGGGGTCGTGAGGTGTTTCCGGGAAGGTGGTGGCCGCGATTCCGGCCGTCGCGGCGGTGATTTTGCCGGCTACGTCGTGTTCGACCCCGAGCAGTTGGGCGACGCGTTGGCGGATGTCGGCGGCGAATGCTTGGGCTTGGGCTTGACGAGCCGCCTGTTCGGCCGCGGAGCGGCTGGTTCGGGTATCGGTGACCGAGAAGTCTTCTGCGACAACAAAACCCGCGTTATGGGCGTCCTCGATAGCAAATAGGACCCGGCGTTGGGCGGCGCCGATGGTTCCGGCGCCGTCACGGGCGCGATCTTGCTCGCTTGGCGCAGTTGCTCGGCTTTGGCGCTCACCACCGCGAAATCGGCACCGGTTCGCTGCCGTAGCGCATCACCGCCAGCGCCTTCCCACACCAGGGTGTGGGATTGGTTGCGCATCCGCAAAAACACGTCTTCCCACTGATCGGCGGTCTTAGTCCAATAGCCGGCCGCCTCGATCAGATGCTCGGTGCTCCATGCCCGGACTTGGGAAAGGGTCGCCACCCCCTACACCAACCTCGGTCGCACGGCCGCCATCTCGGCCGCCGCGGTCGCTTCGTTGCTGACACACCCTGCAGCACCGGCCTGCGCCGCGCCAATCGTCGCCTGCGTCCGGGCCAACAACGCCGCAGCGGCAAGCTCAACTGCTGCGTAGGCACTGCCCACCGCCGCGGTGGTGGGTTGAAACGGTCGCCCCGGTGAAGGCGGTGCTAGGACGGCAAGTTCGGAGCTTCGCTGACCCCATTGACTGGCCACGGCATCTAACTGACCGACATCGATGCGCAGCTGACCCGGTTTCATCCTCGAGAAGTGTAGTGGCGGGGCGAAGAGCGCCTCATCGTAGATCGAGCGACACTGCGCCCCCGCCGGTCGCCTTGCCGTCGTTGTCGTAGACAACTCAGCTTCGCATGCGGTGCAGCAGCGGCGGTGATGCCGCGGCTTTGTCCTGACTTTTATCACTTCGGCTGTCTCGATTTGTCCGTAGGGCTTTGACCTGCGGATTCGTTTGGCCGCTGGTGCGGATTTGTGCACTAAGACCGGGTCCGTAGGGTGCGGTGGTGGCCTACGTGCGCGCGGTGAAAACCAGCTCTGGGGCGACGGCGGTGCAGATCGTGTGGTCGTCGCGGCGGGGGTCGCGGTCGATCGAGCATTTGGGCTCGGCCCATGATGAGGCGGGGGTGGCGGCGCTCAAGGCCGTCGCGGCGCAGCGGCTGGCCGCCGGGCAGGCTGAGCTGGACCTCGGGATTGCCGGCCGGGCCGGGTCTTCGCCATTGCCGATCACTTCCTCGCGCGCGGCGCATCTGTGGGATGCGTTGTGCCATGCCTATGCGGTGCTCGGATTCGACCAGGTGGCCGATGAGGTATTTCGCGGTCTGGTGTGTGCGCGGATCATCGAACCGACCAGCAAGATCGACTCCGCCCGGGTTCTGGCCGAAACCGGGGTAGGCGCTCCGTCGTATCCCACTTTGAACCGCCGTCTACCCATCTATGCCAAAGATGCTTTCCGACAACAAATCTCGGAAGCCTGCTCAGCGCACACCGACCTGGGGCCGGCCACCTTGGTGTTGTATGACGTGACGACGCTGTATTTCGAAACCGACACCGCTGACGGATTCCGCGAGCCCGGATTCTCCAAGGAACGACGCCTAGAATCCCAAATCACCGTCGGATTGCTCACCGACGCCTCAGGGTTCCCGCTCACGGTGCAAGCCTTCGAAGGCAACAAAGCCGAGACCGCCACCATGCTGCCGGTGATCAACGCGTTCAAAAAGCCCACCAGCTCACCGATATCACCGTAATCGCTGATGCCGGGATGATCTCTGAGGCCAACCAAATCGATATCACCGCCGCCGGATTGACCTACATCCTGGGAGCGCGGCTGCCCTACCTGCCCGATGTCGTGCGCGAGTGGCACGACAAACACCGCGACCAGGCCGTCCCCGATGAGCTGATCCTGACCCAGCCCTGGCCGGCCACCAGCCGGGAGAAAACCCGCGGGATCCCTGACCGGGTGATCCACTACCAGTACCGCACCGACCGGGCGCGGCGCACGCTACACGGCATCGATGACCAGATCGCCAAAGCCCAAAAAGCCGTCGACGGGAAAGCCCCGGTCAAACGCAACCGGTTCATCACCTTGACCGGGGAAACCAAGGCCATCGACCGTGACCTGGAGGCCAAGGCCCGCGCCCTGGCCGGCTGGAAGGGCTACACCACCAACCTCACCGACCAGACCCCGAAGTTCATCATCGACGCCTACCACCACTTGTGGCGCATCGAGAAGAGCTTCCGAATGTCCAAACACGACCTGCAGGCCCGCCCGATCTATCACCACAAGCGCGAATCGATCGACGCCCACCTGACCATCGTGTTCGCCGCGATGGCCCTCACGCACTGGATCGAGCACCGGTTGGAGCATCAAGAAATTCGTGCGGACCGCACGACGCTACCGCACCATCACCATCCAAGCCGGACAACACAGCATCACCGCCGCCGACCCCATCCCCGATGACCTCGCCCAAAGCACTAACCGAGATCCACGCCAGCGGTGCGCACTAATTTGATAAAAGTCGGGTAGACAACTCAGCTTCGCATGCGGTGCAGCAGCGGCGGTGATGCCGCGGCTTTGTCACACGGGATGGTGTGAGCGTCGTATTGCATGGGTACGCCCGGAGGCGAACGGCCTGATCCCAGACGTGCAGTTGACCATGATTCAGCCAAGTATCAGTCGTGGGCGGTGGTACCGCGCTGAGCGTCGCTGCGCCGAGCATCGGTGTTGCTTGCTGGATCTCCAACACCGCGTGTTTCGATGCCGGATCGAGGGTCGGATTGCCCTCTGTCCGTCGGGCTCACAGAGGCTCCCGGTGCGAGAGGCGCTGCCGCCGGGCCAGCCGAGGCGGCGTCCAGGTCTTCAGATGATTCTGTCTGTTGGGTGGGCACCTCGTAGCCCATTGCCCTGCGCACCTGAAGGACATCACGAAGCGGCGGGTTAGCTGGGTCTTGCCCGAGCAGCACCAACGTTCCGGTGCCGAGGCGTTCAACTGTTGCGCCAGCTGGCAACAAGGCCATGTCGAACTTTACCGAATCGGAATCGCTGAGGAAATTAGCCCACCCCGCCGGGTGACCGACCAATTTCCCAAGTACATATCCGCGGCCATCCTTCGTAGGCCGATTTGGCTCTTTTTGTTTATTGCGAAGATCGTTGTTCGTCCAAACACCCCACTCGGGTCCGAAGACATCCAAAAGCGTCTGGATAATTTGGTGCGCGGTCTCCGGTCTGTACAAGCGTGGCGCCGATTCTTGATCGGGAAGATCGAGCATAGCATTATTTAGCCCGATAGCTGATGTCCCGGCGATACGGATCGACAATTTAGCAGCTGGCCGGCTGTCGTCGGAGCCCCCATTCCACCAGTGTGCCGCGTACCCGTACGCTTCGATGACTTCGTTGTTGTCGGGGCGGCGATTGCGCCCTGCAAGCAGTCGCTCTACCAAGTCGGCGTGATCGTTGGTTACCAACGGCTGGGCTAGTGCTTCGCGCTTTGACGGACCCCCGTCACGCCAGCCTGACAGCACTGGATCGAGTGCGGCCAGCGTCGTCACGAGCCGCGCAATCCGATAAGCGGATTCATCCACCGATTCGGCACGGGGTCCCCAATACACCCCCACATCCGCTCCAGGCATGCGACCCTCTCTACTTCGGCGGAACCACTATGACGTTAATGGCATACCCGTTTCTTGTCAGAAGATCTTCCACGAGCGCCGCGGTTTCTGGCTGAGCGAATACCCATTCTATCGGTGTTGTCCCTGCGACCCGTATTTGATTATACGCCTGATTGAGTATTCCTTGCTCGCCGTTAAACCAGGGCCTCCAGTGGCCGTTCTCGGTAAACTGATCATAATAGCTTTTGACTTCAATTAGCGCTCCGTCTGTGAATCCGTCGAATTTCACCCCGTCGACGATGTATCCTTCGGTGACGGGGTGTCCGGTGATCTGCATTTGGTATTGGGCGGCGCGGTCGGACATCGACTCGGTGACCGGTTGCCAGGTGCCTGGGCCATGTGGGATCGGTGTGGGTGAGTGGGCTGGTGGTTGCCATGGCTGTGCCCAGTCCGGGACCAGGCGTGTTCCTTGGGCGGGCACGGTCTCTGTCTTGCCTAGCTGCGCCTCCAAGGCGCCTTTCCGGGCATTGAGCGCATCTGCTTCTCGGTTGTAGGTGGCGACCGCGCTGGCGTCATCGAGCGGGGGCCGCCACGAATTATGGTCGCGGATCTCCCCTTTCAGTTGGTCATAGGCCGCCCGCGCCTGTTCAGGTGTCATCCGCGCCGGATCGCCCGGCGGCTGCGGTTGTTGTGGGCTGTCTTTGAAGGTGTGGTTGTCGACGGCCTGGATGCGAGGCTTGGGGTCGTGGGGTGTTTCCGGGAAGGTGGTGGCCGCGATTCCGGCCGTCGCGGCGGTGATTTTGCCGGCTACGTCGTGTTCGACCCCGAGCAGTTGGGCGACGCGTTGGCGGATGTCGGCGGCGAATGCGTGGGCTTGGGCTTGACGAGCCACCTGTTCGGCCGCGGAGCGGCTGGTTCGGGTATCGGTGACCGAGAAGTCTTCTGCGACAGCAAAACCCGCGTTATGGGCGTCCTCGATAGCAAAGAGGACCCGGCGTTGGGCGGCGCCGATGGTTCCGGCGCCGTCACGGGCGATCTTGCTCGCTTGGCGCAGTTGCTCGGCTTTGGCGCTCACCACCGCGAAATCGGCACCGGTTCGCTGCCGTAGCGCATCACCGCCAGCGCCTTCCCACACCAGGGTGTGGGATTGGTTGCGCATCCGCAAAAACACGTCTTCCCACTGATCGGCGGTCCTAGTCCAATAGCCGGCCGCCTCGATCAGATGCTCGGTGCTCCATGCCCGGACTTGGGAAAGGGTCGCCACCCCCTACACCAACCTCGGTCGCACGGCCGCCATCTCGGCCGCCGCGGTCGCTTCGTTGCTGACACACCCTGCAGCACCGGCCTGCGCCGCGCCAATCGTCGCCTGCGTCCGGGCCAACAACGCCGCAGCGGCAAGCTCAACTGCTGCGTAGGCACCGCCCACCGCCGCGGTGGTGGGCTGAAACGGCTGCCCCGGTGAAGGCGGTGCTAAGACGGCAAGTTCGGAGCTTCGCTGACCCATTGACTGGCCACGGCTTCAAGCTGACCGACATCGATCCGCAACCGATCCTGCTCCATCCCCGGGAAGTGTAGCGGCGGGGCGAAGAGCAACGCATCGGAGGCCGAATGACACCGCGCCCTCGTCGATTGCCTGGCCATCCGTGCGCTTTGCCGGTGTCATCGCAAAACGCGACAAAGTACTGGCCACCAACGCCTTACGGAACAGCCGAATGCGCCTTCCCGCCTTCCGGTCAGCAATGGCGTCGCGCCGGACAGAACTTGCGTGGAACTGGGCCGATAATCCGAGCTGCCCGCGAATTCGACCAGGGCACGGGCCGTTTCGGGTAGGGTTGCATCCACCCGCCAGTGGAAGGCCCGGCAAATGACTGAACAGCCGCCTATGCCGCCGCTCTCCGGATACCCACCGCCGGCACGCGCGGGATATCCACCGGTCCCAGGTCAACCGATGCATGACTTGCCGATGGCGGCCTACGCCTGGTGGATCCGGCGAGTTGGCGCCTATCTCATCGACTACATGCTGGGGTTCGTTATCGGCGTGACGCTCGGGATCGTCGGCGGCGTGACCGCCACCTTGGTCGGTGGCGGCTCACGTTTCCAGGCCATCGTGGCATTGATCGTCACTGTGGCGGTGCTGGTGTACTGGGTCTGGAATTGGGCTACCGCCAAGGGATTACCGGCTCGACCGTCGGCAAGTCGGTGCTGAAGTTCACGGTGCTCAGCGAACGCACCGGGGCGCCCATTGGCGTCGGATCGTCGATCGCGCGCTACTTCGCCCACCTTCTGGACGCGATCACCTTCGGCATCGGCTACCTGCTGCCGTTGTTCACGGCCAAGCGCCAGACGATCGCCGACATGGTCATGAACACGGCTTGCGTGCTCGACGAACCCCCACAGGTGCTGCGCAGCCACACTGCCCGACCGAGACTGCGGATGGCGCTTGGCGCCGCGGTGCTGGTGATCGCGGCCGCGCTCACCGCGCTGGCATGTTTGAACGCCACCAGCCACTGGATCTGCACGGACGGCGGCCGGTATCGGCACTGCGGAAACCAAGTGTCGGTGGGCTCGATCTCATATCCCGCCTGGAAAATCTTCGATCCATATGTTCAGGCGGCGCTGGTAACGCCGTTGTGGACCGCAGGGATTCTGATCGTGCTGCGGTACTACCGGGCGACGTATGCGCTTGTCCCGGTTGCGGGCATCGTCGCAATGATGGTCTTCGCGCAAGGTCGCTATGACTGGGGCTGGCAGCACAATTGGTTCGCGTTCCTGGCATGCGTTGCCGCGACGACGGCAGTCTGTGTCCTCATCGCACGAGGCATCACCCGTTCGGTTGCGGCACGCCGAAGCTGAGAACCGATGGTCACGCGAAAAGTGTTCGGAGGCGGGTGATCACGCCGTCGGCGGGTATGCGCTCGTCACCTCGAGCAGCCGCATCACCGGCGGGGGATCCAACTGCAGCGCGTCGGACATATGCAATTGGCCGGCCGAGGCCACCATGTTGTCCAGGATCGCCTGCAGGTCATCGCCTTCGATCTCGTAAAGGGCCACATATGGTCCCGCACCGTTCACCGGCCTCAGGCGCCGCGCCGCGACGAATCCGTCGAGCGCCACCAGTTCGGGTATGTGAACCTCGTCGTACCAGGTGTTGTATTCCAGTTCGCGATCGGGCGCGCTGGGGCGAGTCTCGACATAGATGATTCCCTTGGCCATGGCGCCTTCCTGGTGACTACTCGTAATACACCGTGATCGAGTCGGTGTCGGGTACTCCTTGGCAGGTCAAAATGTAGCCTTCGGCCACTTCGTCTTCTTCGAGCGCGTCGTTGACTCGCATGGTCGCGCTGCCCTCGATGAGCCTGGCCATGCACGTTCCACAGTTGCCGGCCTCGCAATTGAAGGGTGGGTCCAGGCCCGCCCGGCGCGCGCTTTCCAGAAGGGTCTCGCCCGGGACCAGGGGTACCGACACTTTCCTGCGGTCGAGCTGGATCGTCACCATGCCTGGCTCCGTCATCACCGCCCACTGAGGCTACCTACACTTGCGTTCTTCACTATAGAGAATAGTATTCTCCTAACGCGATAGTATCTTCTCAAGACTGTCAGGGCTCCCCGGGGAAGGACGAGACGTGACCGAGCCGGCCGCGCTCGTGATCGAGGATCGGCGCGTCAGCCGGCACGCGCTCGATGCGCTTTCCGACGGTCTGGGTGCAACCCTGCACCACCGCGGTGTCATCGCCGGCGAGCGGGTCGCGGTCATGGCCTCCAACCGGCCGGAGTTCGTCGCCGCGTTGCAGGCGATCTGGCGCCTGGGGGCGGCGGCGGTGCTGATCAGCCCCGCCTGGAAACGCGACGAGGTCGACCACGCCCTGGGACTGACCGACCCGGCCCACGCCGTCGGCGACCACCCCGTCCTGGCCGACCTGATGCCGATGCTGGACCTGGACGACCCGATCGCGCCCGCAGCGCCGATCACGGGTTCTCCTCGGCCCGGAGACGATGCGGTGCTGGTGTTCAGCTCGGGCACCACGGGCCTGCCAAAAGCCGTGCGCCACACCCACGCATCGCTGGACGCCGCCGTTCGCCAGTGGCGCGACGCGCTGCGGCTCACCGAGCGCGACCGTATTCAGGTCGCCACGCCGCCGTCGCACATCCTCGGCCTGCTCAACATCCTGACCGCGCTGCGCGTCGGCACGAGTGTGCGGCTGCATCCGCGCTTCGACGTCGACCGGATATTGCGGCACATCGAAAACGACCGCATCACAATCGAAATGGCGGTCGCGCCGATCGCACAGGCCCTTGCGTCGCACCCGCGGCTCGAGTCCTACGATCTGTCGTCGCTGCGGTTCATCATGTGGGGCGCCACGCCGGTCACCGTTAGCATCGCCGAAACCGTGACCCGGCGCACCGGCGTCAGATGGGTGCCCGCCTATGGCACCACCGAATTGCCGGTGATTGCCTGCAATCCGCCCGAGCAGTCCCGGCTGGACTCGGTGGGGCGACCGGTGGCCGGTGTAGACGTGCGGATCGTGTCGCTGGACACCGGCGAACCGGTCGGCCCAGGGGACGTCGGTGAAATTCAGGCCCGGTCGGCGTCGCTGATGGCCGGCTACCTGCCGGCCGCGGCTAACGCCGAGGTGTGGCGCGACGGCTGGTATCGGACCGGAGATGTCGGCTGGCTTGACGGCAACGGCTGGCTGCGAATTACCGACCGGCTCAAAGAGATGATCAAGGTGCGCGGATTCCAGGTTGCGCCGGCCGAAGTCGAGACCGTGCTGCACAGCCATCCGGCGGTCAAGGACTGCGCGGTGTTCGGTGTTCCCGACGGCGTCAACGGCGAAGCGGTGGTCGCCGCCGTCGCCACGCACGCACCCGGCAACACCGGGGTGGCTGCCGAGCTCACCGCACGGGTGGCGGCCCAGTTGGCCCCCTACAAACGGCTGAGCCGAGTCGTTTTCGTGCCCGAAATTCCCCGCCTGCCCTCGGGCAAGGTGTTGCGCCGAGTGCTCAAGGAGCTTCATGGATGTCCGTCTGACAACTGAACAACGACAATTGCGTGACGCCGCAGCGAAATTCGCCGACGACTTGGGGCCTGGTTCCGTTTCGGAGCTGGCCGACGAGAGCCGAATTGCCCGGCTGGACCGCCACATTGTCACGACGGGCTGGCGATCGCTGCGCTCCGATGGCGCTTCGGGCATCGAAGTGTCCATTGTCGCAGAGGAATTCGGGCGCCGACTGGTCGATGCCCCGTTGCTCGGGCCGGTGCTGGCCGACGACCTGGCCCGCCACCTCCACACCGGGCGGGGTGATGCGACCATCGCCGTCGACAACCTGGCCTTCGATGCCCGCGGCTATCGGCGGGCCCTGCTGCTATCGGGCACCACAGTACTTGCGGCTGAACTGGATACGGACTACGGCGGTGCGGACCTGACCCGAGTGACGACGGGCATTGCCGAACCGCCGCTGCCCGTCGGCGAGGTATCCGCCGACACCGCCGGACGATGGCGGGCGCTCGCGCTGGTAGCCACCGCGGCGGATCTGGTCGGTAACGCCCGCGGCGCGCACGCGCTGGCCTGTGACTACGCGAAAATCCGTGAACAGTACGGAAAGACGATCGGGTCGTATCAGGCCGTCGCGCACCTGTTGGCGGAAGGCCTGGCGCTGATCGAAGGTTCGATCAGCATATTGCGGCATGCCGCGTGGGCGGTGGACGAACTCGAACCGGCCGCAGCCGTACGCGCGGCCCGCGCCGCCAAGGTGTACTGCGCGCGTGCCTCCCGAACGGTCTGTGAGACCGCGGTGCAGGTGCACGGCGGCATCGGCAATACCTGGGATTGTCTGGCGCACGTGTATCTGCGCCGTGCCTTGACGTCGACCGAGCTGTGGCCGGTGTGCCTGAAGGAGGTCGGTCGTGGACTTTCGTGATTCGCCGCAGGAGGCCGCCTTCCGGGAGCGGCTGCGTGCCTGGCTTGCTTTGCACGCCAAGGAGTTCCGTGCTGCCGGCGACGAATACTGGGCCCGTCAGGCCGACTGGCATCGGGCGCTGTATCGAGCGGGATTCTTCGGGTTGTCCTGGCCGCGCGAATACGGCGGCCAGGAGCTGGCGCCGGTCTACGAGGTCATCGTCGACGAAGAATTGGCGCGCGCCGGCGCACCGCCGCGCCCCAGCGTGGGCTATCTGGTCTTCGGGATCGGCCGCCACGGCAACGACGCACTGCGGCAACGCTTCCTGCCCGGCATCATCGACGGCAGCCAGCGCTGGTGTCAGGGATTCAGCGAGCCGGGTGCGGGCTCGGATCTGGCGTCGCTGACCACCACCGCCACCCGCGAGACCGACCACTACGTGGTGCACGGGCACAAAATCTGGACCAGCTACTCCGACGTCGCCGACTGGTGTCTGCTGCTGGCCCGCACCGACCCGGGGGCCAAACGGCACCGTGGCCTGTCAGCGTTCGTCGTCGAAATGAAACAGCCTGGCGTGCAACAGCGTCCGCTGCGCATGATGAACGGCGTCAGCAATGAATTCGGTCAGGTGTTCTTCGACGGCGCGACCGTCCCGGCAGATCGCATGGTGGGCGGCCTCGGTGACGGCTGGGCGGTCGCCATGACCGTGGTGGGCCACGAGCGCGAACCGGCCACGCTGGGCTATGCGGCCCGCTACGGCAAACTGGTGCGTGAGTTGTTGGCGCGCAGTACGGATCCGCCATCCGAGGAGCTCTCCTGGGCGGCGGTTCAGGCGGAGATGCTGACCCACCATGTGCGCCGCCGGCTGTCCGAACAGCTCGACGGAGTGTCCCACGGACCCGAAGGATCGCTGGACAAGCTGCTGATGACGTGGGTGGAGCAATCCGTCGGACACGCCGCATTGGCCGTCGGCGGAACCCGCGACCCGGACCTGCTCAGCGCCTACCTGTACAGCCGCGCGCAGAGCGTGATGGGCGGCACCTCGCAGATACAGAAGAACATCATCGCTTCGCGAATCCTGGGATTAGGGGTCTGAAATGTACGGCATGCCAGCAGAAATCGACGTTCGTGCCGACGGGGCGCTGCGCATCATCACCCTGAACCGCCCGGACGCCCTCAACGCCGTCAACGACAATCTGCATGTGGGGCTGGCGCAGCTGTGGCCGCGATTGAGTGACGACCGCACTGCCCGGGCTGCGGTGCTGACCGGCAGCGGCCGGGCGTTCTCGGCGGGCGGTGACTTCGCGTATCTGGCCGAAATGGCCCACGACGCCGATCTGCGCGCCAAGACCATCGCGCACGGGCGTGACATCGTGCTGGGTATGGCACGCTGCCGAGTGCCGGTGGTGGCAGCGGTCAACGGCCCGGCCGTCGGGCTGGGCTGCAGCCTGGTCGCACTGAGCGACATCGTCTACATCGCCGAAGACGCCTACCTGGCCGACCCGCATGTGCAGGTGGGACTGGTGGCCGCCGACGGTGGTCCGCTGACCTGGCCGTTACACATCAGCCTGATGCTGGCCAAGGAATATGCGTTGACAGGTACCCGAATTCGCGCTCAGCGAGCCGTCGAACTCGGGCTGGCCAACCACGTGGTCGCCGACCCGTTAGCCGAGGCGGTGGCCTGCGCCCAGCGCATCATGGAGTTGCCCCAGCAGGCCGTCGAGAGCACCAAGCGGGTGCTCAACATCCATCTCGAACGAGCCGTCCTGGCCAGTTTGGACTATGCCCTTTCGGCCGAACACCAATCCTTCACCACCGAGGACTTCCGCTCGATCATCACCAACCTGACCGCAGGCAAGAACTGACGAGCGCGGCGACATTTCGGGCCGGTTTCGGCCGCAGCACTACGCTCGCACGGGGCCGCCACGGTCATGTTGCCGCAAGAAGTCCCGCATCACCGCGTCGAACCGGTCCGGTTCCTCGATGAAGGGCAGGTGTGCGCTGCGCTCGAAGAACTCGAACCGCGAACCGGCAATACGGCGGTGCATGTCGCGCATGTGTTCCGGCGAACATTCGTCATACCTGCCGGCAAGCAGCAGTGTGGGCAGGGTGATCTCAGCCAACCGATCGACGACGTCCCAGCTGCGAATGGTCCCGACGATGTGAAAGACGCTGGGGCCGAACATCGTTTCGAAGATCTCCGCACCCGTGTTCTGGAATGCTTGGTAGAGCTCGCCGGGCCAGGGCCGGGTGCGACACAGAAATGTCTCGTTCCAGGTGGTGATCGCGGCCTGGTATTCGGCCGAATGTGTGGTGCCGGCGGCTTCATGGTGGTCAATGGCGGCTTGGGTGGCCGGGTCCAACCTTGACTTCAGTCCGATCACGTGGTCGGCGAACTGCGGTATGGACGCAGTGCTGTTCGAGATGATCAGGCTGACGGCACCGGATGGGACGTCAAGGACGTACTGCTGGGCGAGCATCCCGCCCCACGAGTTGCCGAAGATGTGAAAGGCATTGAGGCCCAGCGCGTTTGCTACGGCATCCATTTCGGCCACCGAGCGTTGCATCGTCCAAAGATCCGGATTCGACGGGCAGTCGGAGTTCCCGCAGCCGAGCTGATCCCAGAAGATGACTTCGCGCTCGGTTGCCAGACGTTCCAGCGAGGTCAAGTAGTAGTGCGGCAGACCCGGGCCGCCGTGCACCACAAGCAGCGGAAGGCCGGGTCCGCCGCCGACCCGCTTGAACCATACGTTTCCGCCCGGGACCGCGATTGTCGCCTCTGGTCGAGTCATGGCGCCAGCCAACCACCCACTCCGACGAAGGCTGTGCTGCACCGGTCCGCCGCCAGCTGGCGTGGGCCGAGGGCACTGGTTGCCCCGCCGTGGGTTCGACTTGGCAGCCTGCGACCGATCCCGACGACCGCGATCCAACAGGGTCACGCCATAGCTGACCATTTTGGCCAATCACCACACTATGCAGGGAATCACGTATGTGATGGCGGTCCAATGTGTCAATACCACGGCGCGTTGCGCCGGACCGCCGGGATAGCGGAGCAGCTCAATACGGTGGCATAGTGCGGGTACGATCTCACCAAGCCAAGCTAGCCAGAGGCCCAAAGACCCTAGCCTCGGGCTTTCACACTGAGTGATCTTGATTGCGTGTGTTGAACGAAGAAAGGTGCTCTGAGCTGGGATAATTTGGCTTGCTGAAGGACCAGATCATCGCAAGAATCGGAGCACCAATCTGGTGGGCAAGTCTAGGTCGTGTTACCCGTCGTTGGCGTTGGATGGTCGTGCAACCGGTGTCGTGTCGCATGCTGGTGCGGTTGTGCTGCTGCGTGCCGCCGAGCGGGTGAGGCTGACCGGGGCGTTGTCGGGCGCGTTGGCGCCGTGGCGTAAACCGCTGGCCAGCCACGACCCCGGCAAGATCGTGCTCGATGTGGCTATCGCGCTGGCGCTCGGTGGGGACTGCCTGGCTGATGTCGGCCTGCTGCGCGCCGAACCCGGGGTGTTCGGTACGGTCGCATCCGATCCCACCGTGTCGAGGTTGATCACTTCGTTGGCCGCAGATGCCCCGAAAGCGTTGGCGGCCATCGGCTCTGCGCGGGCCGCCGCACGTGCCGCGGCGTGGGCGGCTGCTGGACAGGCCTCGCCGGGTCATGGGATCGATGCCGATCACCCGTTGATCATCGATTTGGATGCGACCCTGGTCACCGCGCACTCGGAGAAGGAGAAAGCCGCACCAACATTCAAGCGTGGCTTTGGGTTTCACCCGTTGTGTGCGTTCGTCGATCACGGCAGTGCGGGAACGGGGGAGTCGCTGGCGATCTTGCTGCGGGCCGGCAATGCCGGCTCTAACACCGCCGCCGACCACAAAACGGTCCTCGCGTGCGCGCTGGAGCAATTGCCCTTTCAGGTCGGCTATCGGGTCGGCAAGAAAGTTCTGGTGCGCACCGACGCCGCCGGGGCCACCCACGAATTCCTCAACTACCTGAGCGCGCGCCGGCTGTCCTACTCGCTGGGATTTGCCCTCACCGAGACGATGGCCACCGGCATCGACGCGATTCCCCAGACGGCGTGGACCCCGGCCTACGACGCTGATGGGCAGGTCCGTGACGGGGCGTGGGTCACCGAGGCAACCGGGGTCGTTGACCTGTCGGACTGGCCCGCGGGGATGCGGCTGATCGTGCGCAAAGAACGCCCTCATCCGGGCGCCCAGCTACGTTTCACCGACCGCGACGGGTTACGGCTGACCGCGTTCGTCACCAACACCACCCGTGGGCAGCTGCCCGATCTCGAACTGCGCCATCGCCGCCGCGCCCGCTGCGAAGACCGCATCCGGGTCGCCAAAGACACCGGCCTGGCCAACCTCCCCCTGCACGGATTCGACCAAAACCGGATCTGGTGCGCATTGGTGCAGCTGGCCATGGAGCTGACCGCCTGGTGCCAAATGCTGGCCTTCGAGGAGCACCCGGCGCGGCGCTGGGAACCCAAACGACTACGGCTGCGGCTGTTTTCGATCGCCGGCCGCCTGGCCCGCCACGCCCGCCGAACCCGGCTGCGCCTCGCCGCGCACGCACCCTGGGCCGACGTGTTGACCACCGCGTTGGCCCGCCTGCAACCCGGCTGACCAACTACCCAACCGTCCCCACGACCCCAAGAAAGGACCACCCGGGCCCAAGGAACCCCGCAGAAGCCGCTGACCCGGGCCCACCACCGCACCCCCCAACCGAAAATCAAGATCCAAAACCACAATCCGACCCGATCAGGCCACCACGTCAACCCCACGAAACATCCGGGCTAGTGACCGATTTTGCCAGGCGGAAAGTCGATTCGACTGTAAAAGTCGAGTCCGAGAGAAAGACCCGGGAACGGGAGTTTGCTCGTTGAGCAACGGTATGGGGATGGACCTGTGAAGACCTGCACCAAGATTGTTCTTGCGGTGTTTGTAGCCCTACCATCATTTCTCTCGGTGTCATCGGTGATGCCCCCGCTGGCACGGGCCGAGGGCACCGCGTGCGAAAAGCCGTGGTTTCGACTTAGCAACGTGCGATCAGTACTTCCTCGAGGACCTGAGGAGTCGCGGCATCCCGTTTACGGACCCGGGGGCCGCAATCAGGATCGGTCATGGCACCGCTGACTACCTGACTCAGCATCCCACGATGAAGGGGATCACAGCCATAGCCAACAGGCTCATCAAGGACAATTCGAATGTGAATTTCACCGTCTAAAATGCGGTCAACTTCATCAAAGTCACCGGACCGCGGTTGTCTTCGCCAGCTGAGTCAGGTCCCGCAGCCATTACCGGTGTGCTTTTCCGAGTCATTTCCGGGTACTCGTTTGGTCCGCGCGGTCGACAATCATTAGCCGAAGGTCGCGGCGACGAGGCCTACGCCCAGGTTGCGGCCGCCCGCCTCCTTGCAACTCGCACTCTCACAATGAGAGAATAGTGTTCTCGCCAACCTTGTGGATGGAGAAGACCTGTGCCAGAAGCCGTCATCGTGTCCGCCCTGCGTACGCCCATCGGCACTGCTCGCAAAGGAACCCTGCGCGACACCAGCGCATTCGATCTGGCCCATCACGTGGTCAGCGAAGCCGCAGCCGGTCTCGACGCGGCACTGATCGACGACGTGATCCTGGGCGAGGGGCTCTACGGCGGCGGCGTGATCGCTCGCCACGCAGCCATCACCGCCGGCCTGAGCCACGTGCCCGGCCTGGCGAACAATCGGCACTGTGCGGCGGGGCAGGCGGCCGTGCAGAGCGCCGCGGCCGGTGTGCGCGCGGGAATGGATCAGCTTGTCATCGCCGGCGGCGTGAACTCGGCGTCCACCTCACCGCGGTCTCGGATGCAGGTCGACGGCGAATGGGTCGACTGGTTCCCGCCGACCCACCCCGACCGGCCCGACGCGCCCAACCTGGACATGTCCATCACCGTGGGGTGGAACGCCGCCGTCAAAGCGGGCATCAGCCGCGAGGAGATGGACGCGTGGGCGCTTCGGTCACACCGCAATGCGATCGCCGCGATCGACGAAGGCCGGTTCAAGGAAGAGATTGTGCCCATCGAGACGCCGCACGGGGTGTTCGCGGTCGACGAACATCCACGCCGCGACACGACCATGGAGAAGCTGGCTGCGCTCAAGCCGTTGCATCCCGAGATAGCGGGCTTCTCGATCACCGCGGGTAATGCCTGCGGCGCCAACGACGGTGCCGCCGTGCTGACCATCGCCAGCGACCGGCTGAGTGACCGGCTGGGACTTCCGGCGCTGGCCCGCATCGTGTCCTGGGCATCCGTCGGTGTGGACCCGGCGGCCACCGGCTTGGCGCCGGTCGAGGTGATCCCGAAAGCCCTTGCCCGCGCTGGACTTTCGATCTCCGACGTCGATCTGTTCGAAATCAACGAAGCGTTCGCGTCGATGTGTGTGGCCACCGTGAAAATGCTCGACCTCGACCCGAACCGGGTCAACGTCAGCGGCAGCGGGTGCTCGCTGGGCCATCCCGTGGCGGCAACCGGTGCCAGGATGCTGACGACGCTGGTGCACGAACTACGCCGCCGCGGCGGTGGTATCGGCGTCGCGGCGATGTGCGCCGGCGGCGGCATGGGTTCGGCGACGGTCATCGAGGTTGCGGCGCCGTAACGAGCCGTAACGAGCAGTAACGCCCATGGACATCGCCGATCTGATTGCCCGGGCGCGCAACGGATCTCCCCGCGCGACAGGTCGGCTCCTGAGCCTCGTCGAGGGCGATCGGCGCGACGAGGTACTGGCCGCCATCGACCCTGCGCCGGCATCGGAGATCCGCGTCGTCGGCATCACCGGGCCGCCGGGCGCCGGAAAATCGACGACGATCGCGGCCCTGGTCGGCGCTTACCGGAAGCGCGGCTGCCGGGTGGGGGTACTGGCCGTGGACCCGTCGTCGCCGTTCAGTGGGGGTGCCCTGCTCGGCGATCGGATCCGGATGACCGCACACATCGACGACTCCGACGTACTGATCCGCTCGGTGGCCAGCCGGGGCCACCTCGGCGGTCTGGCCGCGGCCGTTCCCGCCGCCATCCGGCTGCTGCAAGCCATCTGTTACGACGTCGTCCTGGCCGAAACCGTCGGGGTGGGCCAGTCGGAGATCGAGATCGCCGCCGTCGCCGACCCGACCGTCGTCATCCTCAACCCCGGCACGGGTGATGCCGTGCAGGCCGCCAAAGCGGGTCTGCTCGAGGTCGCCGACATCGTGGTGGTCAACAAGGCCGACCGAGGTGGCGCCGAGCAGACCGTGCGGGATCTGCGGGCTGAAACCGAGGCTCCCATTGTCAAACTTGCGGCCGCGCACGGTGACGGCGTTGCGGACCTGGTGGCCGCGATCGATGCACATCACCGCAGCGACAGCCGGGGCCGCCGGCTGGCCCGCACCCGCGCGCTGATCCTGTCATTGGCACACACCCGGCTGCGGGCCCGTGCGGACCTCGATCGGCTTGCCGAGTCGGTGATCGATGGCCGCGACAGTGCGTATGCGGCCGCCGAGCGGTTGTTGTCCCCGCACACGCGACAGGAGTGAAACCCCGAACGAAAGCGCGGCCCATCGCGGCGGGCGTAGGACACCAACTCCGTCGATCGGTGGACAGCATGATTCCGCCAGCAAAGTGCCCGCTCGCCCGACAGACATCGGAGGGGAGCCCCGGCATTGTTGTGTCATGTCTTTCGTGACCAGTCAACCCGAGGCGCTGATCTCGGCAGCGGGGAACCTGCAGTCGATCGGTAGCGCCATGAACGCGAGTAATGCGGCCGCGATAGCCCCGATCACCGGCGTCGTACCGGCCGCCGCAGACGAGGTGTCGGCATTGACCGCGGCGCACTTCGCTGCCCACGGCACTCTCTATCAAGCGGTCAGCGCACAGGCCGCAGCGATTCACGAACTCTTTGTGACCACCCTCGGAGCCAGCGGTGGTTCCTATGCGGCGACCGAGGCGGCCAACGCGATCGCAGCCCGCTAAGGACGGATTCCGCAGCGATGGTGTACGGGGCGCTGCCGCCCGAGATCAATTCCGGACGCATGTACGCCGGGCCGGGGGCAGGATCGATGCTGGCCGCCGCCGGCGCGTGGGATGGCCTGGCCGTCGAGTTGACCTCCGCCGCCATCGCCGTCGAGTCGGTGGTCATCGGACTGATCAGCGGGCCCTGGCTCGGCGCCACCGTGACCATGATGGCCGCTGCCACCACACCGTATGTGTCGTGGCTGAAAGCCACCGCGGCTCAAGCCGAGCAGGCCGCCGGCCAAGCCAAAGAGGCGGCCGCGGCTTACGAGTGCGCCCACGCGATGACGGTTCATCCGGCTCTGGTGGCAGCCAACCGTGCGCAACTGGCGGTCCTGGTCGCCACCAACCTGCTCGGCCAAAACTCCCCGGCAATCGCGGCCACCGAGTCCCAGTACGGCGAGATGTGGGCTCAGGACGCGGCCGCGATGTACGGCTACGTCGCCGCGTCGTCCGCTGCAACCAGCCTGACCCTGTTCACCCCGCCACCGCCGACGGCCAACCCGGCGGGGCTGGTCAGCCAGGCCGCGGCGGTTGGCCAGGCCGGCGGCAACTCGGCGGCCACCAACGTCGCCACGGCGCTGTCCGAGCTGATGTCGGTGCTGCCTGCCGGTGGCACGTCGACACTCCCGGAATGGATGCAAGACCTGCAGACGGTGATGAGCATTTTCGGTACACCGTTCTTCGTGTGCACTTCTTCCGCCGGGCTGATGATGTCGGCGATGTCGGCCTTCAAGGGCCTGTTCCCGGCGGCGGCTGCGGTCGGCAGCCAGATCGCGGCAGCGGAATCTGCTGGCGCGGGAGCCCTGGGTTCGGCGGGCATGGCGGGCCTGACCGGCGCGGTGTCGGCCGGGCTGGGCGAAGCGGCGACGGTCGGCGGCTTGTCGGTGCCGGCGGCGTGGGCCGCCTCCGCCCCCACCCTGAGTCATGCCGCGGTCGCGGCGTTGCCGGGCGCCCTCTCCAACGGCGCTTCCTCGCTCGGCTCCGGCGCGGCCCCCGGGCTGCTGGGCGGGTTACCGCTGGCTAGCGCATCCGAACGGGCAGCCGCGGTCGGCAACGCCGCGCAGGACGGTATCGAGCCGCTTCGGGTGCTGCCGCAGCTGATCGGATAGCGACGCGGATCCCGCCGAGCCTCGGGGGTCCGGGCGGCCCGGACCTAGCCATCGGTCCATCCGGCGATGTCCGCCGATCAGTGGACGGAGGTCGCGCCGGTATTAGGGCCGATCGGCGGAGTTGTCGCGACGTGATCATCCCTACCGTTCAACTGTGACGACGACCGCGGCCATCGCAGGCAGCGAAACGGTGCCGACTTCGGGCTCGGACGTCGATCTGCCTACTGCCTTTCAGCGGTTGCGAACGGTCGCCGCCATTCATCCGGGCCGGTATGGCAGCAGGCAACGGGCCCGGGCGGGGGCCACGCACTCCGGCGCAGCCGAAGTACCTGGCGCCCGTGGCGGCCTCGGCTTGCGTCGCCGGATGTCTCGTTCGAACACGTCGTCCCACCCGTCCTGCCGGCATGGGCTGCCGGCCGTCATCTGGCTGCTGCTGGGCGGCAACCTGGTGGTGCGCGCGGCGGGGTTCGCCTATCCGTTCATGGCGTTTCACGTGGCCGGGCGAGGGCACTCCGCCGGCGCTGTCGGCGCGGTCCTGGCCGCCTTCGGGGTCGGCTGGGCAGTGGGTCAACTGGCATGTGGCTGGCTGGTCGACCGCACCGGCCCGCGCGTGACGCTGGCATCCACCATGCTGGTGGCGGCCACGGTGCTGGTGCTGATGGCCCAGGCCCGCAGCGTGCCGGCATTGTTGATCGGCGCTCTGGTCACCGGTGTGGTCTACGACGCGCCGCGCCCGGTGCTGGGCGCCGCGATCGCCGAGCTGGTTCCCGATCCCGCGCGGCGGGCGAAGATCGACGCGTGGCGCTTCGGCTGGATCGTCAGCATCGGTCGCGCGATCACCGGTGGTGTGGGCGGTCTGCTCGCCGGCTGGTCGGGCGTGCCCGTGCTGTTCTGGATCAACGCCGTTGCGTGCGCGATGCTGGCGCTGCTGGCGGCCTGCTGCATCCCGGCCAGGGAGCATCGCCGGTCCCCGGCGGCCTCCGAGCCGGTTGCTCAGACGGCTGACATCGGTTACCGCGGAGCATTTTCGGATGCTCGGCTGGTCCTGCTGCTCGGGTCCAGCCTCGCTACACTGACGGCGGTCCGTGGTCTTTATGCCGCGGTACCCATGCTGATGGCCGACAGCGGTTTGGGCGCAGGCGAATTCGGCTGGGCGCAACTGGCCAATGCCGTTGCCGGCATTGGCCTGACGCCGGTGATGACACCGTGGCTGGGCCGAAACGCGGCAGCCCGCTTTCGTCCGAGGCTCGACATTCTGGCCGTCGCCGGCGTGTGGACGGCGGTGAGCATGTCGGGCGCCGCGCTCGCACACACCACCCTCGGATTCACCGTCGCCACGGCGGTCTGCACTCCGGGCGAGATCGCCTGGTTCGTGATCGCCGCCGGCATCGTGCATCGGATCGCTCCGCCCGCCCATGGCGGCCGTTACCACGGCATCTGGTCCATGATGCTGGCGATCGCCTCAGTGGTAGCCCCAATCATCGCCTCCTACAGCCTGATTCATGGCGGTCATCGTCTGGTGGCGATCGTCACCGTGACGGTCGGGCTGACCGGCGCCGCGCTGTGTCTACCGCTGGCCCGCGCGCTGCGCCGGCCCACTTCAGTGCCGGCCCTGAGGCACCCTGAGGCGGGGCCACGTCGCCACACACGCCACGTCACCGGGGTCGAGCAGCCGGGTCACCAAGCCACGCCTAGGTGACGTCATGGGTGCACGCGTTCATCACGGCTCGACCCGTACGGTGTCCCCTGGTCGGAGGAACGGGCGTTCATCAAGCGATGGGCCGGATCGGCGGTACCCGGCGCGGACCCGCGTCGCTACCTTGAGGCCCGTGCCGCAGGAACAGCCCTCGCAGCTATCGCAGGTGAGGATGTGGTGAACAGCCACCCGGACGCCGCCGTTGCCGTGGTCTCGTCATCCGCGGCGCAGCCGGCGCGCGATCGCTATCCGGCGGTGATGTGGTTACTGCTGGGCGGAAATTTATTGGTGCGCTCGGCGGGCTTCGCCTATCCGTTCCTGGCCTACCACGTGGCCGGACGCGGTCACCAAGCAGGAGCTGTGGGCGCGGTCCTGGCCGCCTACGGCGCGGGCTGGGCGGCGGGACAGCTGCTGTGTGGCTGGCTGGTAGACCGCTACGGAGCCCGGTCGACGCTGGTGTCCACAATGGCGGTGGCGGCCGCGGTGCTGATGCTGATTGCCGCGGCGCACAGCGTTCCGGTGTTGTTGGTGGCGGCCATGATCGCCGGATTGGCCGGCGACGCACCGCGTCTGGTGTTCGGCGCCGCGATTACCGCGTTGATTTCGGATCCCCGGCAGCGGGCCAGACTCGACAGCTGGCGCTACGGGTGGGTTCTCAATATCGGCGCGGCGATCGCGGGCGGGGTCGGCGGTCTGCTCGCGGAATGGATGGGCACCTCGCTGCTGTACCGGATCAACGGGATCGCGTGTGCCACGTTCGCGGTGGTGGCAGCCCGCTGCATACCGGCCGGCCGGTACCAGGCGGCGACGCCAGTGACCGCCCTTGCCCGAGGTGATTACCGGCAAGTCTTCGCCGACAAGCGGCTGGTTCTGTTGGCCGCATCGGGTTTGGCGACTCTCACGGTCCTGATGGGGATCTTCGCCGTCGTACCGATGCTGATGAATGCGTCCGGTCTGGGTGCCGGCGCCTACGGCTGGGTGCAGGTGGTCAACGGTGCGGCGGTGGCGGCCCTAACCCCTTTGATGACACCGTGGTTGAGTAAGCGGCTGGCGGTCGGCCCCAGGCCCGACATGCTGGCCGTCTCGGGAGTGTGGGTGACTCTGTGCATGGGCGCGGCCGGGATCGCCCACACCACGGCCGGTTTCAGTGCTGCCGTGGCGGCGTGCTCGCCGGGTGAGATCGTCTGGTTTGTGGGTAGCGCCGGCATCGTCCACCGGATCACTCCACCCGCCAGCAGTGGCCGCTACCAAGGGGTTTGGTCGATGACGACGGCGGCCGCGGCGGTGGCGGCGCCAATTCTGGCTTCCTGCAGTCTCGCACACGGCGGGCGACTACTGATGGTCGGCAACACCGTGACCGCCGGCCTGCTCGGCACTGCACTGTGCGCACCCCTGGCACGTGCTTTGGCCGGGAACGACATCGGCGGGGCGCTGCGCAACCCGGGCCGCAGATGCTACTGAACAGCCCGCTGGTGAAGCCGGTCCCGAGGTACCGGCCGGCTGCGTATCCGGCGGTGAAACGGCGCCGTGAGTACGGTGTTCCCGTGGCAATCACCGGCGACGTGGAACTGGAGCGGGTACGCAACCTGCACCAGCTGCGCTCGTACCGGATCGTCTCGGTACTTCGCATAGGGGTCCTGGTGTTCGTCATTGCCGCGATGATCGTCGGCACCCCGCCGCACGAATGGGCCCAGCAAACTGCCTTGGTTGCTTTGTATGGCTTTGCCGCACTGTGCGCCCTGGCATTGGCCTTTTCCCCGGCGCGACGACAGCTCGAAGCGGAGGAATCGTCGGGCGTGCGCCGGTGGGAACCGCTGGTATTCACCGCCATCGACATCGTGGCGTTGACCAGCTTCCAGCTGCTGTCCGCCCACGGCCTGTATCCACTGTTGATCATGACGTTGCTACCGGTCCTGGCGGGCGTCGATATCTCGTCGCGGCGAGCTGTGACGGTGCTGGCGTTCAGCGTGCTCGGGTTCGTGCTGGCGGGGGTCCACGACGGCGTGCTCCTCGGCCCGACGGGCTGGCCCCATAGCGCTTTTCTCTTCTCGCTGTATGCATTTCTGTGCGCCACAGCGTTGGTGGTGGTGCGCATCGAGGAGCGCCATATTCGCTCGGTTGCCGGTCTGAGCGCGTTGCGTGAGGAGTTGCTGGCCCAGACCATGACGGCCTCTGAGGTGTTGCAGCGCCGGATCTCGGAGTCCATTCACGATGGGCCGCTGCAAGACGTGCTGGCCGCGCGCCAGGAACTCGTCGAGCTGCAGAGCGCATGGCCAGGCGACGAACGGGTGGACCGAGCGCTGGCCGGGCTGCAGGATGCCTCGGAACGTCTGCGGCAGGCCACCTTTGAGCTGCATCCGGCCGTCCTCGAGCAAGTCGGGTTGGGGGCGGCGGTCGAACAGCTGGCCGCCTCCACCGCGCAGCGTTCGGGCATCGAGATCAGCACCGACATCGACTATCCGGTGCGCAATGAGATCGATCCGGTCATGTTCGGTGTGGCCCGCGAGTTGCTGTCGAACGTGGTGCGCCATTCCCGGGCCCGCACTGCGTCGGTCGCCCTCGGGATCACCGACGACACCTGCGTTTTGGATGTCGCCGACGACGGCGTGGGAATCAGCGGCGACACCATGGCTCGTCGCCTCGGCGAGGGGCATATCGGCCTGGCCTCGCATCGGATGCGGGTCGACGCCGCGGGGGGCATATTCGTTTTTCTGGATGCCCCAACGGGCACCCACGTCCGCGTGGAAGTACCGCTGAGGTCGTGATTGGCGCACGCGATTGCTGGCCCAAGGGGCAGTCAGTCGAGCAGCCCCTGCCGCATGGCTTCGGCGACTGCGGCCGCACGGTCGCTGACACCGAGCTTTTCGTAGAGCCGCTGCACATGGGTCTTGACCGTCGATGGCGCCACATACAGTTCGCCGGCGATCGCGGGGATGCTCTGGCCGCGGGCAATACGATTGAGCACCTCTCGCTCGCGGGCGCTGAGCACCGGAGCCGTCGGGGCCGCTCGCTGGCGGATCTCGCCGGCAAGGCCGCCGACCAAGGAGGGCGCGACGACGTCGCGTCCCTTGGCGCAATCGAGCACGGCTTTGACGATCTCGGTGCGCGTCGAATCCTTCAGCAGGAAACCGGCGGCGCCCTGCTGCAAGGCCTGGTAGACGATCGCCGATTCGTCGTGCGCCGAAATCAGCAGCACGCGGGTGGGCAAGTCATAGCTGCGTACCGCGGCGGCCACCTGGGCGCCGTCCATGCCCGGCATCCGGTAGTCGAGCAAGGCAACGTCGGGCAGCTCAGTCTTGATCAACTCCAGCGCCGTCGCGCCATCATCGGCCTCACCGACCACGTTGACCGAGCCGCTCAAGGAAAGCGCGCGCACCACGCCCTCACGAAACAGCGGGTGGTCATCGCCGACCACCACACGGACTTTCTCGGGCGCCGTCATGTTCAAGTCATGTCCCTATCATGTCTGGGCCATGTCCGGGTCATGTCCATGTCGGCCGACCATGGCGATGAGTGTAGCCGTTCGCCGCGACCATCTGTCCGTAATTCCCGGACAACTCGCGGGCCTGGGCGACAGTTTGCTCCGGCGGATCGGCGATATTGCCGCGCAACACCCCAATCGCATCCCCCGGTCGTGACTACGGTGTTCTTGTGGTGGAGACCAGCGACGCAGAACTGAAACGGGTGCGCAGGCTGCACCAGATGCGCTCCTACCGAATCGCTTCAGTGCTTCGAATCGGAGTTGTGCTGCTGATGGTCGCCGCCATGCTGGTGGGCACCGACGACTCGGAATGGCCGCAGCAATGCGCGTTGATCGTCGCCTACGCGTTGGCCGCGCTGTGGGCCCTGGCCTTGGCGTATTCGCCGTCGCGACGCGTCGTTGTGTTGCGCCGATTCGTCAGGATGTCCAGATACGAGCCCTTTGCGTTCACCGCCGTCGACGTTTTCGCGTTGACCGGTTTTCAGTTGCTGTCCACCGACGGGATCTATCCGTTGCTGATCATGACCTTGCTGCCGGTGCTGGTGGGTTTGGACGTATCGTCGCGGCGGGCGGCGGTGGTGCTGGCTTTCACGCTCGTCGGATTTGCCCTCGCGGTGGTCCAAGATCCGGCGATGGTGCGGGCAATCGGATGGCCCGAAGCGATATTCCGATTCGTGCTCTATGCGTTTCTGTGTGCCACGGCATTGATCGTCGTTCGAATCGAGGAGCGCCACGCCCGCTCGGTTGCCGGTCTGAGCGCGTTGCGTGAGGAACTGCTGGCTCAGACCATGACCGCGTCTGAGGTGTTGCAGCGCCGGATCTCGGAGTCCATTCACGACGGGCCGCTGCAAGACGTGCTGGCCGCCCGCCAGGAGCTCATCGAGTTACAGACGGCCGCGCCCGACGACGAGCGCGTCAACCGGGCTTTGGCAGGTCTGCAGAGCGCATCGGAACGTCTGCGGCAGGCCACCTTTGAGCTGCATCCGGCCGTCCTCGAGCAAGTCGGGTTGGGGGCGGCGGTCGAACAGCTGGCCGCCTCCACCGCGCAGCGTTCGGGCATCAAGGTCAGCACCGACATCGACTATCCGGTGCGCAATGAGATCGATCCGATCATGTTCGGTGTGGCCCGCGAGTTGCTGTCGAACGTGGTGCGCCATTCCCGGGCCCGCACTGCGTCGGTCACCCTCGGGATCACCGACGACACCTGTGTTTTGGATGTCGCCGACGACGGGGTGGGAATCAGCGGCGACACCATGGCTCGTCGCCTCGGCGAGGGGCATATCGGGCTGGCTTCCCATCGGGCCCGGGTCGACGCCGCCGGTGGGACTTTCGTCTTCCTGGATACCCCGGCGGGCACCCACGTCTGCGTGGAAGTCCCGCTGAAGTCCTGAAATAACCGCTACCGCGGGTCGACGGATGCGCCGGTGGCGGCAGCGAATCCGGCGCGGTAGCCGAAAACCATTGCGGGGCCGATGGTTCCGCCCGCGCCGCCGTAGGCTCGGCCGGTAACTCCGGCCATCGTGTTGCCCGCGGCGAACAGACCGGGTATGGGTTTGCCGCTGACGTGGAGCACGCGTCCATCTCGGTCGGTGCGCGGTCCGCCCTTGGTGCCCATCGCACCCACACAGATCGGTACCGCATAGTAAGGGCCGGTGTCGATCGGGCCGAGGGTCTTGCCGGCAGGCGTGGTGGCACTCTGATCGCCCCAATAGCCGTCGTAGGCACTGGAACCGCGGCCGAAGTCGGGGTCGCCGCCGGCCGCGACGTTGCGGTTCCACCGCTCGATGGTGCGCGTCAGCCTGTCGACGTCGATGCCGGCCTTGGCGCCCAATTCGGCCAGGTCGGCCGACTCGCAGAACCAGCCGGGAACCGGTTGAGCGGGGGTGACGCCCAGAAACCCGTAGCGCTGCAGGTGAATTGAGTCGAAGACGATCCAGCCGCGGTCGTTGACGTAGCCGTCCCGGGGATCGAGGTAGTGGAAGGCGCCGGCCATCGAATTGTAATCGCATGCCTCGTTGACGAACCGCCGCCCGGCCCGGTTGACGATGATGCTGCGCGGGCGGGTTCGCTCCAGGCGCACGCTGCGGCTGCGTTGCCGGCCGCCGATGGTGTCGCCGGGGATCTGCACGATCGGAACCCACCACGCTTCGCCCATGTTGGCCAGATCGGCGCCGCGCGCCATCGCCATGCGCAGTCCCTCCCCGGTGTTGTTGGGCGGCGAGACCGCGCCGTGCATGGGTCCGCGCAGGAATGCCCGCACCAGAACCGGATCCCATTCGAACCCGCCCGTCGCCAGGATGACCCCGCGACGGGCCCCAACGCTGATGCGGTGTTCGGGGCGGGCGATTCGCACTCCGGTGACGGCTGAGCCGTCGACGATCAGTTCCTCGGCCGGCGCGTTCGGGCACGGTTCCGCTCCGGTGTCCAGCAGGCCCTTCAACAGTCCGGCGATCAGTGCGGTGCCGGCCACGCACACGTTGCCCGGCCCGGCGCCGACCCCGGCGTGCAACCGGGCGCGGGTCTCGGCGTCGAATCCGACGTTGGACCAATCGGCGGGAAATGAGGTGATCCGGCCGGCCCACTCGCCGATTCGGTCGAGATCGAACGGCGCCGCGCTGAGCGAGCGCCCACCGCCGGGCTGTCCTCCGGGCAGCTCGGGCCGGTAATCGGGGAATCCGTCGGCGACCTCGAAGCGCAGACCGCTGTGGTTCTCGACGAAGTCGAGCATGGCCGGGCCGGTTCGCACGAACGTTTCCACCAGTGCGTCGTCCATCGATCCCCACGATTGCGCGCGCAGGTAGTGCAGGGCGTCGGCCACCGTCAGTTCACGGTCGGGACAGCGGTGATGAGCCGGAATCCAGGCGATGCCGCCCGAGACGGCGGTGGTCCCGCCGATGGTCGGCGCCTTCTCGAACACCGCTACCGATGCGCCGGCGACCGCCGCTGTCAATGCGGCGGTCAGCCCGGCGCCGCCGCTGCCGAGCACGACGACATCGAATTCCTGATCCCACCGCATGCCCGGCGTCCCTTCAGCTCAGCAGTGTGGACAACTGTGTGGCGGCCTTGATGACCGCGTCCCGTCCCCGGATCACCACGTCTTCGCGGTGGGAGATGAGGTTGATGCAGGTCGGTGGCGACGGCGCGACGCGGCGCACGGGCACGGCCAGGCCGTAGGTATTTGGTTCGATCTCGCCGTAGGTCATCACCCAGCCGCGCTCCCGGGTGGCGGCGACCAGGTCACGTTCGCGCTGGCGCGGCGGCATGCTGGCCAGCAGGGCTATTCCGGCGGCGCCGCGGTCCAGCGGATACCTGCTGCCCTCGTGGAAAGCGAGCTGGTAGGCGACCTGGGTGGGCACGATGACCGCCACCGCCACTTGCTCGTCGCCCTCGGCGACCAGCAACGACACCGTGGTTCCCAGCTCGTCGGCCAAAGCCCGCAGCGTCGGCAGACTCAGCTGGCGCAGGTTGTGGTCGAAGGACGAGCCCAGGACCGCCAGAGCCGCAGCCGGCCGATAGCGCCCGTCCTCACCCTTGGTGACCAGCCGGAACTGGGTCAGCGTCGAGAGCAATCGATAGGCGATGGTCCGGTGTACGCCGACCTGGTCGGCCACCTGCTGCATGGTGAGTCCGCTGGGCGAACCCGCGACCAGTTGCAACGCGGTAAGCCCCCTGGCCAGGGTCTGCGACCCGGTCACGGTCTTGACAGACCCCCGGAGGAGAGCAAAGCTCTATATATAACGCACATTAATGTGCGATATTAGCACAATCCGGTATGCGTGGACGAGAACCGGGCTTCCGGCGGGAAGGAACCGTGGCGGAGTTCGAGAGCCTGTGGAGCGATCTCCAAGGTGTCCCGTTCGAGCAGGGCTACCTCATTGCCGCGGGGATCCGGACGCGCTACCTGCGTGCCGGCGATCCCGGTAAGCCGGCGCTGGTGCTGTTGCACGGTTCCGGTGGTCACGCCGAAGCCTACGTCCGCAACCTGGCGGCGCACGGCGAACATTTCTGGACCTGGTCGATCGACATGCTGGGTCACGGCTACACCGACAAACCGGGGCATCCACTCGAAATCCGGCACTACGTCGAGCATCTGATGGCGGTGGTGCGCAGCATCGGGGCCGACCGCGTCAAGCTCAGCGGTGAATCGCTGGGTGGCTGGGTGGCCGCCCGCGCCGCCGTCGACCACCCGGACGTCGTCGACCGCCTGGTGCTCAACACCGCCGGTGGCTCGCGGGCCGACCCGGCGGTCATGGCGCGCATCGTCACGCTGTCCATCGCAGCTGCGGAGAACCCGACGTGGGAGGCGGTGCAGGCGCGGATCAAGTGGCTGATGGCCGACAAGTCCAAGGATTACGACGACCTGGTGGCCGCCCGGCAGCGCATCTATCGCCAGCCCGGATTCGTCGCGGCCATGCGCGACATCATGGCGTTGCAGGACCCGGAAATTCGGGCCCGTAACCTGCTGGGTCCCGGCGATTACGGGGCCATCACCGCACCGACGTTGGTGCTCTGGACAACTCACGACCCGACGGCCGATGTTGGGGAGGGCCGCCGCATCGCATCGATGATTCCCGGTGCTCGCTTCGAGGTGATGCCGGGCTGCGGGCACTGGCCGCAGTACGAGGACGCCAAGACGTTCAATCGCCTGCACCTTGACTTCCTGCTGGGGCGCTGATGACCGGGAGCGGACAGGAGGTGGACGTGCTGCTGGTTGGGGCCGGTCCGGTCGGGCTGACCTTGGCCAATATTCTTGGGCTGCAAGGGATTCGCACGCTGGTGGCCGAGGAGCGAGCCAGCCTGATCGACTATCCCCGCGGGGTCGGACTGGACGACGAGGCGCTGCGCACCTTTCAGTCGATCGGCCTGGTCGACAGGATCCTCCCGCACACGGTGCCCAACCAGATTCTGCGGTTCTTCGACGCCAAGCGCCGGATACTGGCCGAAATCGCACCCCCCGACGCACGTTTCGGCTGGCCCAGGCGCAACGGCTTCGTCCAGCCGCTGGTCGATGCCGAATTGTTGCGGGGCTTGGACCGGTTCGGCCATGTCGAGGTGTGGTGGAACCGTCCGGTGATCTCCTGTGCGCACATCGGCGACGCGGTGACGGTCGAGTGCGGTGGCGAGGGCGGCGGCGTGTCGCGGGTGCGCGCCGGCTACGTTGTCGGCTGCGATGGTGGGCGCAGCATCATCCGCCGGACGATGGGGGTTTCCTTCGACGGCACCACGTCGCCCACCCGGTGGCTGGTCGTCGATGTCGCCAACGATCCGCTGGGCCACCCCAACAGCGAGGTCGGCGCCGACCCGGAGCGCCCGTACGCCTCGATCTCCATCGCACACGGGATTCGCCGGTTCGAGTTCATGATTCACGCCGGCGAATCCGACGAGCAGGCGGAGGATCCCGCGTTCTTGACCCGCATGCTGGCACGCGTGGTGCCCTACCCGGACCGGGTCGAGGTGATCCGCCGGCGCGTCTACGCCCATCACTCGCGAATCGCCGGCGCCTTCCGCCGGGGCCGCCTGCTGCTGGCCGGGGACGCCGCGCATCTCATGCCGGTGTGGCAGGGGCAGGGCTACAACAGCGGCATCCGCGACGCGGCGAACCTGGGCTGGAAGCTCGCCGCGGTGGTCACCGGGCAGGCTGGCGACTCCCTGCTCGACACCTACGACATGGAACGCCGCAAACATGCCCGGGCGATGATCGACCTGTCCACCATGGTCGGTCGGGTGATTTCGCCCACCGACCGCAGGATCGCGGCCGGCCGGGACCTGATCGTGCGTGCCGCCTCAATCATGCCGGCGCTCAAGCGCTATGTGCTCGAGATGCGGTTCAAGCCGATGCCGCGCTACGAGTGCGGGGCGGTGGTGCACGCCGAGCCCCGCAACCCACGATCCCCGGCGGGTACCTTGTTCGTTCAACCCCGGGTCAACACCCGCACCCGCCGCGACGTCTTGCTGGACGACGTGCTGGGCGCCTGGTTCGCCGTGTTGTGCTGGAACAACAACCCGCGGAAGATCCTTGGCGAGCAGGCATTTGCGACGTGGCAGGCGTTGGGTGCCCGGTTCGTCGCCGCGCGTCCGCAGGTGCAGCTGCACTGGACCGGACACGACGATCCCGATGTCGTGGTCGTCGGTGACCACACCGGAGACCTCAAGTCCTGGTTCGATGTTCACGACGAATCGGTGGTGTTCCTGCGGCCCGACCGGTGTATCGCCGGCGCGTGTATCGCTCAACTCGCTCCCGAGTTGAGCGCATCGCTCGTCGCGGCCCTTACCCTTACTCCGAGAGGCGGTGATTTCCAAAGTGCCACTGGCTCTGTGCTGTATGTCCCACAGCCCGCTGCTGAATCTACCGGGGCCGCCGCGGGATCTGCTTGACGACGTGAACGCCGCGATCGGAAAGGCACGGGACTTCGTCGGCGAGTACGATCCCGAGCTCGTCGTCATCTTCTCGCCCGACCACTACAACGGTTTCTTCTACA
Organism: Mycobacterium pseudokansasii; assembly: GCF_900566075.1. NCBI lineage: Bacteria > Bacillati > Actinomycetota > Actinomycetes > Mycobacteriales > Mycobacteriaceae > Mycobacterium > Mycobacterium pseudokansasii. The sequence goes on along the minus strand of NZ_UPHU01000001.1, from coordinate 5,342,241 downwards.
AGGTGATGCCGCCATTTTGTATCGGCATGCACGCCAACGGAGTCGGCGACTACGGCAGCTACGCTGGCCCACTCGACGTTCCCGATCAGATCGCGCAGCAGTGCGCCCGGGCGGTGCTCGGTGCGGACGTCGACATGGCCGTCTCGGCCAGCATGGACGTCGATCATGGAACGATGCAGCCGCTGGAGAAACTCTTCGGCACGGCGACGGCGCGCCCGGTGATACCGATCTTCATCAATGCGATCGCCACGCCGCTGGGACCACTGCGCCGTTGCCGGGCACTGGGCACCGCGGTCGGCAATTTCCTTGCCACGCTGGACAAGCGGGTGCTGGTGATCGGATCCGGTGGGCTGTCGCACAGCCCGCCGGTGCCGACGCTGGACGACGCCGGTCCGGCCGCCCGGGAGCGGCTCGTGCACGGTCGGCCGATGACACCTGAGCAACGACAAGCCCGGCAGACGGCCGTGATCGACACGGCCAAGAGCTTCGCCACCGGAGACAGCGACCTGCAGCCCCTCAACCCGGCCTGGGATCAGCGCTTCCTGGAGATCGTCGACGGGGGACACCTCGACGATCTGGATCAGTGGTCGAATTCGTTCGTGATGCACGAGGGCGGTAGCTCCGCGCACGAAATCCGCACCTGGATAGCCGCTTTCGCCGCCTTGGCGACGGCAGGACCGTACCGGACGACGGTTCGCTACTACAAACAGACCCCCGACCTGATCACCGCGTTCGCCATCAGGACGGCAGTGGCCAGCCCATGACCTTCACCGGCAGCGAAGCCTTCGACCACGCCGTCGACGTGCTGGTGGTGGGGTCCGGCGCCGGCGGCATGACGGCCGCGATGGCCGCCGACGCCGCCGGTCTGCAGACGCTGGTGGTGGAAAAGTCCGCATACTTCGGTGGTTCCACCGCCTTGTCCGGCGGCGGCATCTGGGTACCCGGCGCGCCGGCACAGCGCCGAGCGGGCTACGCGCCGGCACCCGCTGATGTGATCGAGTACCTGCGCCGGGTCACCGGCGGCCTGGTAAGTCCGGCGCGGATCCGGCAATACGTCGAGTCGGCCCCGCGGATGCTGGAGTTCCTCGAAGGGCTTTCGCCGTGGCTGGAGTTCGTCTGGAAGCCAGGCTATGCCGACTACTACCCGGAATTGCCCGGCGGCTCCGAACTGGGCAGCACCATCAACGTGCCGCCCATCGATCTGCGCTCACTGGGCGCCGACGAGGAGAAGCTGCTACGGCCGCTGGCGCTGGCACCGAAGGGAATCTGGCTGAGGCCAAACGAATTACGTTCGTTCTACCGGATCCGCCAGTCGTGGAGCGGAAAGGCGGTGTTGCTGAAGCTGATAGTCCGCATGGTCAGGGCGCGGGTGCTCGGTGAGCGGATGGCGGCGATCGGCCAGTCACTGGCAGCGCGGATGCGACTGGCGATGAAGCAGCGCGACATTGCGCTGTGGCTGGACTCGCCGATGACCGAATTGCTCGCCGACACCGACGGATCGGTGATCGGTGCGCTGGTGGACAGGGCGGGCGTACCGGCGCGGATCGGCGCGCGGCACGCGGTGATCCTTGCTTGCGGAGGTTTCGACCACGACCTGGCCTGGCGCAAGCAACACCAACCGATCGTGGACCGGGACTGGAGCTTCGGCAATCCCGCGGCTACCGGTGACGGCATCCGTGCCGGCCAGCGACTCGGCGCGGCCGCCGAGCTACTGGACGAAGCATGGTGGTTTCCGGCCATTCAATGGCCGGACGGCCGAATGCAATTCATGCTCAACGAGCGGATGATGCCCGCGCAATTCATCGTCAACGGAGCCGGCAGGCGATTCATCAACGAGGCCGCACCCTACATGGATTTCGGCCATGCCATGATCGAGGGCCAGAAGTCCGGGGTTACCCACATCCCCTGTTGGCTGATCACCGATCACCGGTCCTGGAATCGCTACGTCATCGCCGGGCATCTGCCGATACCGAAGATTCCCGGCGCGCCGGTACCCACCGGACGCAAGGTCCCTGTGGCCTGGCTGGAATCGGGCGTCGTCAAGGCGGCGCGGACGTGGGAGGAACTGGCCGCCAAAATCGGCGTCCCGGGCGCCCAGCTCCGGGCAACGGCAACGCGTTTCAACGAGCTTGCCCGCACCGGACACGACGACGACTTCAGCCGCGGCGACAGCGCCTACGACAACTACTACGGCGACCCGACACTGCCCAACCCCAACCTGTATCCCCTGGGCGATCCGCCCTACTACGCGTTCCGCATCGTTCTCGGCGACCTCGGCACGTCGGGAGGCCTGCGCACCGACGAACACGCCCGGGTCTTGCGCTGCGACGACACCGTGGTGCGTGGACTTTACGCGGTCGGCAACACCTCCGCGCCGGTGATGGGCCGCAGCTATGCCGGTGCCGGTGCGACCATCGGACCCGCCATGACCTTTGGCTATGTCGCAGCGAAACATGTCGCGGTACAGGCACGTAGTGCTCATAGGAGGTAAGCATGAAAATCTCGTTGTTCTATGAATTCGCCCTGCCGCGTCCCTGGACCGCCGACGACGAACGCATCCTGCTTCAGGATTGCCTCGACGAGGTCGAGGCCGCCGACAAGGCGGGCTTTTCCACCGTGTGGCTCACCGAGCACCACTTCCTGGAGGAATACTGTCATTCCACCGCACCGGAGATATTCCTGGCCGCGGCCAGCCAGCGGACCAACAACATCCGGTTGGGATTCGGCATCATGCACCTGCCGCCCGCTGTCAACCATCCGGCGCGGGTGGCCGAACGCATTGCCACCCTGGACCTGTTGTCCAACGGGCGGGTCGAGTTCGGCACCGGCGAATCGTCGTCGGTCGGCGAACTCGGGGGATTCAACATCGATCCCGCCGACAAGCGGGCCCAATGGGAGGAGGCACTGGAAGTCGCGATTCGCTGCATGATCGAGGAACCCTTCTCGGGCTTCGCCGGTGAGCACATCCAGATGCCGGCCCGCAACGTCATTCCCAAGCCGATGCAGAAGCCGCACCCGCCGGTGTGGGTTGCCTGCACCCGGCCCGCCACCGTCCAGATGGCCGCCCAGAAGTGCATCGGCGCACTGAGTTTCGCCTACACCGGCCCGGGCCCGCTGACCGAGCGGGTGAACGGCTACTACAAGGAATTCGAGGAGAACGGTGTCCCGGTGACCCCGCGGATCAACCCGAACATCCTGGCCATCGGCGGTGACCTGTCGATGATGGTCGCCCGGACGGACGACGAGGCACTGCGACGCCTCGGGCAGGGCGGTGGGTTCTTCTCGTTCGGCATCATGCACTACTACATGACCGGTGTGCACACACCCGGACGGACGGGTGTGTGGACCCGCTATCTCGAAGAGGTCCACAAAGATCCGACCCTGGCCTACGGGCCGGGGCGCGGCGCCATCGGCTCGCCGGCCACTGTGCGTGAGTTCCTGCGGGGGTACGAGGAAAGCGGCGTCGACGAGATCATCCTGCTGCTCAACCCGCGTAGTCACGAGGGCACCATGGAGTCCATCGACATCATGGGCTCCGAGGTGCTGCCGGAGTTCATCGAGCGCGACGCGAAGGCGGTCGCCGACAAGGCCGCCAGGCTGGCGCCCGTCATCGAGCGAATCGAAGCACGCCGGCCGGAAACACGACCCTGTGGCGCACCCCCCTTCGACGAAAACTACTCATTCGGCGGCCTACCCACCGGACGCGGCGGTAAGTTCACTGCCAGCGAGATTCCCGAAGCCATGGCGGAGATCAACGAGGGCCGCGTCATGGCGGCGCGCCGCGCAAAGGAGCAGCGTCAATGACACCGAAAGCTGGCTAGGCGTTGGGCCTGATCGGCGACCTGTGGCGCTACGACGGCCGCCGCGCGCTGGTAACCGGATGTTCCTCGGGCATCGGCGCGCAGGTCGTAAATCAACTCACCGAACTCGGCGCTCATGTCATCGGATTGGACACGCGGCGACCGACATACGAACTCAACGATTTTCACGAGGTCGACCTGGCCGACTCGGATTCCATCGATGGGGCAGTGGCTGCTCTCGGCGGACGCGTCGACACGCTGTTCAACGTCGCCGGCGTGTCCTCGGGGATCGGCGACCCGCTACTGGTCGTCACCATCAATTTCCTGGGGCTGCGCCATCTCACCGAGGCACTGATCCCGATGATGGCCACGGGTGCGTCGATTGTCAGCGTGTCATCGCTTGCCGCGGCGGCCTACCGGGAACATCTCTGCGCGGTGGCTTCGCTGCTGAACACCACGACGATGCGCGAAGGCATCGAATGGTGTCATCGTCACCGCGAGGCGGTCGGCAGCGGCTACCAATTGTCCAAGGAAGCAGTCATCCTCTACACCATGCGGCGCACGGCCGACCTCGCTGCGCGCGGCATCCGGATCAACTGCACCGGACCCGGGGTGACCGAAACACCCATCCTCGATCAGCTGAGGCAGGCCTACGGCCCGGAATTCCTCGACGACATCGCCAAGCCGCTGGGCCGGGTCGCTGATCCGGCCGAACAGGCCGCGGTGCTGCTGTTCTTGAACAGCCGTGCCGCCAGCTATATTTCGGGCCAGGTGGTGTGGGTGGACGGCGGAAACCTGGGCGCCGCAATCGCCGGGAACCTCGAGAAAGGACGTGCGTCATGGCAAGCCTAGCCGAATTCAGGCGGGTAGCAGCCGATCTCAGCAACTGGGGCCGGTGGGGTGAGGCGGACGAACTCGGGACGCTGAACTTCATCACCGCCGACACCGTCCGGCACGCCGCAAGCCTGGTCCGGCACGGGAAGGTGTTTCCGCTCGGCGTGGATTTCGGGTCGTCCGGCCCGCAGGGCGCTTTTGGGTTCCGGCACAACCCCATCCACGTGATGACCGTGGACGGTGGCGATGCCAACACCCTGGGCCGGTACGGGCCTGGCTGGACGCAGAACCCGACGGCCGAACAGTTGGGCAACTACGTGGTCGACAATCCGTTCCGGTTCAACGACGACATGGTCATCATGCCGTTGCAGGCGGCCACCCAGTGGGACGCGCTGTCGCACGTCTACTATGACGACCTGCTTTACAACGGCTTCCCGGCCGGATCGGTAACCAGTCTCGGGGCTTACCACTGCGGCATCGACAAGGTCGACGTCAAGGGCATCACCTCGCGCGGCGTGCTACTGGACCTGGTGCGCCATCGCGGTGCGGACGTCTTTCTCGAGCATGGCAACCCGATCACTCCGGAGGAACTGGACGACGTCGTCCGTGCCCAAGGCATCACGGTCGGCCGCGGTGACATCGTGCTGATCCGAACCGGTTGGTGGGCAAGGTTTCTGATGACTGGCAACAAGACCGAGTGGTACTCCGGGCTGGACTGGCGCTGCGCCCAGTGGCTGCACGATCACGAGGTCGCCGCGGTGGCCGCCGACAATCTCCAGGTCGAAGACCCCGTTTCGGGAGTCGAAGGCCTGTTCTTGCCGTTTCATCTGCTGTGCCTGCGTGACATGGGGTTGATGCTGGGTGAATACTGGGACCTCACGGCGTTGGCGGCCGACTGCGCCACCGACGGCGTCTACGAGTTTCAGCTGATCGCGCCGCCGCTGAGATTCATTGGCGCGGTGGGATCGCCGGTGAATCCCATTGCGATCAAGTGATGCCGATACACCGCCGAACCGCCGTGGTCGACGGTCTGGTCACCAGTTATCTGGAGTCGGGCACGGGTGACCCGGTGGTGCTGCTGCATGGCGGCGAATTCGGGGCCAGCGCCGAATTGGGCTGGGAGCACAACATCGTCGCGCTGGCTAAGCGCTACCGGGTGCTGGCGCCCGATCTCCTCGGGTTCGGGCAGTCGGCCAAGGTCGTGGACTTCGTCGACGGCCGCGGGATGCGCATCCGGCATGTGGCCCGGTTCTGCGACGTTGTCGGCGTCGACTCCGCGCATTTCGCCGGCAATTCGATGGGCGCCATCATGCTGCTGACCGATGCCACATCGGATGCACCCCGGCTGCCGATCCGCACCATGGCGATCATCTGCGGCGGGGGGCAGATTCAGCAGAATCGGCACTTCGAGGCCCTGCAGCGCTACGACGCCACGCTGGACGGGATGCGCCGTATCGTGGAGGCGCTGTTCCACGATGCCCGCTATCCGGCCGACGAGGACTATGTGCGGCGCCGCTATCAGTCGAGCATTGTTCCGGGAGCGTGGGAAGCCGTGGCGGCAGCGCGTTGTCGCCGCCCTGGCGCTGAGCCGGAGTCTGAGTCGGAATCTGCACCGGCCTCGGAATCGTCGAGTGCGCGCCCCTATCAGCGCATCAGCGTGCCGACGCTCGTGGTCGAGGGGCGCGACGACAAGCTGCTGCCCGCCGGGTGGGCCGCGCAGCTCGCCAAGCAGGTCACGGATGGACGCGCGGTGGTGATCGACGACGCGGGCCACTGTCCGCAAATCGAGCAATCCTCGGCTGTCAACGAACTCCTGCTGGACTTCCTCAGCCGTCAGAAGACGTAATCCAGGCGCGTCATCATGCCGGCCGCCAGGTGATACATGTTGTGGCAGTGCATCACCCACGTACCCGGATTATCGGCGACCAGGACCGCCTGGACCTTCTGCTTGGGCAGGACGATGACGGTGTCCTTGCGGGCGCCGAGGGAACCGTCGGCCTTGATGATCTGATAGGTGTGGCCATGCAGGTGCATGGGGTGCCACATCGCGGTGGTGTTGTCGAACACCAGAAGTTGGCGCTGACCCTGGTGTACCTGCAGCGGCTTGGTCCTGCTGTAGGGCTCACCGTTGATCGTCCAGTCGTATTTGGCCATGGTGCCGCCCAACACGACGGGAAGTTCGAGGCCGGGTTCGGCCCGGCCCAGATTGGCCGACGTTGTGGCGGTGAACATCTCGATGGTGCCCACCCTCTTGTTGAGTTCCGCCGGCCGGAACTGCGGATCGGGCGCGCTGCCCGCACCGGTGGACAGCAGCGAGCGTGCCACGGAGTTCTTGCCTTCGGCGAGTGCGACGAGCGGGAAGACACCGGATGCCGCCGTCACGATGACGTCGTAACGTTCGCCCATGCCGATCAGCACCGCGTCGACCGGTGTCGGAAGCACCGGGTAACCGTCGGTGTGGGTGACCGTCATGGAATGTCCGGCCAACGCGACGCGGAACGCCGTATCGGCAGCGGCATTGATGATCCGGATCCGGATTCGCTGGCCCGGCTTCGCATTGAAGGTCGTGGGGGCCGCGGGGATACGGCCGTTGATCAGATAGTAGGGGTAGGCGACATCACCGGCGTCGCCGCCGAGCAGGTCGCTGCTGGCCACGTCGCCGCCCGGCATGCCCGGCATCGGAGATGGCGGCGGCGTCTCGGTCGTGCTCGTCGTGCTTGTCGTACTTGTCGTGGTTGGCGGGGTCGTTGTGGTTAGCGGGGTGGGCATGGGCATTACGGTGGGCTTGTTCGGGTCGACCAGGGCGTCGTAAATCTGTTGCGGACTCTTGCCGACGCCGTCAGTCCAATCATCAAGCACGACAATCCATTCCGCGTCGTAGCGTCCCGGTTCGGTCGGATCGTCAATAATGACCGGCAGATAAAGCCCCATATCCTCTTCGAGGCCGACGTGCGGATGGGCCCAGTAGGTGCCCGGATCAGGGACGGAGAATCGGTAGGTGAAGTCATGGCCGGCCTCGATGTTCGGGGTGGCGGGTACGGCGCCGTCCATGTCGTTGCGCAGCGTAATGCCATGCCAGTGCACCGACGTCGGATGGTCGAGCCGATTGGTCACCGCGACGACAATCTCATCGCCGACGGCGGCCCGGATCAGCGGTCCCGGGACTGTGTTGCCGTAGGCCAGCGTACGGGCGATCGGCCCGCCGAGGTCGATCTCCACCTGCTGCGGTACCAGGCTGGCGGTTACGGTTCGACCGCTGTGCGGCCGGGCCCGCTCGGCCGCGCCGATTGCGGCAGCCATGGCCGTCTCGTCTGCCGAGTGTGTCTGTGAGTGGCCGCAACCGGCCAGCAAAAACCCACCGGCGATTCCGGCGCCGATAAAGCCGCGCCTGCTGAGCTGTACTCCGCCCAGGGAATGACCGCTCGTTGGCAGTACCGGCATGGACAGCTCCTCGTCGCCGTTGATTCGGGCCCGCGCTACTACCCTGCTAGGACATCGACCGCCGCGCAAGCCGCAATGCCGCACTTTACATGATACCCATGGGGGGTATATGGTGGCCGGCGTGAACCTCCGGCACGCGGTGTGGACTCGGTCCGCGCGGATCGCGATCGTATTGGTCGTGGTCGTCGCCGCGGTAGCCGCTCAATGTTGGCTGCCGCAATTGGATCGCCAACCGGCGCATCCGAGCCACCCGCTGTCGACGGCTGTGGGCAGTGAATTCGCGGTGAACATCGGTCACGCACACCTCAGCGACGACTCGGCGGCACCGTGCCCTCCGCTGCAGGCCGGCGCGGTGATGCCGCGATCGGACGCGCCGGTGTTCGAAGCTGCCGTGGTGGTGGTCGCCGGCGGCATCGTGGGCGTACTCACCGCTGCCGTGGTGGTCGCCGGGCGCGGACCGCCGACCCTGCCGGTTGATGTGCGCACCGGTCAAGACTTGTTGACTCGGTTCTGCCTGTCTCGTTGCTGACCGGTCAGTGTCAGGCCCTGGTGACCATTTCGCCACGGCCGATGACTGCTGACCCCTATCACCTTGCCGCACTTGATCGGCGGCTCGAGACCGAAGCGACGACACCATGAACCTCAACATGCCCGTGAAAAATTCCGCCCAGCTGAACAACTCACGCGTCTTGCGTCCCAACCGCTCGCATCTCACCTCGGTACGGCGACAGAACCGGGATCGTTACCGTGCCATCCCGCAGGGTTACCAGCTCCCGCCAAGCCGTAACCGCCAGCCCGGCACCATGGTCGGCAACACGCCGGTGCTGTGGATATCGGGAAGCGCCGGGCCGGTCGGCAGCGACGACCGTGGATTCTGGGCCAAGCTCGAAGGATTCAACCCCGGCGGCATGAAAGACCGCCCCGCCATGCACATGGTGGAACGCGCCCGCGCCCGCGGCGACCTCGCGCCCGGTGCCGCGATCATCGAATCAACCAGCGGCACATTGGGATTGGGGCTGGCGCTGGCCGGCAACGCATACCGCCACCCGGTGACCCTGGTCACCGACCCGGGCCTGGAACCGATCATCGCACGCATGCTCACCGCCTACGGGGCCGGCGTCGACATGGTCACCGAGCCGCACCCGGTCGGTGGATGGCAGCAGGCCCGCAAAGATCGGGTCGCCGAGCTGCTGGCCGCCGACCCCGCTGCCTGGAATCCCAACCAGTACAGCAACCCCGACAACGTCGACGCCTACCGGCCACTGGCGCTGGAGTTGGTGGCCCAGCTCGGGAAGGTCGACGTGCTGGTGTGCTCGGTGGGCACCGGAGGCCATTCGGCGGGCGTGGCACGGGTATTGCGCGAGTTCAATCCCGATATGCGGTTGATCGGCGTCGACACCATCGGGTCCACGATCTTCGGTCAGCCCGCCACCAGCAGGCTGATGCGCGGACTGGGTTCGAGCATCTATCCCCGCAACGTCGACTACGCCGCATTCAACGAGGTGCACTGGGTTGCGCCGGCCGAAGCCGTCTGGGCCTGCCGCAATCTGGCCGCCACCCACTACGCCAGCGGCGGCTGGAGTGTCGGGGCGGTTGGTCTGGTCGCCGGATGGGCCGCGCGCACCTTGCCGTCGGGCACCACGATCGCCGCGGTGTTTCCCGACGGCCCCAACCGTTATTTCGACACGATCTACAACGACGAATACTGCGACGAGCATGGGCTGCTGGGCGACCGGCCCGGCACCGATCCCGACGAGATCGCCTCGCCCTCGGCTGCGGTCGTTACCCGCTGGACCCGCACCACCTCGGTGGTGGACCCGAGCCGGGTGCCGGCGTGATGGGATTTCTCACCCAATTCCGCAGCTTCAACCGGCCCAGCCGGCTGCTGATGATCAACCAGTTCGGCATCAACGTCGGCTTCTACATGCTGATGCCGTACCTGGCTGACTACCTGGCCGGTCCGCTGGGGCTGGCCGCGTGGGCGGTCGGGCTGGTGATGGGGGTGCGTAACTTCTCCCAGCAGGGCATGTTCTTCGTGGGCGGCACCCTGGCGGACCGGTTCGGCTATAAGCCGCTGATCGTGGCCGGCTGTCTGATCCGTACCGGCGGGTTCGCCATGCTGGTGGTCGCACAGTCGCTGCCCACCGTGCTGATCGCTTCGGCCGCAACCGGTTTCGCCGGGGCACTGTTCAACCCGGCGGTGCGTGCCTACCTCGCCGTCGACTCCGGCGACCGGAAGATCGAAGCCTTCGCGATGTTCAACATCTTCTACCAGGCGGGCATCCTGCTCGGTCCGCTGGTGGGATTGGCGTTGCTGGCATTGGACTTCCGGATGACCGTGCTGGGTGCCGCGGCGGTGTTCGCCGCGCTGACCGTGGCCCAGTTGCTGGCGCTGCCGCGGCCGGCGGCCGACCCCGAATACGAGAAGACCTCAATCCGTCAGGGCTGGCGGACAGTTGCCCGCAACCGAGCGTTCTGGTGCTTCGCCGCGGCCATGACCGGCGCCTATCTGCTGTCGTTCCAGATCTACCTGGCGCTGCCCATGCAGGCGTCGGTGTTGGCGCCGCGCCACCAATCGCTTTTGGTGGCAGCGATGTTCGCGGTGTCCGGGGTGGTCGCGGTTGCCGGGCAGCTGCGCATTACCCGATGGTTCGCCGCTCGCTGGAGTGCCGGCCGCAGCCTGGTTGTCGGGGCCACCATCCTGGGTGCGTCGTTCGTGCCGCTCGCGGTGGTCCCGGACGTCGAAAGGTTCGGGACCGTCGCAGCGGTCACGGCGTTGTTGCTGTCGGCGAGCCTGCTCGCGATTGCCTCGGCGGCGTTGTTTCCGTTCGAAATGCGGACCGTGGTGGCATTGTCGGGTGACCGGTTGGTGGCGACTCACTACGGCTTCTACAGCACCATCGTGGGAGTTGGCATCCTGCTGGGAAACCTGGGCGTCGGCTCGCTGTGGGGCGCGCTGCACCGGGTGAACGCCGATGCCGTGTGGGGCGGTTTGATTCTCGTCGGACTCGCGACCGTCGCCGGCCTCTACGCGCTGGACAGATCTTCGCAACGGCGCCCCACCCCGCCTTCCTTTCGGGCGCTGCCGGGCTCCGACATCACGATTGACAGTAGGTCCGATAACGATCCCGGCCGAACCTCGCGCCAGCTTGTCGACACTGTGCGGCCGGCGGTTATGAAGAGCGCCAAGGTAACTGACTTCGGTCTGGCATTAGGCCATCCGAAGCCAGGCGGCGACCCCGAGGAGCGGCGAGGTGGATTTCGGAGCACTACCACCCGAGATCACTTCAGCGAGAATGTATGCGGGTCCTCGGTCGGAGCCGCTGTTAGGCGCCGCGGCGGCCTGGGACAAACTGGCTGACGACCTATACCGCACTGCCGCATCCGTTGGTTCGATCACTTCGGCGTTGACCGACGACGGGTGGCGGGGCCCGGCGTCGGACTCGATGGCTGCCGCGGTTGCGCCCTACCTGCGCTGGCTGACCGGTACCGCCGGAGCGGCCGAGCAGATCGCGGGCCAGGCCAGGGCGGCTGCCTGCGCCTTCGAGAACGCCTTCGCCACCACGGTGCCGCCCTCGGTGATCGCCGCCAACCGGGCTCGGATGGCCTCGTTGACCCACGCGAATGCGACCGCTCAGGAAACACCCGCCATCGCGGCCCTCGAGGCCGACTACGGCGAAATGTGGGCCCAGGATGCCTGCGCGATGTATCGCTACGCGAACGCCTCGGCGTCGGCCGCGACGCTGACGCCGTTGGCTCTACCGACGCTGGGGGACAACCCGCCCGTATTCCAGGAGTGGGGCGCCGACGCCGGGATGCCCGATATGTTGGCCCAAGCGATGGCCCAGGTGCCCGCCGCGCTGCGCAGCCTCGGGCGGCCGGTGCAATCGGTGTCTGCCTCTTCGACGATTGCAAACATGCTGCGGGTCGGGCTTTTCCCGTCGCCGGTGAGTTCCTTCGTGGCGGCGATCAGTGCCCCGCTGGCCATGACGCCGGCGGCGATGGCCACGATGTCTACACAATTGTCCGGCTCATCTCGGCTGGTGGTTTCGGCGGCCTGGCGTCGCGCCGCTTTGGTCGGCAGGTTGTCGGTGCCGCGAAGTTGGGGCGCGGCCGCGTGCGGCGCAACCGGTCTCCGTTTGATCGCTAAATCAACTGCTTGACTTAAGGCGGCGTGCACCGATTAACTCGTCGTGTGGCCAACGAACTGGCCGGCAAGGTTGCCGTCGTCACCGGTGGGGCGTCGGGTATCGGCCGTGCCACGGTTGAACGGTTCGTGACCGAGGGTGCGCGGGTGGTCATTGCCGACGTCGACGAGGACACGGGCCGGGCGCTGGCGAGCACGCTGGGGCCCGATGCGTTGTTCCGGCGCACTGACGTCTCCGATCCCGAACAGGTCGAGGCGATGGTGACAACCGCGGTCGACACCTTCGGCGGTTTGCACATCATGGTGAACAACGCGGGCGTCTCCGGAACCATGCACCGCCGATTCCTCGACGACGACTTGGCCGATTTCCACCGGGTCATGGCCGTCAACGTCCTGGGGGTCATGGCGGGCACCCGCGATGCCGCGCGGCACATGGCCGCCCACGGCGGCGGATCCATTGTCACCATGACGTCCATCGGCGGGATCCAGGCCGGCGGCGGCGTAATGACTTATCGCGCATCGAAGGCGGCGGTCATCCAGTTCACCAAGTCTGCGGCAATCGAATTGGCGCACTACGAAATTCGGGTCAACGCCATCGCGCCGGGCAACATACCCACGCCGTTACTGGCGACGTCGGCGGCGGCTATGGATCGAGAGCGCATCGAGCAGTACGAGGCGGCGATCCGCCAGACGATGCGGGAAGACCGCCCGCTGAAGCGGGAGGGCACACCGGAGGACATCGCAGAAGCGGCATTGTATTTCGCCGGCGAGCGGTCCCGCTATGTCACCGGAACCGTGCTCCCGGTGGACGGCGGGACGGTGGCCGGTAAGGCGATCCGGTCCCTGCGCCGAACGTGAAGCCACTGCGAACTTTTCGCGGAATTGTCGCATTGACCACACGTTGGGCGACGCGGCGACGGCAGCCCTAGCTTGACGGGCGGCGAGCCGTGGCCAATACCCTCGTCCAGTTCGCCGGGGTCGACGCCGCCCTCGATGGCGGCGCCAGCGGCGGCCCGGGCGGCACCCGTATCACCCTGATAGGCCAATGACCAGCCACGGCCCGCCAGGCCTCGTCGGCCAGCGACAGCGACGGCACCCGCCAGGTCACCTCACCGGGCGCTCCGATCGGTTCGCCACTGGTCGCGAGCAAGGTCAATCGACGGGAGGCCGGCGAAACTCGTCAGCTGGGGTGGGAGCCCTTGGGCCGCAATGGTCTTCGGCAATCGCAGCGGCGGGAAGTCGGTGCGCGGGTCGGGATGGCACAGTTGCGTTACCCGCTCGGGTCGCGGGAGGTCCCGCAGGGGGTGGGTGCCCAGGTCGGTCAGCCATACACCGGCCGGGAGTTGGTCGCTCACCAAATCGCTTGTGGTGCCTGATAGTACGGTCTGGCCGCCGTGTGCCAGATCGCGCAGCCGCGCCGGGTGGTTGATGGTCGGACCAACATAGTTGGCCGGATCCTTCGGGTCGCGCATCCGCACCTCGCCGGTGTGCAACCCGATTCGCAGCCGCAGCCGGGCCAGCGGGGCGCGCTGCAGCGCCAGCGCGCAGTCGAGCGCATCGCTGGCACCGGTGAACGCGACCACGAAGCTGTCGTCCTCGCCCTGCTCGACCGGACGTACCCCGTCGTGGTCGGCGATGAGCCCGGCGGAGGGTGCCGTCGAGTTCGACGATCGCCGCTGCCGTCTGCTCCGGCTGGCGGGTACATGTTGTGCCCGTCTGTCATCGACCAGTTCGTTGTGCCCTGAAGCTCAGGTATCAATCAGGTATCATGCCGTCATGGGGATGACGCTACGCACCAGTGCTGAGCAGACGGAAGCGCTGCGCAGGCAGGCGATCGCGGAGGGACGGTCGATGCAGGCCGTCGCCTTGTCGGCCATCGACGAATACATCGCGCGGCGCACACACAAGGCGAAGGTTGCCGCGGCTCTGCAGCGCGTGGTGCGGGAGGAGGCCGGGGTCCTGCGGCGCCTTAAGGACGCATGACCGAGTACCTGGATCTCGATGATCTGCTCGACATTGCCCGTGAGGCTGTCGGTGCGGATGTCGTGGTCGGGGATTACGGCCTGCTTGAGTCAGCTCTGGCGCGCCCCTGCGCGTCGGTGTTCGGTGAAGATGCCTACCCGAGTCTGCACCTCAAGGCCGCCGCGTTGCTGCACTCCCTGGCGCGGAACCACGCGCTGGTGGATGGAAACAAGCGACTGGCGTGGACGGCCTGCCGGACTTTCCTCGCCATCAACGGCCAGTGGATTAGTGCCCCCGAGGATGACCGCTTCGAATTCATCATCCAGGTCGCGACCGGCGCATTGCCTGATCTTGCAAAGATGGCCGAACAACTACGCGCATGGAGCTACGACGAGGGCTGAGTCAACCGTGGCGGGCCGCCTCCTGGGCCAGTTGCACGCGAGAAGTCAGGCCGAGTTTGGTGTAGACGTGGGTGAGATGGGCCTGCACGGTCCGTGGTGACACGAATAACCGGGTGGCGATGTCCTTGTTCGCCAGTCCGTCGGCGACCAGTCGCACGACATCACGCTCGGCGGGCGTCAGCGATTCCCAGCCGCTGGCCGGGCGTCGACGTTCACCGCGACCCCGTTGCGCATGGGCGATCGCCTCCTCGATGGACAGCGCCGCGCCCTCGGCCCAGACGGCATCAAATACACTGTTGTCCAGCGCATCTCGCAGCCAAGCCACCGAATCCTGGTAGCCCCGCCTGGTACACCTGAAATCGCACCACCTCCATGCGACGGCGGAGCGCCTCGGCCGCGCCGAAAAGTCGGGCGGCTTGGTGAGAGTCGACGTCTCGGGCCAGATCGGCGAGGCATTCGAGGCAATCGGGGACCGAGATATAGGCGCCGCTGCCTACCGCGCAGGCAAGCGCATCATGGGCGTCCGCGTCGGCCGCGGATCGCTCACCTTGGGCGATCGCGACCCGTGCGCGTGCCAGCAGTGCCAACGCCGAGCGCCAGCCCGTTGTCGTTGCGGCCGCCTCGTCGGCCCACCGGCGAGCCGCAACGAAATCTCCCGCTGCCAAGCTCGACCTCGGCGTTGAACGGACGTTGTACGGCCGCGACCTGAGGCTGAATCCTCATGTGTCGCCAGGCGGTCTCCGCTGTCTCTCGTGCCGCCGCGACATCGTGGCCGCGTGGGAGCAGCTCGACGCCTATGTCGGAGACTCGATCGATCGTCGCCGCCAATACCTCGGTGATGATCTGACTTCCCAGCTCATCCGAGCCGAAGACGACGGCGAGCGCTTTACTCGCGACGAGCTCGTCAACCTCGTCGCCGTCCTGCTCAACGCCGGAACCGACACCACCCGTAATCAATTGGCCGCCGCGGTGCAGATTCTCGCCGACCATCCCGGCCAGTGGTCGCTGCTGGTCGAGCATCCCGAGCTGGCACCGCGCGCGGTGGAGGAGTTGATCCGTTACTTCCCAATCGCTTTCAGCAGTGTGCGGGTTGCCGTCGACGACGTCGAATTCGACGATGTCCGCATCCCGGCGGGCACGTGCGTTATCGCCAGCACCGCGGCAGCCAATCGCGACCCCGCGGTCTACGACGAACCCGATCGTCTCGACATCACCCGGCAGGGTCCGGCGCCGATGCTGACCTTCGGCGGTGCTGGGCACTACTGCCTGGGTGCGCATCTGGCCAGAGTCGAACTCGCCGAAGCGCTGATAATCGTGACCCGGCTGATGCCGCACGCGCGCCGCAGCGGACCCGTCACGTGGAAGCCCATCGCGGGAATCAGCGGCCCGACAGCGCTGCCCGTCGAATTCGACGCCCGACACATGCGACGGGTGGCCAAGCCGGGGGCGGTGCCGAGGACCGCTACCGATCGAGGACCTCGATTCGGCAATTCGGCCCGTGCGCACGGGCGAGCCGAGCGTCCAGCGTGAGCAGTGTCGCGTCGAACGCCTCCGCCAGTGCCACGTAGAACGCGTCCCATCCGCGAACCGAGTTGCGCAGTTGCCATGCTCGCTCCAGCAGCCAGCGATGCCCGAATCGTTCGCCGGGCCAGTCCCGTAGATCGGCGAGGGCCTGCGCGGCGGCTGTGCTGTCCATCCGCCCGCGGAGGTGTTGAGCGCGGATCACTCCCATCACCTCGACGTCGATCACGTGCGGCGCTACCTGGTCGGTGTCGGACGCCAGGCGGGTCGCGATCTCGCCGGCCCGCGGTGTGTCCGCGACGACCTCGAACAGGCAGGAGGCGTCAACGACCAGCATGGGGCCATTCGCCGCGCCACTCATCCAGTGTCGCCAGCACCTCGGCCGTGGATATCTCCGAGGGCCGCCGCCCAGTGCGTGCCAGCCACTGGGTGACCGACGGCCGCGCCGCCAGCCGAGCGGCCTCCCGGCGCAGCAACTCGGGCACCGTGATGCCCTCTGCGGCGGCGCGCCGCACCAAGGCTGCGTACACCTCATCGTCGATGTCGCGAATCTGAACCGTCTTAGGCACTATCGCAACATATCATGCGTATTTGCATGGCAGGGTGCAGTTTTGCGGCGGAGCCGGGGCGTCAATAGCCGGTCTAAATCAAGCGCTTGACTTAACTGCCGGTCGGGCGGTTCACTGGACGATATGACCAGTGTCGGCAGGGTCGTGCGCAGCGAGCGCGCCAGCTCCACGCAGGAGGCGATCCTGGCGGCCGCCGAGCGGCTGTTCGCCGAGCACGGCGTGTTCGCGGTGTCCAACCGGCAGGTCAGCGAGGCTGCCGGGCAGGGAAACAACGCCGCGGTCGGCTATCACTTCGGCACCAAAACCGACTTGGTGCGTGCCATCGAGCAGAAGCACCGGCTGCCGGTTGAACGGCTCCGCGAGCAGGTGGTGGCCGAGCTGCCGGACGCCCCGACGATGCGCGATTGGGTGGCGTGCCTGGTGTGCCCGCTCACCGAACATCTCGAGGCTCTGGGTAATCCCACGTGGTACGCCAGGTTCGCCGCCCAGGCGATGACCGATCCCGCATATCACAACATCGTCGTCAAGGACGCGCTGAGCTCGCCGTCGCTGGTTCGGGTGATCGACGGCATCAACGGCTGCCTTCCCGATCTGCCGCTCGACGTCCGCTATCAACGCAACCTCATGGCCCGGAACCTGTTGATGCACACCTGCGCTGATCTCGAACGTGCTCTGGCAACGGGAACCTCGACGCCCCGGCCTTCCTGGCGGGCCGCGGCTACGGCACTCATCGACGCGATCGTGGGCCTGTGGCTGGCCCCCGTCACGGCGTGCAAGTGAAGGGCCGGCAGATGAAAGTGACTGTGGACCAAGACGTTTGCGCCTCCTCCGGGAACTGCGTCATGCACGCACCCGAGGTGTTCGCCCAGCGCGACGAGGACGGTGTCGTCATCCTGCGCACTGCGCACCCGCCCGCCGAGCACGCCGAGGGCGCCCGCAAAGCCGCCGCCGCCTGCCCGGCAATGGCCATCCACATCGAGGAGTGACAGTGTCGGACACGCTTGCCAGCAGCGCCCCCGAGGCAGCGGCGGAGATCCCGGACTATCCGATGCCGCGAGGCGCCCGCTGTCCGTTCGCGCCGCCTCCGGACGTGATGGCGCTGGCCAATGCCAGGCCGCTGTCGCGGGTGCGGATCTGGGACGGCAGCACGCCGTGGCTGATCACGGGTTATGAGCAAGTGCGCGAACTGTTTTCCGATTCGCGGGTCAGTGTCGATGACCGGTTGGCCGGCTTTCCGCACTGGAACGCCGCCATGTTGTCGACCGTCCACAAACGTCCCCGATCGGTGTTTACCGCCGACGGCGAAGAGCACACCCGTTTCCGGCGGATGTTGTCAAAGCCGTTCACGTTCAAAAGGGTTGAGGGTTTACGCCCCACCATCCAGCAGATCACCGATGACCATATCGACGCGATGCTGGCCGGTCCGAAGCCGGCCGATCTCGTTGCGGCCATGGCTTTGCCGGTGCCGTCGCTGGTGATCAGCCAGCTGCTGGGGGTGCCCTACGAGGACGCTGAGATGTTCCAGCATTACGCGACGGTCGGTCTGGCCCGGTATGCGACCGGCGAGGACACCGTCAAAGGGGCTATGAGCCTGCACAAATACCTGGCCCGGCTGGTCGAGGCCAAAATGGACGAGCCTGCCGAAGATGCGGTGTCCGATCTGGCCGAACGGGTCAAGGCCGGCGAGCTCAGCGTCAAGGAGGCCGCCCAGTTGGGTACCGGCCTGCTGATCGCCGGGCACGAGACCACCGCGAACATGATCGGCCTCGGTGTACTTGCCCTGCTGGAACATCCCGAGCAGGCGGCCGTATTGCGCGATGCCGAGGACCCGAAGGTCGTCGCCAACGCGGTCGAGGAGTTGCTGCGTTATCTCAGCATCATCCAAACGGGCCAGCGCCGGGTCGCCCTCGAGGACATCCACATCGCCGGCGAAACCATCCGCGCCGGTGAGGGGATCATCATCGATTTGGCGCCGGCGAACTGGGATCCGCACGCATTCACCGAGCCGGACCGGCTGTATCTGCACCGCTCGGGAGCCGACCGGAATGTGGCGTTCGGGTACGGCAGGCATCAGTGTGTGGGCCAGCAGCTGGCCCGCGCGGAACTACAGATCGTCTACCGAACGTTGTTGCGGCGCATTCCCACCCTCGCGCTGGCCATCCCCGTCGAAGACGTCCCGTTCAAACACGACCGGCTGGCCTACGGCGTCTACGAACTGCCGGTCGCCTGGTGACCACTACCGCGATCCGAACGGAGGGCCAATGATGTCGGCTCAAACCAGCACACTCTCGCTCTACCCTCCCGAAGGTTTTGGCGCACCGAAAAACCGGCGTGGCCATGCCGTGGGCACCGATCCCGGCCTGCCTGAAGGCACCGTGGTGTTTTCCGCGGACAACCACATCTCGTTGGCCGCAGACATCTTCTACGAGCGCTTTCCGGATGAACTGAAGGACAAGGCACCCCGCATCTGGTACGAGGACGGCGCCTATCAGGTGGGGCGCAAGGGCCAATCGTTTCTGCCGGGCGACTTCAGCGCGGTGCTCATGCAGTACGACGACCTGCCCGGGGCGGCCAGCACCAACATCGAGGCCCGGATTCAAGAGCTGCACGACGACGGCGTCGACAAGGAGCTGGCGTTTCCCAATGCCGTCCTGGCGCTGTTTCACTACCCCGACAAGAAACTTCGCGAGCTGGCGTTTCGCATCTACAACGAGTACATCGCCGACCTGCAAGAACGTTCGGGTGGGCACTTCTACGGCGCCGGGCTGATCAACTGGTGGGACCCCGAGGGAACGCGACGCACCTTGGCCGAGCTGAAAGCATTGGGACTCAAGACGTTTCTGATGCCGCTCAACCCGGGCAAGGATGACGACGGCAACCCGATCGACTACGCCAGCAACTCGATGAGCCCGGTGTGGGACGAGATCGAGGAATCCGGCGTTCCCATCAGCCACCACATCGGGGAAACCCCGCCGAAGAGCCCGTGCGAGTTCAACAGTGTGGTCGTCGGGATGATGATCAACATCGACGGGTTCCGGGAAACCTTCTCCAAGTACATCTTCGGTGGCATCCTCGACCGGCACCCGCGGTTGCGCATCGGCTGGTTCGAAGGTGGCATCGCCTGGGTACCGTGGGCACTGCAAGACGCCGAACACCTGGTGGCGTCCTACCAACACATGTTCAACCGGCCGCTGGAGCACGACATCCGCTACTACTGGGACCGGCACATGAGCGCCTCGTTCATGGTCGACCCGTTGGGGCTGGAGCTGATCGACCGGATCGGCATCGACAAGGTCATGTGGTCGTCGGACTACC
The DNA here is from genome assembly GCF_900566075.1 of Mycobacterium pseudokansasii. Taxonomy (NCBI): domain Bacteria; kingdom Bacillati; phylum Actinomycetota; class Actinomycetes; order Mycobacteriales; family Mycobacteriaceae; genus Mycobacterium; species Mycobacterium pseudokansasii. The sequence continues at coordinate 5,322,251 of NZ_UPHU01000001.1, read as the reverse complement.
CGCACAACGAAAGCACCTACGGCTATTCCGAGAAGTCACTGGCTGCCGTGGTGCAAGCCGTCGGGCCGGCCAATGCGGCCCGGATCGTCAGCGGCAACATCACCGAGTTCCTGGGCCTGTAACGGTGACAACGCTTGCGCAGCTGCAGATTCCTGACACTCCGGACCTGACCCGGATGCGCCGGGAAACCGGTGCCAGGCTGCGAACGGCCATGGCCGAGCGCGGAATAGACGCGTTGATCCTGCTCGGCAACAGTGCCGTCGTCTACGCCACCGGAACCAGTTGGCCCCTGGGTGACGCCGGACTCTCCTACGTCGAGCGGCCGGTGGCGGTGGTGCTCGCCGACGACGAGTGGCCGCATCTGTTTCTGCCCTACCGCGTCGGTGCCTCGCAGGAATCGGAGCTGCCGCCCGATCATCGGCACGGGCCGGTCTATCTCGAATTCGACGAAGGTGTCCAGCTTTTCGCCCGCCAGCTGGCAGGCCTTACTCCCGGCGGGGCGACGATAGCGGTCGACGAACTGACCGGCGCCATGTCGCGGGCCCGCAACCTGTTGTTCCCCAACGGCTCTCCCGAGGACGCTAGCGCGGTCGTCGGCGCCGCAAAGGTGATCAAGACCCCGGACGAACTGGCGTGCATCCGCACCGCGGTGCGGATCACCGACGAGGCGATGGTCGAGGTCCACCGGGCGCTGGCACCGGGAATTCGCCAAATCGATTTGTCAGCTCGCTTTTTGCGCCGCGCCTTCGAGTTGGGTGCCACCGCCAGCATGCTCGAACCGATTTGGCAGGTGATGCCACAGAGCAGGGCCGAGGGCGTGTGGACCACGCACGGTGATCTGGCGCTGCCGCTGCTCACCACCGAGCGGGAACTGGCCGAGGGCGACGTGTTGTGGACCGACGTCAGCATCACCTACCGGGGTTATTGCTCGGACTTCGGGCGGACCTGGATCGTCGGGCGGGACCCGGCGCCGCGCCAGCAGGCGCAGTTCCACAGATGGTGCGAGATCATGGCCGCGGTGGTGGGCGTGGCCCGCGCCGGGGCCACCGCCGCTGAGCTGGGCCAAGCCGCGACGCAGGCCAACGGCGGTGTCCGGCCCTGGCTGCCGCACTTCTACCTGGGCCATGGCATCGGCGTCAACGCCGCCGAAATGCCGATGATCGGCACGGATCTCGGCGACGAATTCGACGAAGGCTTCGTGCTGCAGCCCGGCATGGTGCTGGTCCTGGAACCGGTGGCGTGGCAGGACGGCACCGGCGGCTACCGCAGCGAAGAGGTGCTGGTGATCACCGAGGAGGGCTCGATCCGGTTGACCGACTATCCCTATGACCCTTATGCCGACTGAGGTCCTGCCCGACGACCGGGCATTGCGGCTGGGGCGCCGGCAACGGGCGCTGGAGCAGATGGCCGCGCACGATCTCGACGTCCTGGTTCTCGGTCGCCAGGCCAATGTCCGTTACGTCTCCGGTACACCGCAGCTGTGGGTCGCCGGGACCCGCCCGTTCGGCCCCACCTGCGTGCTGGTGCGCGCTACCGGTGCCGTTCATCTGCTCAGCACCTGGGACGAAGGTGTTCCCGACGACATCCCACACGAAAACCTGTACGGAATCTCCTGGAACCCGCTGAACGCCATTGCGGTGTTACAGCGCATCGAGGGCGCCGCAACCGCCCGGCGGGTGGGAACCGATGCGCTGTCACCGGTTTTCGCCCGTCTGTTACCGACGGCCTTTCCGCACGCCGAACTGGTGGACGGCGAGTTGGCCATGCGCGCGGCCCGGCGGATCAAGACCGACGAGGAAGTGGCCGCGCTGCGCCAAGCCATCGCGGTGGCCGAATCGGGACTGGCCGCAGCAGTCGCCGAGCTGCGCCCCGGGGTCAGTGAGCAGGTCTTGGCCGGGGTGCTGCTGGAAGCCCTGGCCGCCGGCGGGGTGAGCACACCGTCGAATCAGGATGTGGTGTGGGTGACTTCGCGCGATCACCCGTGGCGCCTGGTGAGCCGCGACGGCCGCGTGCACGACGGCGACTTGGTGGCCTTTTCGGTCGGAGTACTGGCCGGCGGCTACATCGGCGAGGTGGGCCGGACCTGGCCTACCGGCGGCGCGGGCGCCACGGCCCTTTACCGGCGCTGGGAAGCCCTGTGGGAGCGCCTGATTGCGGCATGCCGACCGGATGCCGGTGCCGGTGAACTCCTGGCGGCCTATGCCGCATCCGGGGAGCCGAACCCGCCGATGCCCGTGGCACGGGGTTTGGGTATGGGCTTTGACCCGCCGGTCATCTCCGCACAGCTACCGCAGACAGCAGCCGACGACCGATTGGAGCGGGGAATGGTTCTTGCCGTGACGGGGTACGTCTGGGAACCGGGGATCGGCGCGGTGTTCGGCCGCCAAGCCGTGCTGATCACCGCCGAGGGACCCGAAGTGCTGACCTCCAGCCCGATGTGGCGGGCATAGCGATGGCCGGATCGGATCCACCGGTGGAGGAGGTCGTTCGGTACGAAAAGGACCCCACGACTCGCATCGCCACCATCACGTTCGACCGGCCCGGCCACCTCAACGCGCCGACGATCGCCGCGCGGTTGCACTACGCCGACTTGCTGCACCGCGCGAGCATCGACGACGACGTCAAGGTGCTGGTGATTCGTGGTGCCGGAGAGGATCTCGGTTCGGGCGCCGATCTCGAGGAATTCATGGACGTCATGAACTCGGCAGATCAGGGACCGCGACTTGCCGAGTTTCGCATCGGGGCAGACGAAGTCAAATATCCGCCGATCGGTAGCTTTCGGCACGGCGCGTCGGTCAGCCAGTGGTATGCCAACCCGAATTCCGGCATTCGTGGTCTGCAGGACTTCAAGAAGATCAGCATCCTGGAGGTGAAGGGCTACTGCTATGGCTGGCACTTCTATCAGGCTGCCGACGCTGATTTGGTGATCTCCAGCGACGATGCGCTGTTTGGTCACCCGTCGTTTCGGTACTACGGGTGGGGCCCGCGGATGTGGTGGTGGGCGCAGACCATGGGCATCCGGAAATTTCAGGAGATGGTGTTCACCGGAAGGGCTTTCACCGCCGCGGAGATGTATGACTGCAACTTCCTCAACAGCGTGGTGCCCCGCGACCAACTCGAAGCCGAGGTGCGGAAGTACGCGCTGGCGTGCGCACGCAACCGGCCCAGCGACACCGTGTTCATGCAGAAGGTGTTCTTCGAGATCATGAAGCAGTTTCAGGGGGAGTATATGGGCAGCCTGCTCAGCGGCTTCTTCGAATCGATGGGCAGCGGCGTGCGGGCCGACTCCGATGACCTGATGCTCGACGATGCCATCGAACAGGGGCTCGATGCCGCGGTCAAGGACTACGACAGCAGGTTCCCTCCGGAATGGCGGCTGAGCAAGAAGGATCGTCCCAACCGCAAGAAGAAGAAGGGTTAGTGACGGCGAAACCAACGGTCGAGCCGCCCCTGGCCGGCTACACGGTGGTGGAGCTGTCCACCGGTATCGCGGGTGCCTACTGCACCAAACTGCTGGCCGACGGCGGCGCCGATGTCATCAAAGTGGAACCGCCAGAAGGTGATCCGTTGCGCTCCTGGTCTGCTTCGGGAGCCGTCATCGAGCCGGGCGCCGACGGGGCGTTGTTCAGTTTCTTGAACGGCGGCAAGCACAGCGTGGTCGCCGATCCCGCCAGCGCCGCCGACGTCGACATAGTCAGTGCGTTGCTGACCTCGGCTGACTCGGTGGTGTGGTCAGTTGGCTCGGCGGTCGCCGCGCGTTTCAGACCCGAGGAGATGCAGCGCCGACATCGGCACCTCGTCGTCACGTCGATCACCCCCTTCGGACTGGAAGGCCCGTGGCGCGACTGTCCCGCGACCGAGTTCACCCTGCAGGCGTGGTCGGGTGGCATAGTCGGTTTGGGACGGGGCGTCCCGGATCGGGCGCCGGTATTCGTCGGCGGCCAGGTCGGCGAATATCTGGCTGGGGCATACGCGAGCGCTGCCACTCTGGCGTTCCGTTATCGTCAGATCGGTAGTGGGGCAGGCGAACTGATCGACATTTCCATGCTCGAAACTCAGATACTCGGGCTGACCTACTATCCCGTGACATACTTCGAAATGCTCGGGCACCCCTGGCGCGATGCCCGCAGGCTCACCGTGCCGGGCGTGGCGGAGGCTCGAGATGGCCTGGTAGATCTTGGGTGTGGAACCGCGCAGCAGTGGTTCGACCTGTGTGCGATGGTCGGCCACCCGGAGTGGATCGACGAGGACTCACCGCTGTCGATCACCGAACAGGCCAACATCCACGCCGACGAGATTTACGCTTGGATATGCAGTCACCCGGTCGAGGAAATCCGGGAACTCGCCTCTGCTTTCCGGATTCCCAACGCACCGGTGGCCAACGGCGCAAACATCGCGTCTCTCGACCACTTCCGGGAGCGGGGTTCGTTCATGAGCAATCCGCGCGACGGATTCCTGCAGCCGGGTCATCCGTATCGGATGTGGCCAGTGCAACTTCGCCGGCTCGGACCGGCGCCGCGGTTGGGCGAACATAGCGACCGTTACCGGTCCGCCTGCCTGACGCCCAAGCCGGCGTCCATCGATACGCCACCGTTATTGCCGTTCAATGGAATTCGGGTCCTCGACATGACGACATTCTGGGCGGGGCCGTGCTGTACACATTTCCTGGCCATGCTCGGCGCCGAGGTTATCCATATCGAGTCCACCCGTCGCCCGGACGGGACCCGGCTCATGGCCGGCATCCCGGTGACCGAGGACCAGTGGTGGGAGAAGTCGCCAATCTTCGCGGCACTGAACACCAACAAGAAGGACCTCACACTCGACCTGGGCAGCCCGCGCGGCCGAGAGGTGTTGCATCGGCTGATCGCGACCTGTGACGTGATTGCGGAGAATTTCACGCCCCGGGTACTGGACCAGATGGGCCTGGATTTCGCCACCGTTCAATCGATTCGGCCCGATGCGGTGATGTTGCGCATGCCCGGGTTCGGCCTCGACGGACCGTGGCGGGATAACCCGGCATTCGCCTACGTCATCGAATCTGCGGCCGGGATCAGTTGGCTGACCGGCTATCCGGACCTGCCACCGTTCGAGCCGTACTCGGTCGGTGACCCCAATTCGGGTGTGCACGCGGTGAGTGCGCTGCTGCTGGCGCTCGAGCACCGCCGCCGCACCGGCCAGGGTGTGCTGGTGGAGGCGGCGATGGTGGATGCCGCTGCGAACATTGCCGCCGAGCAGATCATCGAATACACCGCCTACGGTGCAGTACTGCAGCGCACCGGAAACCACGGCCCGGTAGCCGTGCCGCAGAACCTCTACCGCACCGCCGATATCGACGAGTTCGGCCGTCTCGACAGCTGGGTGGCCATCGCGGTCGCGACCGACGAGCAGTGGCAACATCTCTGCGCCGCACTCGGATCACCCTCCTGGGCAACCGAGCCCGCCCTGGCCACCGCCGACGGCCGGCGGGCTCACGAGGACGTGATCGACGACCATCTGGCGCCATGGTGTGCGTCCCGAAGCGGCGATGCGATCGTCGCTACGCTATGGGATGCTGGTGTGCCGGTGGCCAAGGTGATGCAGCCGCACCGGCAACCGGAGTTGGCACAACTGACAGCTCGCGGCTTCTTCGAGGTTCTCGATCATCCGGTGAATGGCCCGGTTAGGCTCAGCAGCATGCCGATGCGGCTTTCCGGCGGGCCTTGCCGGTTCCACACCGTGCCGGCGCCGTTGTTGGGACAACACAATCGCGAGTTGCTGACCGGGCTGGGCCTGTCGGCCGCCGAGATCGCCGAGCTGGAAGCCGACGGCGTGATCGGCCAGACACCGGCCATGCACTCGGCACCCTGAAGTGCGCCATGGCGATTGACCCGTCGAACATCCTGCTCAATGGCCGCGTCGCGGTGGTCACCGGCGGCGGATCGGGGATCGGGCGCGGTATCGCTGCCGGCCTGTCGGCGTTCGGCGCTTCGGTGGCCATCTGGGAACGTGACCCCGAAACATGCACGCAGGCGGCCGAATCCGTCGGAGTACTGGGCATCATCACCGATGTCCGGGACAGCGTCCAGGTCGACGCCGCACTGCAGCGCACCGAAGCCGAATTGGGCCAGGCGAGCATCGTGGTCAACAATGCCGGCGGCGTGTTCGCGTCACCGCTGCTGGAGACCACTGAGAACGGTTGGGATACGCTGTACCGCTCCAACTTACGTCACGTGCTGCTGTGCACGCAGCGTATTGCGCGAGGGTTGGTGACTGCAGGCCTGCCGGGCAGCATCATCAACGTGACCTCGATCGAAGGCGTGCGCGCCGCACCGGGTTACGCGGCATACGCCGCGGCCAAAGCCGGCGTGATCAGCTACACCAAGACTGCGGCTCTGGAACTGGCGCCGTACGGCATCCGGGTCAACGCGATCGCGCCGGATATCACGCTGACCGAAGGCCTGGAGCGCCTCGGCGGGGGCGCGGAGCTGGCCGGCATCGGCACCGTGGTGCCGTTGGGGCGTTCCGGACGCGTCGACGAAATCGCGAGTGTCGCGGTGTTTCTCGCCTCTGACATGTCGAGTTACCTCACTGGTGAAACGCTGCACGTGGACGGTGGTACGCACGCCGCGGGTGGCTGGCATCATGGCTCGCAGACCGGCGACTACCGGCTAGGCTAACCAGGCTGCCGGCTTGGTGTGGTAGCCGTTGAGCAAGGCCTGGTGCCAGCCTCGGATGCCCCACACTCGCGTGCTCACCGGGTCGACGGTGTTGCCGCCGCATCGAGTGTGCGGTGACGGGTTTGGGCGTGCTCGTAGGGCGGGAATATCACGATATGCCCGCCCTGGCGGCAGATTCGGCGCCGTCGAAGCACACTCGGCGCCGTCGGCGCACACTGGACGCCGTCGGCGCACACTCGGCGCCGTCGGCGCACACTCGGCGCCGTCGAAGCACACTCGACGCCGTCGGCGCACACTCGGCGCCGTCGAAGCACACTCGACGCCGTCGAAGCACACTCGGCGCCGTCGAAGCACACTCGGCGCCGTAAGCGCACACCGGACGCCCTCGAAGCACGACAAACGGACAGCGAACGCGACGGGGTCGCCAAACAATCTTCACAGTCGCTGTGAGACGCGACTTTTTGCATGGTCTCCCTCGGCCGGTGACTGCTGTGGCCGATGGCATGGCCTTAGTGCCGCCACCCCTCGGCGGCCTGCTGGTCGAAGGTGCGATCGATACGCTCGAACCTGCGGCGGATGGAGGCTCGGGCGGCCTGGTGCGGCAGCACATAGAGCCGGTTGGCCGCAATCGCATCAGCCGTCAGCCGCGCGACGTCGTCTACGGTGAGGCTGTCATCCTGCGCCGGCAGCGTACCGGCCGTCCCCGTCACGTCCGGTGCTGCCGACAACCCGTAATCCGCGCCGCAAATTCGTTCGGAGTTGGAGACCAGTTTGGTGTCAACGACCATGGGGCACAGGACCGAAACGCCGACTCCGCGGTCCTTGACCTCGCGCGCCAGGGTTTCGGCCAGGCTGACGACGCCATACTTGGCAACGCCATACGCCCCGAGGCCAGCATTGGGCACCAGCCCGGCGAAGGATGCGGTGAACGCGATGTGACCGCCGTGTTCGAGCAGCCCCGGCAAGAATGCCTCGACGGCATGAATCGAGCCCCACAGGTCGATATCGATCACCCAGCGCCAGTCGTCGTGCGTCATGTCGGCGATCGGACCCGCGACGACGATGCCGGCGTTGCTGAAGACGATGTCGACGCGGTCCAGTAGTCGGGACGCTTCGTCGGCGAGATGGGTGACTTCGCGCAGATGGCGGACGTCGCACGACACACCGTGCGCCTCGAACCCGCCGGCACGCAGGTGCGTGACGGCCTGTTCGAGCCCGGGCTGGTCGACGTCGGCGAGCACGACGGCCGCGCCGCGACGGGCGAACTCGGTGGCCGTAGCCAAACCGATACCGCTCGCGCCCCCAGTGATGACCGCCCCGCGCCCGGCGAATCCGGTAATTCCGTCCATGGGCAGGAACCCTATTTCAGGCAGCCACCCGCGTCGACGGGCAGGGTGACTCCGGTGATGTACCTGGATTCGTCGGAGGCCAGGAACAGCACGGCATTGCTGATGTCCTCGGCCTCGACCCACGGAATCGGCAGCGTGTGGAACATCTGGCAGATCGGGGCCATGTCGTCGGGACCCGGATTCTCCAGGTCCGGACGGAACATTTTGAAGGTGCCCTCGTTGTGCAGCATCGGGGTGCGCACATGCGTCGGATGCACCGAGTTGACCCGAATCATGTGCTGCCCCAACTCGACTGCGAACGACCGCATCAGGCCAACCACACCGTGTTTGGCCGCGACATAGTTGCCACAATGCGGATAGGCCTTCATACCGCCCACCGAACTGGTCAGGATGATCGAACCGCCGTTGCCGCCGGCGAGGATATGTGGCACACCGGCTTTGACCGTCTTCCAGACGCCCGAGAGGTTGACGTCGATCATCTCCTGCCAGTCGTGTTCGGTGGTCTTGTCCAAGGTGTCGCCGCCGTTGCCGATCCCGGCGTTGGCCACGATGATGTCCAGCCGACCCAACTGCTCTACACCCGTATCCACCGCGGCTTTGAGCGCGTCGTAGTCGCGCACGTCGACCTCGGCGGTGAAGATTCTGCGGTTGTGGCCCTTGACGAGATCAGCTGTCTCGGCGAGGTCCTCGGGAGTCGAGGCCGGGATGGTCGTGTTGGCGACGATGGGTTTGCACACGTCGACGGCGATGATGTCGGCGCCTTCCTGGGCCAATCGCACCGCGTGGCTGCGGCCCTGACCGCGCGCCGCCCCGGTGATGAAGGCGACTTTCCCCGCAACCCGGCCTTGACGGTCCTGCGCCATCGTTACCTCATTTCTCAAGCAGCTCAGCTGATGACAGCCGGCATGGTCTCCCAGCCCCGCACCGTGGAGGTGGGGGACAGCTTGGCATTGGCGAGGTCCACATCCCATTCGGGGAAGCGCGTGAGGATCTCCTCGAGCGCGATCCGTCCCTCCAGCCGGGCCAGCGCCGAGCCCAGACAGTAGTGGGTCCCGACGCTGAACGTCAGGTGCTGACGCGGTTCGCGCCGGATATCGAAAATGTCTCCGCCGGGCGGGAATTGGCGGTGGTCGCGGTTGGCCGCTCCGATGAGCATCATCATGACACTGCCCTCGGGCACCTGTCGGCCGTAGTACTCGACGTCACGGGTCACATACCTGGCCACGTGCGGAGCAGGCGGCTCGTATCGCAGCAACTCCTCGACGGCCTGCGGAATCAACGACGGATTGTCGACCAGCGCGCGGCGCTGATCCGGATGCTCGGCCAGCACTTTGCCTGCCCAGCCGATCAGCCGGGTGGTGGTTTCGTTGCCCGCACCGGACACGACGCTGACATAGGTGAGAAGTTCGTCGCGTCTGAGCCGGCGCACCGTTCCGGTCTCGTCCTCGAACTCGACGTTGAGTAGTTCGGTCATGATGTCGTCGGCGGGATGCTCGGCGCGCCAATCGATGTAGCGGGCGAAGAAGTCACCGCTGGCCATGCCGTCAGTGGAAGCCTTCATCGGCTTGCCGGCCTCGGTCCGAAGCTGGGCGTTGGCGAAATCGCGTGCGGCTTCTTGGTCTTCCTCGGGCACGCCGAGCAGCATGCCGATGACCCGCATCGGCATCTGTGCCCCGAGGTCGGCGACGAAGTCGAACTTGCCGGTTTCGACCAGCGGATCCAGACTGCGCGAACAGAATTCGCGGATCTGCGGCTCCAGATCGCTGATCTTGCGCGGGGTGAACATGCGTGACAACAACTTACGGTGAACGTCGTGAATGGGCGGGTCCTCGAATACCAGAACGCCCGGCGGGATGTCGACGTTGGCCTTGATGATTTCCAGGATCGCGCCCTTGGCCGAGCTGAACGTCTGATAGTCGACGATCGCCTGTTCGACGTCGGCGAATCTGCTCAGCGCGTAGAAGTCGTGCCGGGGGTTGTGGTACAGCGGCGCCTCGTCGCGGAGCCGGCGGAACATCGGGTAGGGGTCGGCGTTGAGCTCCACGTCGTACGGATCGAAATACACGTCGCTAGCTGCGGTGACTGTCACGGGTTATCGCCTCTCGCCGGAACGCGCTCACCCGTTTCCCCCATGGGAGCGCGAATCGTGCCGCATCTGAACTCTGTCATCATTCACCAATGGGTGTCAACGCCGGATTCGTTTCTGCTATTTATCATTCTTAATCATGGAGAATCGAGTTCTCAATAGGTTCGGTTGGTGCGCCTAGAGCGCGATATTCGTTGGACCGCTACGCGCCGGCGAAGCCGCGCGAACAGAAGTCCCATACCTCGCCGGCGGTGATGGGATGGGCTGTCGCCTCGTCTTTGCCGCCGCTGGACTGCGCAATGAACATGACGGTCTGCATAGTCATGGCGGCCATCCGCCGCGGATTGACGTCTACGCGCAGCTTGCCGGCTTTACCGGCGTCTTCCATGAGCTCGGTTAGCAACGCCAGCAGGGGCGCATGAGCGATCTTGACCTCGGCCGGATGGGTAACAAGTAAGCGCGGCGCAAAGTCGGTGAAGAGGGGCCGCTGGGCGGTAGGGTCGGGCCGTGAGGCCTCGTACAACAGCTCGATAGCGACCTTCAGCCGCTCCAGCGGGTCGGGGTGGCCGTCCGTAGCGGCCCGGATCTGGTCGGCCGAACGGCTCAGCGCATCCTCGAACAACGCAAGCAGGAGCTCGTGCTTGCCGTCGAACTGTAAATAGAAGCTCCGCAACGACTGGCGGGAGCGGTCCACGACTTCCTGGACGGTGAAATCCGTGCTGCCCTTTTCGATGATGATCGCCTGCGCGGCATCCAGGAAACGCTGAACCCGCTGTGCCGCCCGCAATTTCGCGGTCTTGATGGACCGTTCGACGGCGCGCTGCTTCCAGGCCGGCTCTTCGCTGGGGTTGGTCACGGGCGGCTCGGATGACTGCCGCGGGGACAAAACATGGTTGGACTGTACCGGAGAACGCCGTGGCATCGCTGCGTTCGACCTCCTCACGGGCTTGCCGACGATGTCGTGGAGATTGTAACTTCCTCGTTGCGAGAATACTATTCTCTTACCCGCGTGTTTGGGAAGCGCGATCGAGAGAGCGGGCGTTCAGGAGTGCCGTGCAGCTGACCTTTGATGCCGATGTCGAAGCGTTCCGCCGCGAATTCGTCGCGTTCCTCGACCATCATCTGCCCGACGAGGCGGCGGGGATGCAGCGGCCGCGATCGTGCTCACATGTGCCGGCGTGGGCGCGCCGCTGGCAGCAGCTGCTGTTCGACAACGGGTGGCTGCTGCCTGGCAATCCGCCGGAGTTCGGGGGCCGCAACGCCTCTCTTGTGCAGCAGTACGTGTACTCCGAGGAATTGGCCCGGCGGCGAATCTATCGCAGCTTCAACCCGCAAGGTGTGGGGATCATCGCTGAATCGTTGCTGTCGTTCGGAACTGCGGAGCAGAAGCGGCGCTGGGCCGTGCCGATCCTGCGGGCCGAGATGACAGCGTCGCTGGGCATGAGCGAACCCGGCGCCGGTTCGGATCTGGCGTCGTTGACAACGCGGGCGGTGCTCGACGGTGACCACTTCGTGGTCAACGGACAGAAGGTGTGGACTTCGGGCGCCCACGACGCCGATGTGCTGCTGACGTTCGTGCGCACCAACCCCCAAGCTCTGAAACACAAGGGCATCAGTGTCCTGCTGATCCCCACGGATACTCCCGGTGTGGTGCGACGGCCGTTTCCGTCGGTGTGCGGTCACGACGATGTGGAGTTCAACGAGGTGTTCTTCACCGATGTGCGGGTACCGGCCGAGAATCTGGTGGGAGAGCTCAACGCAGGCTGGCGGGTGGCAACCGGTTCACTGGGGCACGAACGCGTCATGCTGTGGCTGGGATACGCAAACCTGTTGGGCGAGTTGACAATCGATTTCACTCCATCGGATGTGCTGCAGCGCGATCGCTACGCCACCCTGGTGATGGATACTCACGCGATGCGGCTGCTGGGGTCTGCGGCACTGGCCCGGGCCGCACGCGGAGACGAAGATGTGCCCGCGCAGTCGGTGCTCAAGCTGCTCGGTTCGGAGGCATTGCAGCGTGCCTCCGAGGATGCGCTGAACGCCGCGGGAGCCGACGGGCTCCTGCACCCTTCGGTGACGGCCCCCTTCGCGCCGCTGAACCTCGACGACCACTACGGCAGCTGGTTCGACCGGTATGCGCGCAGCTTCGCCGGCACCATCGCCGGCGGCACCTCGGAGATCCAGCGCAATATCATCGCCGAACGCATCCTCGGCCTCCCGCGCCGTTAGACCCGTTGCGAGCGTGAACCGCACGACGCCGCGCCGGCGTGTTGTGTCGTGAGATTCACTGCCGCGGCTCAGCTGGCGGCCAGCCGAGGCTCGGCCAACCCGGCCTCGATCTCGTTGCGCCGCAGTTGAATCGGACTGGGCCGCAAATTCGGTTGACCACCGTCCGCCCGGGTGCAGTCCTATTCGACTGCCCTTGTGACGAATGCAAACCATCAGAAAGCCGATGAACCTCACCCATGACGATCTGGTCGAGCTGACCGATCTGACCGCCGAAGCCACCGGCGGCGCCGATGCGCGCCGCCGGCCGATCACCGACGTCAACGCATGGCTCGACGGTCTGGACTGGGATGTGCGTGCCGCGCTGCGTGCACTTGGTGAGTTGCTGGTCGGCGTCGCCGAGCGCGAGGGCGCCGAAAACGCCGACCGGTTCACCGCCCGCTGTCTGGGTGTGGCCGATTGCGCACCTGCTCGATGAGCAACGCGAACTCAATCCGGTGTCTCGGTTGACCAGTGCGCTGGTGTTGGCGGAGTGGATCGATGAGCACGCAGAGGTCTGCGAGATTGGTCCGGGCGAGTGCGCCCACCCGCCCAAGTGGACGCAGACCGAGATCAGCGGGCAGCGTTACCGCCACCCGCTGTGTTTGAGTGTGCACTTTCCCGCCGGGACGCTGCTCGACGGCACCGGATGCGTCATCCGGATCGAAACACGTGAAAACGTCAAGTACTCAGCCGAAGTGAGCACGTATGTGACTCCGGACAACCAGGCTAAGGCCCGCGGGGTGCTGGACCGCCTCGCCGAACGTGCGAAACGAACTCAACCCGTACCGGGGCCGGGCGGTGCGCGCCACCAATAGGCACGGCCTGAGCTTGACGGTCATCGACCTGCCCTCGACCGCGACGCGCCAGAACGTGATCGTCGCAGACGAGGTGTGGGCCGAGGTCGACCTCGGCGTGATCGCCGTGCGCGACCGGCACGGCCTCCTTAACGCACACAGCCTCGGCGCGCGGCGCGGTGTGTTGCTGTGCGGTCCACCCGGCACCGGGAAGTCGGCGGTGCGCGCTGTGGTAGCCAGGGAAGTCGTCGGGGAATTCACCGTCATCGACGTCGAGGCGAAGGCCGGTGCGCAGCTGCTGACCGCTGTCGTGGAGGAAGCACAGCGTCTCGGAGGGCCGGTGCTGCTCGTGCTGGAAGATGTCGACCTGTGGTGCCGGGACCGCGCCAGCGCCGATGCTGGACTGTCGGAGCTGTTGCGGGCCATGGACATTGAGCCCGACGCCCGCATCCTGACGTTGGCCTGCACCAACGACGCCGCCACCCTGGACAAGGCGGCCATCCGCACCGGGCGGTTCGATTCCGTCATCGAAGTCGGCTATCCCGGTCGCACCGACGCCGCCCGCATTCTGGCGGCGCTGCTACGCGACCTTCCCGGCGGTCGCGCCGTCGACGCCGCCACCGTCGTGGCCGCGCTGCCGGAGAACACCAGCGGCAGCGACATCCGCGAAATCGTGCGCCGAGCCGTGCTGTCCGGCGACGACGGAAACGTCAGCACAGCGACGCTGCTCGCGGAGGTGGGCAACGGTCGCTACCGAGCTCAGGCGCCGGCCGGGATGTACCTCTGACAGCGCTGGCAGCACTTCAGAGCTGACCCAGCTGGGGAGCAAACCCCTTGGAGCACAAAGTAACTCCGATATCCCGCACCAGCTCGTGTGAACTCCCCAGCAGCCCGTCGAGCACCAGCGACCGCTTGACGTGGCGATGCAGCCGGTGTTCGGCGGTGAAACCGATACCGCCGAGCACCTGCTGGCAATGGCGGGCGACGGTCAGTGCGGCCTGGCCGGCTGCGGCTTTGGCGAGCAAGCACGCGAGCTCGCCGGGTTCGTCGGTGGCGGCCTGCACGGTGGCTTCGGCACCTTCGATGGCGACGAGCGCCTCGGCCAGCCGGTGCCGGACCGCCTGGAAGGAAGCGATGGGCCTGCCGAACTGCACCCGGTCCAGCGCGTGCCGGCGGGCTAGCGTCAGCATCGCCCGGCTGGTGCCGACCAGCCACCAGCCCAGCGCCCGCCGGCCCGCGGCCACGGCCGGCGGGGGAAGTGAATCAGCTTGTGCTACAGGGTGTATCGGCAGCTCGCCATCCAGTGTCGATGTCCCAAGATCCCCACGCTCCCAGAGCACCCACGAACCGCCGGCGAACGGCAGCGCCACGGTGCCGCCACCCGCACGCCCGGCCGCACGCAGCACAACGTCGTTGACGACGGGCGCATGTGCACCGGCCTGACCGAGTAGGCGGAATACCAATGGTATTGCGACATCCGGCATGTCGTCGAGCATGTCCAGCCAGCCCAGGTCGGCCAACGCCGCGTCGAGGCGGCCGCCGGACGCGCCGGCCATCGTCGTTCGCAGCGAGTCGGTCAGCAGGCGCAGCGACTCGGAATCGGTCGGCTCCAACGTCATTCCTTCCCGAGGTCGAGTAACCGGCGGGCGATGATGTTGCGCTGGATCTCGGCGGTACCGCCGTAGATGGTCGCCGCACGCGAGTACAGGTACTCCGACCGCCACGCTGTGTCGACGAGCTCGAGTGTTCCAGGCAGCAGGTCGCGAACAGTGTCGTAGAGGCGTTGCTCGGCGGTTGCCAACAGCACCTTGTCAATCGAGGTCTCCGGCCCGAGCCGCGCGCCGTCGGCCAGTCGGTGCTGGGTGGCGCGGGATCGGCAGCGTAGCGTGTGCAACGCGAGATAGGCTGCGCCAAGCTCTGATTCGTCAGGGTTGTCGGCCTCGGTGATCAGCGCATCGAATCGGGAATACAGATAGGCGATCCGTTGCCAGAAGCACGTCGAGCGCTCATAGGGCAACAGGTCCATCGCGAGCCGCCAGCCGTCGCCGGGGCGGCCGAGCATCCGGCTGGCCGGGATCACCACGTCGTCGTAGTAGACCTCGCAGAATTCGTCGACGCCGTGCATGGTGCGCAGCGGACGAATGGTGATGCCGGGCGTGTCCAGGTCGACTAAGAACGCGGTGAGTCCGTCATGCCCCGGCGCGGTCCGGGTGAGCAGGATGCACCGGGTGGCGAACTGCGCAAAGCTGGTCCAGACCTTCTGCCCGTTGACAATCCACTCGTCCCCGCGAGGGGTGGCGCGGGTGGACAACGACGCCAGGTCGCTGCCCGACCCCGGCTCCGAAAAGCCCTGACACCAGTGTTCGCAACCGCTCAGCAGCCGCGGCACCAGCTGTGCGGCGAGTTCTGCCGGCGCATAATCGATCATCGTGGGCGCGAGCACCTCGACCATCGAATACGGACCCGGTTCGGCCAGACGGCGGCCGACCACTTCCTCGCCGACGATCGCGCGCAGCAGCGCGGGCCCGCCCAACCCGCCGACTTCAACCGGCCAGCCGTAGCGCATCCAGTCGGCGGCGTACAAAGCGTGGTGGACACGCGCGAGTTGCCGCATCTGGCCCCGCAGCGAGTGGTCGGGTCCGGGCGTCAGATCGTGCTCGTCGAGCCACGCGCGCAGGCCGGCCCGGAATTGTTCGACATTCACGGGGCGGGACGCCCGACGGCGTGCGGGCGCCCGGAGTCGTGCGCGCCGCTGCGCCGAATGAACGTCATCGCCCGGGTTTTCAGTCGCCAGCCGTCGGACGTGCGCAGGTAGGTGTCGCGGTAGTAGCCGATCCGCATGTCGTGGGTGGCGTGTTCGATGAAGCACAGCGGCTGGGTACCGGTTGCCGAATCACCGTCGAGTTCCACCACCGCAGTTCCGGTGAGGAACAGGCCCTTTGGGGCCGCCGCCACCAATTCCGGGAACCTGTCGAGGTGGTAGGTGTCGCCGAAGGCGCTGTAGGTCCCGTCGGGCGTGAAGACGCTCAGCAGTTCCTCGATGTCTTCCTGGGTGATGGTGACGGCATAGCGTGCCAGCAACTGCTGGATCTCGACCAGGTCGTCAGTTCTGCTGGGCATAAACCTTGCCGCCTTTCATGACGAAGCCGACGTTGCGGGTAACGGCGATGTCCTCCAACGGGTTTCCCGGCACCGCAATGATGTCGGCCAATTGCTCATCCGCGAGCCTGCCCCGGTCGGCGACGTTGATCAGCTCGGCGGCGGTCACCGTGGCGGCCCGCAGCACGGCCAGCGGCGGGATGCCCCACTCGACGAGGGTGACCAGCTCGTCGGCGTTGCGGCCGTGCGGTATCGCCGGTGCGTCCGTGCCGACGGCGATCTTCACGCCGGCGTGGTAAGCGGCCACTATCGAGGTGCGCGCCCGCGGGAACATCTCCGCGGCCTTGGCCCGCAACTCGGGCGGGGCATGGGAGACGTCCATCGCGTTGCCGTCGGCCAGGCGCCGGGTCGACACCAGAAACGTGCCGTGCTGCACCATCATCGCGATCGCCTCGTCGTCGACGAGGAAACCGTGCTCGATGCAGTCGATGCCGGCGGCGACGGCGTGCCTGACCGCATCGGCGCCATGCGTGTGCGCGGCGACCCGCAGCCCGCGCCGGTGCGCCTCGTCGACGATGGCGCGCAGCTCTTCGTCGGAATAGTGTTGTGCGCCAGGCGGTCCGGTCAGCGACATCACTCCGCCCGAGCAGCAGACCTTGATCAGCTGGGCGCCGTGCTTGATCTGGTAACGCACCGCCTTGCGGATCTCGTCGATGCCGTTGGCGATGCCCTCCTCGACGGTCAGATCCAGCACGTGCGGTGCGAAGGCGGCGAACATCGTCGGGTCGAGATGGCCCCCGGTCGGCGTAATGGCATGGCCGGCAGGCACAATTCGAGGTCCGTCGATCCACCCCGCATCGATGGCCCTGCCCAGCGCGACGTCGAGCAGGTACCCGCCGGTCTTGACGAACAGGCCCAGGTTGCGCACGGTGGTGAACCCGGCACGCAACGTCCGGCGGGCATTTCCCACCGCACGCAACACCCGCGTCGGCGGGTCATCCTGTACCTGGGACAGCCCGGGCTTCTCACCGCGCCCGCCCATCAGCAGATTGACTTCCATGTCCATCAGCCCGGGCAGCAGGATCTGGTCTCCCAGATCGATCACTTCACCCTCGGCAGCGCCACCGATGCCGACGATCCGGTCGCCGTCCACCCGCACCACGCCGGGCCGGACGATCTCGCCGGCATCAATGTCGAGCAGCCCGGCGGCCTTGACCGTAATCACCTGTCAGATCACCGGCTCCTTGATCAGCTCCACCCAGGCCGCGCCGCTGTCGGGTACCCGCGGCTGCTTCCAGGCCTCCACCGGAAACGACACCATGATCAGCGACTGCATCATGTGCATCAGCGTCCGTGCGTCCTCGGGCAGATCGTCGAGCGGATACTTGTCACAGTAGGCGATCGCGTCGTTCAGGCGGGGGAATGCCGCGTCGTAAAAGGCCTGCATCTCCGGCATCGAGGACGCCAACCGCTTGGCGTAACGCTCGGGCTCGGTGGCCAGGTCCCAGTCCAGATGCGGTTCCAGGTCGGCGAATTCAGCGGGCAGCTTGCGTGGCGTGGCCATTGTTGCGGTACTCCTTGACGTAGTCTCCGGTCATCTTGTGCAGATGTCGGAGCAGGATTTCCTGATCGCACAGCGGAAAATTGGTGACCACCTTGGTGCCGATCATGGTCTGGGTGGCTTCCAGGGTGTTGGCGTCCTGCAACGCGTATTCCTTGAAGGTCACCGCGGCCAGCTCCTGCGCCAGCCGTTCCCGCGCGTTTCGCGGTGGCACAAAGTACAGGCTGGTCTCGAAGATGTGCTTGTCCACGGTGGTTGGCCAGTAGTGGTAGGTGAGATACCAGCCCGGCGCCCAGATCAACAGCATGAAGTTCGGGAAGAACAGGAAAGAGTCGATGCCCCACTGCTTGGCCTTGCACGGGTTGATGCCCGGCGGTAGCTCGCCGAGCTCGTTGATCACGTCGGGTCGGTCCCAGGGGCCGAACAGCCCGCTGCGCAGCACCCGGTCCATCGGCTTGACCATGCTCAGGTCGGCGGGTGGTGACTGACCGCCCCAGACCGAGATCATCGCGTGCGGGCCCGTCAGCTCGTAGTGCAGCGCCTCGAAGCCGTACTTCATCATCTTGGCGGCTTCATCCTTGGTGTACTGCCCCTGGTGCAGTACCGGCGCGTGATAGAACTCCGCGAACGCGTCGATGAACAGCTTCCAATTGCTGCCGACTTCGGCCTTGTACGAATAGACCTCGGTCATCTCGTGGAAGGGGTATCCCTCCAGGCCCTTGGCCATCGGACCCAGATATTCGGCAAGCGGCGTCGCGTCCGGATCGAGGTTGACGAAGACGAAGCCCTCCCACACCTCGCAGCGCACCGGCTTGAGGCCGTACTGGCTCTTGTCGACGTCGAAGAACTCGTCCTCCTGCTGGATGAAGGTCAGCTCGCCGTCGAGGCTGTAACGCCACGCGTGATACTTGCAGGTGAACTGCCGGCAGGTGCCCGCGGTCTCTTCGTGCGGAAAGTCGTTCCATACCAGCTTGTTTCCGCGGTGGCGGCAGATATTGTGGAAAGCCCGGATCACGCCGTCCTTGCCCTTGACGACGATCACCGACATGCCGGCACCGGCCGACGGCAGCTCCTTGGTGAAGTAACTGCCGGTGCGGGGCAGGCGTTCGACGCGGCCGACGTTGAGCCAAGTGCGCCGGAAGATTGCCTGCTGTTCGTCGGCGAAGTACTGCGGGTCGATCGAATCGGTGTAATCGACGGGCGCGGTGCCCAATTCGGGGTAGTTTTGCGTCCAGCTTCCCGCGGCTGGTTTGGTGAAGTGGGGCAAGGTACTACCTCTCCTGTTTCGAGTCTTGTTTCGAGGCTTGTTCGAGCTCGACGCCAAAAGTATTGAAAGCCATGGCCAGTAGCGCGTAGCAGCCGACAGTGAACACGTAGTCCATTCGCTGGCGGTCGTCGAGGCGTTCGCCGAGCGCGGCCCAGGTCTCCTCGGACAACTCCGACTTCTCGTCGAGTTCGTCGACCCCGGTGAGCACTGCGCGTTCGAAGGCGTCGACGGCGTCACCCCGGCGGACCGCGGCCACCTCGTCCTCGCCGATTCCGGCCTTTCGGGCCAGTGCCACGTGATGGGCCCACTCGTAGGCGCAGCCGCGCCGATGCGCGATCCGCAGGATGGCCAGTTCGCGGACCCGGGGCGGCAATGTGGAGTCGAACAAGAGGTGGATGTTGAACCGCAGGAACGCCTTGGCCAGCGCCGGGTGACGGGCGAACGTCGACAACGCGTTGCCGGCGTGGCGCGGATTGCAGCGTTCCGGGGGCAATATGCCCGAGAGCGACTGCCGGGCAGCGTCGTCCCACTGGTCGGCCGGCAGCGGCGGCAGACGCATCCGACGGCCTCCTCTCGGGGCGATGATCCGATCCTCTCTTGTTCGGAGAATCGGATTCTCATTTCTAACTAATAGACTTGCATGATTCGTTTCCCGGGTCAATGCCGGGGCGTCTGACTTTCGCTGCGCCCGCCCGCGCAGCTCCCCTGAATGTTGATTCTCGCTTCGCGAGAAGATAGTTTCCAACAGTAGAGAGCTTGCGGCAGTGGCGGCTCGCCGATGCCGGCTCGGTGGCCCGCGTGGAGATGCTCGATGGACCCAAGGGAGAGGGGTACGGCCATGAACAAAGAGGACATGATCCTGATCAGCGTCGACGACCACACCGTCGAGCCGCCGAACATGTTCAAGAACCACCTGGCGTCGAAATACCTCGACGACGCGCCGCGGCTGGTGCACAACCCCGACGGCTCGGACATGTGGAAGTTCCGCGACACCGTCATTCCCAACGTGGCGCTCAACGCGGTCGCCGGCCGACCCAAGGAGGAGTACGGGATCGAGCCCACCGGTCTGGATGAGATCCGGCCGGGGTGCTACAACGTCGACGAACGCATCAAGGACATGAACGCCGGAGGCATCCTGGCTTCGATCTGCTTCCCGTCGTTCCCGGGCTTTGCCGGGCGCCTGTTCGCCACCGACGACCCCGACTTCTCGGTAGCCCTGGTGCAGGCCTACAACGACTGGCACATCGACGAATGGTGCGGGGCTTACCCCGCGCGGTTCATTCCGATGGCGCTGCCGGTGATCTGGGATGCCGAGGCGTGTGCGGCCGAGGTGCGGCGGGTGTCGAAGAAGGGGGTGCACGCCCTGACCTTCACCGAAAATCCGGCGGCGATGGGGTATCCCAGCTTTCACAACGAATATTGGAATCCGCTGTGGAAGGCGTTGTGTGACACCAACACCGTGATGAACATCCACATCGGATCCTCGGGCCGGCTGGCCATCACCGCGCCCGACGCGCCGATGGACGTGATGATCACGCTGCAGCCGATGAACATCGTGCAGGCCGCCGCGGACCTGCTGTGGTCGCGGCCGATCAAGGAGTTCCCCGACCTGAAGATCGCGCTCTCGGAGGGCGGCACCGGGTGGATCCCCTACTTCCTGGAGCGCGCCGACCGTACGTTCGAGATGCATTCCACCTGGACGCACCAGAACTTCGGCGGCAAGCTGCCCAGCGAGGTGTTCCGCGAGCACTTCCTCACCTGCTTCATCAGCGACAAGGTGGGTGTCAAACTGCGCAACATGATCGGGATCGACAACATCGCCTGGGAGGCCGACTACCCGCACAGCGACTCGATGTGGCCGGGCGCGCCCGAAGAGCTGTGGGATGTATTGTCGCTCAACGATGTTCCGGACAATGAGATCAACAAGATCACCCACCAGAACGCGATGCGCTGGTACTCGTTCGACCCGTTCACCCATGTTCCCCGGGAGCAGGCCACGGTCGGGGCACTGCGTAAGGCCGCCGAGGGACACGATGTGTCCATTCGCGCCCTCAGCCACCACAAGGACACCCGGGCGGGTTCGTCGTTCGCGGAGTTTGCCGCCAGTGCGAAAGAACTCACCGGCAATAAGGACTGAGGCGCCACATGGTTGCGAGCAGACGCAAAAGCGCCGACACGCTCGGCGTGTCGGGCGCTTTTGCGTCTGCTCGCGAGCGGGAGGTGGCATGGATTTCGAGCTGACCGATGACCAGGAGCTGATTCGGCGGTCGGTCGCGGAGCTCGCGCGCAAATTCGACGACCACTACTGGATGGAAAAGGACCAGTCGCACGAGTTTCCGAACGAGTTCTACCACGCCATAGCTCAGGGCGGCTGGCTGGGGATGACGATTCCGGCCGAGTACGGCGGACATGGCCTCGGAATCACCGAAGCCACAATATTGCTCGAGGAAGTAGCCAAATCGGGCGGCGGCATGAACGCCGCCAGCTCCATTCACCTGTCGATCTTCGGCATGCAGCCGGTAGTGGTGCACGGTTCGGCGGAACTCAAGGCACGCGCGCTGCCGCGGGTCGCGACCGGCGAGTTGCACGTCTGCTTCGGGGTGACCGAACCCGGTGCCGGGCTGGACACCGCACGCATCACCACGTTCGCCAAACGCGACGGCGATCGCTATATCGTCAACGGCCGCAAGGTGTGGATCTCCAAGGCGATGGAGTCCGACAAGATCCTGCTGCTGACCCGCACCGAGTCGCTCGACGACGTCAAGAGGCGGGGCGCGAAGAAGACCGACGGGATGACGCTGTTTCTCACCGATCTTGACCGCAGCCGGGTCGACATCCGCCCGATCCGCAAGATGGGCCGCAACGCTGTCAGCTCCAACGAGTTGTTCATCGACAACCTCGAAGTATCGGCTGAAAACCGGATTGGTGAGGAAGGCAGGGGTTTTCAGTACATCCTTGACGGGCTGAATCCGGAGCGGATGCTGATCGCCGCCGAGGCGCTCGGCATCGGCAGAGTCGCCTTGGACAAGGCGGTCAGGTACGCTACCGACCGCGAGGTGTTCGGCCGGCCGATCGGCATGAACCAGGGCATCCAGTTTCCGCTGGCGGATTCGCTGGCCCGCTTGGACGCCGCCGAGCTGATGCTACGCAAGGCAACGTGGCTCTACGACAACGGCAAACCCTGTGGGCGCGAAGCGAATACCGCCAAGTACCTGTGCGCCGACGCCGGCTTCACCGCGGCCGACCGGGCGTTGCAAACCCACGGCGGCATGGGATATGCGGAGGAGTATCACGTCGCGCGCTACTTCCGCGAGGCCCGGCTGATGAAGATCGCCCCGATCAGCCAGGAGATGATCCTGAATTTCCTTGGGGAGCATGCCTTGAAGCTGCCCCGGAGCTATTAGCGGGCGGCGCCCGGCACAACTCAGGTGTTGCTCTGGTCGATCCCGAGCACCCAGCGGCTGAACCGCCATACCCCATGCTGCTTGACCGCCGTGAAGTCGTAGCAGGCCGTCAGGTCCGCTATGGGCGGGCCGCCGTCACGGATGGCGGATACCTGGACATAGCAGTGTCCGCTCGCCTCGGTAGCGTTTTGGCTGGTGAACCACACCGAGTCGATCGCGTGCCGGCGTCGGTTGTTCTCGGCGTTGAACGCCGCTTTCCGCGCCGCCGCAAGGTATGCCACCGTATCCATGTCTGCCGACACGGTGTTGCTTTCTTGCGTCAGGAACAACTCCGGTGACTCGGTGAACAAGGCTCGATGCTCATCGAGGTGGTCTTGGTCGTAGAGGTATGCGTAAGCGCCCAGCAGGTTGATGACCGCCAAGCGGTCGGCGGCGTCGAACGTCGCCTCCCGCGCATCGATACCGTCGACCGGCGTCGTGTCCAACATGCGTGTCTCCTGACTCTGGAATGGTTGCCAATTCGGTCGTTAACGGATGGATGACCCGATGGAGACGCCGCCATCCACGTCGAGTACGACGCCGGTGACGTAACCGGCCGCCGGCGAAGCAAGAAATGCCGCCGCCTCGGCGACGTCTTCCGGTCGGCCGGTACGTTTCATGGGAATCTTGGCGACCAGTTTGCTGCGGGCTACGGCATTCATCGAGGCCAGCATTGGTGTTTCGATCAGGCCGGGCGCGATCGCGTTGGCGGTGATGCCATGCCTGGCTCCTTCGAGGGCGATGACGCGGGTCAGACCGACGATTCCGGCTTTTGCTGCGGCGTAATTGCTCTGGCCGAAGCTTCCGCGCCACGACATCGACGAGAAGCTCACGATTCTGCCGTAACCCTGATCCGTCATCGGCGCGAATGCGGCGCGTGCACAGTAGAAGGCGCCGCTGAGGTTGACCGCCAGGACGGAGTGCCAGTCGTGGTCAGCGATGTTTTCCAGGCGGTTGTCCCGGATGCTGCCGGCGTTGTTGATCAGCACGTCGAGACGGCCAAAGTCCTTGGTGGTCTTAGCAATCCAGTCGTCAACCGAGCCGGAGCAGCTAACGTCGACGACATCGCAACGCACCGGCCCGCTGACCAGAGCGTCGGCGCGGACGTCGGCCAGTGCGACGGCGGCACCCTCAGCGGTAAACCGGTTGGCCATGGCCAGCCCAAGCCCTTGGGCCGCACCGGTGATCGCGACAAAGCTTCCCTCATATCGATTCATCGAACTTCTCGCTGGCTGAACCGGTGCTGCAGAAACGCCCGGACGGCGGCTTGTGGCTGGCCGGTATCCCAGTGTCGTGCAAAGGCTTCCAGCTCGTCGTGTAGCGCGCGGACGGTATCGGCCGAGTCGATCCGATGCAGCAGCGCCTTGAGGCTGCGCTGGGCGGGCCCGGCACGTTCGACCAATCGGGCACATACCGTTTCGGCCGTCTGGTCGAGCTGGTCGGCGGGGACGACGCGCAGGATCCAGCCCGCGTCGGCGAGCTCGGTCGCCGGCAGCAGTTCACCCGTGAGCAGCAGCCAGCGGCACAGGCCGTGCCCGACCGCACGCGCCAGCCGCGTGCTGGAGCCGGCGGCGGGCAGCAGTTGGTTGTTGAGGTGACCGTCACCGATCATGGTGCCTTCGGCGGCGATGACGACGTCACAGGCCAACGCCAACTCCAGGCCGCCGGCGACGGCATGCCCGTGCAGGACAGCCACCCACGGCACCGGGCTGGCCTCGATCCTGCTGAAGCAGTCCGACACCGTCTTCAAGAAGTGCACGGGATTGCGGCCCCGCTGGTGCAACTCGAGGAAATGACGCAAGTCTCCGCCGGCGCAGAAGCTGGGCCCGTTGCCGGCGACGGCCACCACCGCGGTCTGCGGGTCGGTCTCGGCGTGGGTGATCTGCTCGGTCAGCGCCTCGACGAGCTCACGGTTGAGCGCATTGCGTTGCGCCGGTCTGTTGAGCCGTAGCCAGCGGATCGCGCCGCGCTGCTCGACCTGCAGGCAGTCGTGTGTCTCGTTGCGGCTCATGGGGTTACCGCCCCTGCAGCCCCTGCAGCCCCTGCAGCCCCTGCCGCTTCCTGGCGTTGCCGGCGCAACACCGACCGCTGCACTTTCCCACTGCTGGTCTTGGGCAGTTCGTCAACGAAGTGCACGTGGCGCGGGTACGCATGTGCGGCGTAGTTGTCCTTGACGAAACGCTGCAACTCGGCCGCGAGTTCTGCTGACCGCGGGTGGTTGCCGCGCAGCACGACGTAGGCTTCGATCACCTCCCCGCGAACCTCGTCGGGTGCGGCCACGATGCAACATTCGGCGACGGCCGGATGCCGAGCCAGCACCGACTCGACGTCTGCCGGTCCGATGCGATAGCCCGCCATGATGATCACGTCGTCGTCGCGCGCGAAAAAGAAGAAGTCTCCGTCGTCGTCGACACGAGCGATATCACCGGTGAGGTAGTAGCGGCGATCCGCGGTGAACCGGCCGGCATGAGCCTGGTCCTGGTAGCCGGTGAACGTCAGCAACGGGCTGGCCGCGACGTCGATGGCGACGCGGCCCAGGACGCCCGGGGGCGCCGGCCGGTCATCGTCGCCCAGCACGGTCACCGACCACCCGGGCAGCGGACGGCCCATCGACCCGGGTTTGACCAGTCTCGCCAGTTCGGGGTGATGGTGGTTGCCCACGACCATGCCGAGTTCGGTTTGGCCGAAGTGGTCGTGCACCAGCAATCCCAGTGCCCGGCGCGCCCACTCGTTGACTTCGGCAGTGAGCGGTTCCCCGGCGCTGGAGGCACGGGCGAGTTCAAGGTCGGCGGGCACCACCGTCAACGTTGCCCGCAGGCTGCGGAAAACCGTTGGGGCAGCGGCGAAATTGGTGACCCGGTGTTCGGAGAGTGTCCGCCAGGTCGACTCGGCGCTGAAGCCTCCCCGGAGCAGAATGCTCGAGATGCCTGCGGCCATGGGCGCGGCGATGGCGGTGTAGAGCCCGTAAGCCCAGCCCGGGTCGGCGGCGCACCAAAAGCGGTCGTCGGACGTCACGCCCAGGCTGTATTCCAGGTAGGCCTGAAAACCGGCCAGATAGGCCACGGGGTGCACGACACCCTTGGGTTTTCCGGTGGTGCCGGAGGTGAACATGTGGACCAGCGCCCCGTCGCCACCGACCGCGACGCGGTCGACCGGCTCTGGTGCAGCCGCCGCGACGGCGTCGGCCAGCAATCGGTCGCCGTCGGTGACCGGCGCGGCGCCCGTGACCAGGACCGTCCGGTGGGCGCTGGGGGCCAGCTTGTGTCGTTGGCCGGGATCGACCACCACCAACACCGTGCCGGACCGCTCCAGACGTTCGGCGATTGCGTCGGCCCCGAAGGCGGTGAACAACGGTACGTACACCGCGCCTAGCCGCCAGGTGGCCAAGATGGTGACGACGAGATCGACGCTCTTGCCCATCAATGTCGCCACGCGATCGCCGCGACGTACCCCCGCGGCGCGGAAGGTCTGCGCGTAGCGGTGCGACGCCGCGGCGAGGTCGCCGAACGTCATGG
The DNA here is from genome assembly GCF_900566075.1 of Mycobacterium pseudokansasii. Lineage (NCBI taxonomy): Bacteria > Bacillati > Actinomycetota > Actinomycetes > Mycobacteriales > Mycobacteriaceae > Mycobacterium > Mycobacterium pseudokansasii. The sequence goes on along the minus strand of NZ_UPHU01000001.1, from coordinate 5,296,213 downwards.
GCACCGACCCGCCGTCGCCGACCACGGTGAACGCGGTGCGCCGGGCCGGATGGCGATCGCAGAGCAACCATGCGACGTCGGCGTGCGCGTCGGAAAACTGTTCTCGGAGCTCGTCGACTCGTTGCAGGGAGTTCATTCGTTTACCGGTTGGGTACACATTGACGTACAATAGTACCCATTAAGTTACCAAGGCTGGGAATATGGTTACAGCTGGCTGTGTTGCGGCACCGGCCCGTCGCTCACCCGACAGCCACCGCCCGCACCGGATAATGAGCCGATGAGTACGGCGGCCGACGGTGGCGCGTTCGACGACAGCGGGTCTGTTCGGCGGCGCCGGGTCGACCAGCGGCGACGCGCTCGATTGCTCACCGACCTGGAGGACCTGTTGCTCGCCGAAGGCTTCAAGAGCCTGACCGTCGACGACATCGCGCAGCGGTTGCGCTGTTCCAAAGCCACGCTGTACAGCCTCGCGGGTAGCAAGGAACAGCTTTCCGTCGTCATCACTAGGCAGTTCTTCCGCAACGCCACCGCCGAGATCGAGGAGGCCGTCGCCGCGGTCACCGATCCGCGGCTGCGCATCTCGGTCTATCTCGCGGCGATCGGATCGGCGATGAACCGCTGCTCGCCCAGCTTCTACGCGGACATGAAGAGCTATCGCCCGACCGCCGACATCTACCGCCTCAATTCCGCCGCCGCGGCACACCGCGTCCAGCAATTCATTGCCGAAGGTATCCGTGCCGGCGCGTTGCGCGACGTCAACGGGCTCTTCGTCGGACAGCTGATCGCTCTGGCGATCGACGGCGTGCACTCGGGGGCACTGCTCGAGCCCACCGGCCTCACCGCCGGCCAGGCGTACCACGAAATCGCCGATCTATTGCTGCACGGACTCAACGCATCGCCGGCGTCGGCTCGCTGAGGCGTCCACGGGCCGATTCGCCGGCCGCGCCACGCCCGATGAAGGTCGCACCGATCAGTCCGGAGACGATTCTGAATTTCCTTGGGGCACATGACCGAAGCTGCCGAGGAGCTATTGAGTGCCTTGCCGAACCGTCCAACCGTGCGGGATCTCGAATCGGTGCAGGCTTGGTACAAACGCAGGTCGACTCATTCGCGTTATTCTGGCTGGCCGACAATTCGGCGTACTGGTGATAGCCGGGTTTTGGCGCCGAACGTGCGGCACAGTAGGTCGGGTTGCCGGATTCGTTAATGGAAGAAACCCGACAGCGAGGTTCCGGTGTTGAAGCCGCCCGAGCTGAACGTAGCCGAGTTTGCTACGCCGGAGGTGCCGATGACGATGTTGGGGGCGGAGTTGGCGATGCCGGCGTTGCGGGCGCCCGTATTGGCTATGCCAATGTTGGTAAAGCCTGAATTGTTGATTCCCACGTTGGAGGCGCCCGAATTATTGATACCCGAATTAAAGCCACCGGCGCCCGAGTTGAAGAAGCCCGAGTTAAAGCCGCCGGTACTGGTGTTGAAGAAGCCCGAGTTATTCGCGCCGGTATGACCGAAGCCCGAGTTCAAGCCCACCGAACCCAAATTCCCCACACCCGTGCTCAGGTTTGTCGAGTTAAGGAAGCCCGTGTTGATGTTGCCTGAGTTTCCCCATCCCGTGTTGGCCATACCTGCATTCCCGAAACCGGTATTAACGGTTCCCGAGTTTTCCCAGCCCGTGTTTTGGATGCCCGCATTGCCGAAGCCCGCATTGACATTTCCCGCGTTTCCGTAGCCCGCATTCAAGATGCCTGCGTTTCCATAGCCCGCGTTGAGGCGGCCCGCGTTCCCGAAGCCCGTATTGGTGTCGCCTGCGTTTCCGACGCCCGTGTTGGTGAAGCCCGCGTTCCCGAAGCCGGTGTTGCCGCCGCCCGCGTTCCAAGAGCCGCCGTTGGTGGCTCCCGAATTCCCGAACCCGACATTGCCGTTGCCCGAATTGAAGAAGCCCACGTTGTTATTGCCCGAGTTGAAGAAGCCGATATTGTTGTCGCCCGAATTCCCGAAACCGATGTTGTTGTTTCCCGAATTCAGTCCGCCGATACCCACCTGGTTGTTGCCAGTGAGCCCGAAGCCCACGTTGTTGTTGCCGTGGTTTCCAAAGCCGACGTTGTTGCTGCCGAGGTTGCCGCTACCGAGGTTGAAGTTGCCGAGATTTCCGCTGCCTACGTTTGTGCTGCCGTTGTTCCCGTCGCCGAAGTTTCCGGGTCCGATGTTGCCGCCACCGAAGTTTCCGTTGCCAATGTTTCCGAAGCCGAAGTTACCGGTGCCAAAGTTACCGGCGCCGGAGTTGGCGGTGCCGTTGTTTCCGGCGCCGGCGTTTCTGATGCCGATATTTCCGTCGCCGAAGTTTGCGGAACCGAAGTTTCCGTTACCGACGTTGATATTGCCCTTGTTCCCGCTGCCCAGGTTGGCGTTGCCGATGTTTCCGCCGCCCAGGTTGGCGTTGCCGGTGTTTCCACTGCCGAGGTTGGCGTTGCCGATGTTACCGCTGCCCAGATTGGAATCACCGGTGTTTCCGCCGCCCAGCTGTAGGTTGCCGTTGTTCCCGATGGGTGTGGCCGCCGCCGCGCCGGCCGCGGCGGAGCCGCCCGCAGGGGCTTGCGTCGGAGCCGCGGCGGCGCGGGCAGGTAGGCCGAGCGCGCCCGACAACGCCTGCTGCAGACCCGTCTGCCACGACTGCAACTGCGCCGCCGCCGCCGACGCGCCGCCGTGGTAACCCACCATCGCGGCAACATCGGTAGCCCACATCTGCTCGTACTGGGCCTCCGCCGAGGCAATCGCCGGTGCATTTTGACCGAATACATTCGACAACACCAACCGCACGAACGCATTGCGATTGGCCGCCACCGCCAACGGATGAACCATGGCCACGCGAGCCGTCTCGAATGCGCTCGCCACGGCTTTGGCCTGAGCCGACGCCGCCGCGGCCCGGGCCGCCGCCGTGCTCAACCATCCCGAGTAGGGCGCAGCCGCCGCCACCATTGCCCTCGACGCCGCACCTTGCCACGCCTGACCCGCCAACCCCGCGGTCACAGACCCGAACGACTGCGCTGCCGAGCCCAACTCAGCGGCGAGGCTGTCCCAGGCCACGGCAGCCTCCAGCATCGGCGCCGAGCCCGCGCCAGCAAAGATCCGCAACGAGTTGATCTCGGGTGGCATCACGGAAAAATTCATGACAGTCGCCTCTTCTCCCGGCGGCGTTGCATGAGACGGGCCAGCGCGGGTAGCGCCTCCCAACGCCGTGTGGGCGACCACGCCAACTCGAGCACCTTGGCAGGAAGAGATTTTACGTCACACGCCACACCACATTGGGGTTTCCTCGAGATACGTTCGATGCGACCGCCGTATGTTGCAAGGCTTCGTTTACTGGGTTTACTGGTCGATGGGGCGGGTACCGGTGTCGAGATCGGAGCAGACGCATGCGGGAAACAGTCATCGTCGAAGCCGTCCGTACCGCTGTAGGCAAGCGCAACGGCGGGTTGTCCGGCATCCATCCCGCAGACCTCTCCGCGGTCGTGCTCAACGAACTGCTGGAGCGCACCGGGGTCAGTCCAGACATCATCGACGACGTGATCTGGGGCTGCGTGTCCCAGGTCGGCGACCAGTCGAGCAATATTGGACGCTTCTCGGTCCTGGCTGCGGGCTGGCCGGAGAGCATTCCGGGCACCACCGTCAACCGGGCTTGCGGATCCAGCCAGCAGGCCCTCGACTTCGCGGTGCACGCGGTGATGTCGGGCCAGCAGGACATCGTGGTGGCCGGTGGTGTCGAGGTCATGAGCCGGGTACCGCTCGGGTCCGCCAGGGCAACGGGAATGCCGTACGGGCCGAAAGTGCTTGCCCGCTATGACAACTTCTCGTTCAACCAAGGCCTGTCCGCGGAGATGATCGCCACGAAGTGGGGCTTGTCCCGTACCAGACTCGACGACTACTCCGCGCTGTCGCACGAGCGGGCCGCCGCGGCCCAGGACGGCGGCGCCTTCACCGAGCAGATCGTCCCGGTTTTCGCCGACGACGGGACCGTCGTCAACGCCGACGAGGGCGTGCGGCGCGGCACGACGGTCGAGAAGCTGGCCGCGCTCAAGCCGGCCTTCGTCGAGGACGGGGTGATCCACGCCGGCAACTCGTCGCAGATCTCCGATGGCGCCGCGGCACTACTGGTGACGACCTCGCAGCTGGCGCTGGAGCTGGGCTTGACGCCGATCGTGCGCTACCGGGCCGGCGCGGTCACCGGCGCGGACCCGGTGCTCATGCTCACCGGACCGATTCCGGCGACCGAAAAGGTGCTGCGCAAGTCGGGCATCGCTCTCGACGAGGTCGGCGTATTCGAAGTCAACGAGGCCTTCGCGCCGGTGCCGCTGGCCTGGCTGGCCGAGACCGGGGCCGACCCGGATCGGCTGAACCCGCTCGGTGGGGCGATCGCGCTCGGCCATCCGCTGGGCGCCTCCGGCGCGGTGCTGATGACCCGCATGGTTCATCACATGCGCGACAACGGAATTCGCTACGGCCTGCAGACCATGTGCGAAGGCGGCGGCACGGCCAACGCCACGGTGGTCGAGCTGATGAATTGAGCCCGCCCGACGGTGAATCTGGCGACGCCATTTCAGCGTGTCCCGTCGCCTTATTCACGGTCGGCGCGAGGTCACGTTGACGGCGGCCACCTCCTATGGAAATGTCATACTCATCAGTGAGAGGGAGGTTCTCGTGAGCGAATACGGCGAGCTGGACTTCTTCCGCGACGAGCGGCTCGTCGAGAATCCTTACCCCTATTACGAGGCGCTGCGCGAGCGCTGCCCGGTGACCCGCGAAGACCACTACGGGGTGACGATGGTGACCGGCTGGGATGAAGCCGTGGCGGTGTTGAACGACGCCGACACGTTTTCCTCCTGTATCTCGGTGACGGGACCGTTTCCGCGTTTCCCGGTGCCGCTCGAGGGTGACGACGTCACCGAACTGATCGAGCGGCACCGCGACGAGCTGCCGTTCAGCGACCAGCTGCCCACCCTGGACCCGCCGACACATACCAACCATCGCGCCCTGTTGATGCGGCTGATCACCCCTAAGCGCCTCAAGGAAAACGAGGACGCCATGTGGCTGCTCGCCGACCGGGTGCTCGACGGGTACCTGGCTGCGGGACAAGGTGATTTCATCAAGGACTTCGCGAGCCCGTTCACGCTGCTGGTCATCGCCGACTTGCTCGGTGTCCCCGACGAAGATCGCGGAACCTTCGTCACCAACATCCACCGTCACGCCGGTGGCGGTGTCGGCGGCACCGGCGAGAAACCGTTGGCGCACAACCCGCTGGAATTTCTCTACGGAACCTTCGCCGACTACGTCCGCGACCGCCGCCGCCAGCCCCGCGACGACGTGCTGACCGGCCTGGCCACCGCCACCTTCCCCGACGGCTCCATCCCGAGCGTCGAGGACGTGGCCCGGGTTGCCTGCAATGTCTTTTCGGCGGGCCAGGAAACCACGGTGCGGTTGTTGGGTGCCGCCTTGCAGGTCATCGGGGAGCGATCCGACATCCAGGCGCAGTTGCGCAAGGATCGCAGCCTGATCCCCAACTTCATCGAGGAAGCGCTGCGCATCGAGAGCCCGGTCAAGGGAGACTTCCGCTTGTCCCGGGTACCGGTCAACGTGGGCGGTATCGACCTGCCGGCCGGTACGACGGTGATGGTTCTGCAGGCCGCGGCCAATCGGGATCCGCGCCGGTTCACCGAGCCCGCCGCGTTCGACCCGGCCCGCAGGAACGCCCGCCAGCATCTGTCGTTCGGGCGGGGGATCCACAGCTGTCCCGGTGCGCCGCTGGCGCGTGCCGAGACCCGGGTGGCGCTGGAGCGGCTGCTCGACCGGACATCGGACATCAGGATCGACGAGCGGATCCACGGTCCCGCGAATGACCGCCGCTACCACTATGTTCCGACTTACATCCTGCGCGGCCTGACCGAACTGCACCTGGAGTTCACGCCGGCATGAGGGTGTGGGTTGACGACCAGTGCTGCCGCGGGCATGGTATGTGCCTGACGCTGTGCCCCGAAGTCTTCCGCCTGACCGACGACGGTTACGCCGAAGCGATAACCTCGGATGTGCCAACGGAATTCGAGGAGGCCGCCCGCGAGGCCATCGAATGCTGTCCGGAGCAGGCGATCAAAGAGCGCTGACCGGATCAGCCGGGCAGGCCATCGAGGCCGGCCGCCCCGGCGGCACCGGTCCGGGGCGCGGCGCCGGCAATTGTGGTGGCGCTGGCTGCTCCACCGTCACCGCCACCGGGCGCAAACGGCTCGCTAGTGCTAGTCGACAAGCGAAATCGCTTGGCGGGGGCACTGCCGCACCGCCTCGCGCACCAGCGCCTCGTTTCCGGGAGTGACCTCCGGCTGCAAGACGGTCAGCATGTCGTCGTCGCCGACCCGGAACACCTCCGGGGCGATGCCCATGCATACGGCGTTGCTCTCACACAGATCCCAATCGACTTCGATTCTCATTGCGGCCTCCTCACCGCAGCACCCGCACCGGCACGTTCTGCCAGCCGGCGACGTTTTGCATATGGACCCGGTTGCAGTGTGCCCAGTCCACCTCGTAGCGAGGCATGAAGTCCAGCAGCTTCTCCAGCGCGATCGCGCTCTCCATCCGGGCCAGCGCCGCGCCCAGACAGCTGTGAATCCCGTACCCGAAGCCCAGATTGGTGGCTTCGTGCGGGTCGCGGTCGATGTCGAATCTGTCGGGATCGGTCCAGACTTGCGGATCGCGGTTGGCGGCGCCGTTGATGAGGAACACCGGCTTGCCCGCCGGAATGGTGACGCCGTGCAGCTCGACCTCTCGCATCGAACGGCGGACCTGATACTGCGACGGCGCCTCATAGCGCAGCAATTCTTCGACCGCGGCGGGGATCTTGCTGCGATCGTCGAGCAACTTCTGCCACTGGTCGGGAAACCGGGCGAACACCACCGGGGCATTGCCGACCAGCTTGGTCACGGTCTCGGCGCCGGCTCCTCCCAATAGTGTGGCGAAGCCTGCTATTTCGAGGTCGTCGAGCTTGGTGAGCTGTCCGTCGTCACGTTCGATCTCGGCGCTGATCAACTTGGTGAACAGGTCATCGCGCGGTTCGGCGCGACGTTGCCGGACCAGCTCGTAGTAGAGCATCGCCGTGTTGATGTTGGCTTGCATGCCCTTTTCGCCGACCTCCACTTGCCCGGGCTCACGGTGCAACGACTCGTCGATCCAATGCCGCACTTGCTGGGCATACTCTTCGGGCACTCCGAGCATGGTGGTGATCACCTCGACCGGGAACGGCGCGGAAAACTCCTGCACCGCGTCGAAGCCATCGGGATCAACCGCGCCCAGGTACTTGTCGATCTTGTCGATGACCGTCGGCCGCTGCGACTGGATGGCGCGCGGCGTGAAGACCTTGTTGAGCAGGCTGCGCATGTGGCGGTGCTCGGGGGGATCCATGAAGATGATCGCCTTGTGCGGCGACGGCTGCCCGGTTCGCACCATCGCAAGGTCGATTCCGTAGGCCGACGAGTACGTCTGGAAGTCTTTGAGCCCCGCGGCCACGTCAACGTGGCGGGTCAGCGCGTAGAAGTCGTATTCCTCGCTGTAGTAGACCGGCGCTTCTTGTTGCATCCGTCGGTAGGTGTCCCAGGCGCCGTTGAAGAATTCCTCGGAGAACGGATCGAAGACAACCTTCGAGGTGGTCATGGCACACTCCTTGAGCACCGGGTCGCGAGCGGAATCGTTACGACTGAGCGTTCGACTGTAACGGTAACGGTAGCGGCTTGCGGGCGGGCGGGAAACATCAACCGGCCTCCTGATCGTCGGTAGCCGCCGGGCGTAGTTGCACGCACTCGTGCACAAACGCAAAGACCTTGCGGTGATAGTCGGCGGCGCTGTGACCGAGACTGAGATTGTGCCCGGCCTCGTCCTGCAGCTCGCTGACGAAACATGCTGCCGCCGAGAACATGTCGGCAATTTCGGCCAAAGCTTGCGGGTCTGATCGAAAGACGTTGTCGTGCCGGCCGAGGGTGAACCGCACCGGGACCCGAACCCCAGGTGCCAGCTCGGGGAAATCCCGGTGCGACCAGTTCAATGCCACGCTCCGCTCGTAACGGGGCGCGACGGACGAGTTGGTGATTGCGCTGATGATGTCGGCCGGATACAACCGCATCGGCTCCCACAACAGCTCGCGTACCCCGGGCGGGCGGTCCTGTTGGGCGGCCGCTCGCATGACGTCCTTGGCGGCCGGGTGGTAGCGCCGTCCGGTGCCGCCCAGTTCGAGGCCGATCAGCCCGGCGCCGAGCGGGCTGGCGGCCATCCGCAGCACCAACTCGCAGCCACCGGAATGACCCATCAGGAACAGGCCCGCGCCGCGCGGGCGCGGTCCCAGGATGCGCTCCACGGCTCCGAAGGCAAGCTCAACCCGCTGCTGCGGACTGTGCACGGCTTCGGGATACGGCGCCGAGCTGCCGTGGCCGGGGCGGTCGAGCGCGACCACCGTGAAACCCAGCGTCGCGCCGAGCCGTAGCAATGACAGCTGCGGGTGGCCGGGACAGTCGAAATAGGTCGACGTGGTGCCGCCGCCGTGCAGGGCCACGACGACCGCCCGGGGATCTTGGGCCTCGGCGACCAGTGCCGACATCGGCACGCCGTCGACCATGACCACCCGCGGACGCACGGTTGCCCGGTTCATGCGTCGGCCCGCAACAGGAGCACTCCGCTGGGCGTCAGGCCGCCGCTGCTGACCACGCCGACGCGGGCGTCGGCAACCTGGCGTGCGCCGGCTTCGCCGCGTAGTTGGCTGACGGCCTCGTGCAGCAGACCCATTCCGTGGGTGCGGCCGTGTGAGAGCTGCCCGCCGTGGGTATTCAACGGCAGCACACCGTCGCGGGCGATGTTCTTGCCGCCGTCCAGGAATTCCTTGGCTTCACCGATTCCGCAGAATCCCAGTGCCTCGATCCAGGACAGGCAATTCATGGTGAACCCGTCGTAGAGTTCGGCGACGTCGACGTCGTCGGGTCGCAGCGAGGTGCGCGTCCATAGGTGCGCGGCCTGGCCCAGCACCTGCGGTTCGTGCGTGAGAGTGCTTTGGTCCCAATCGATTCGCTCGATGATCTGCGTCCCGACGGCTTCCACCAGCACCGGGGGCTTGGCCAGGTCGCGGGCGGCGTCGACGGCGGAGACGACGACGGCTACCGCGCCGTCGCACGGGACGTCGCAGTCGTAGAGACCAAAGGGTGTGGTGATGGGCCGCGCGTTCAGATAGTCGGCCATGGTCATCGGTGACCGATAGACCGCGGTGGGGTTGAGTTCGGCGTTGGCCCGCTGGTTCAGCGCGATCCAGCCCAGTGTTTCTTTGGTGGTGCCGTAACGGTGACAGTGCCGTTGCGCGTTGATCGCCAGGGTGTGCGCGGCCGAGGTGGCGCCGAACGGGATCTGCCAGCTGGTGGTGCGGCCCCCCGATCCGAATGGCGGGGCGACCCTGCCCTGTTTCATCAGCTCGTTGAAGGTGGCTTCCCACAGGGTGCGGAAACACAGCACGTGACGAGCCAGACCACCGGCCACCGCGAGCATCGCCGCGATCACCGATCCGCCCGGGCCGAAGGTTTCGATGCCGCCGTTGTGCCAGGTGGGCCGGATGCCCAGCGCCGCCTCCAGGGCGGTCACCCCGCCTTCGCCGAACCCGCCGAGATTGCCGCCGCCGGGGTAGGTCGACAGGCCGTCGATGTCGGCGAAACTCAGCCCGGCGTCGGCGACGGCGGCCTCACAGGCGTCGACCGTCAGCGACAGCGGCGCCACCATCAGTCGGCGCCCGATGGCCGACATGCCGATGCCGGTGAGGGCGACCTTGTCCTCGAACTTCGCCGTGGTCAGCATGGGACGGACGTATTCGCCGAAGCGGTGTGGCTCGATGTCGTCGGCCGGCAGGGGAGCCTGCTCGCCGGCGGTCGCCGGCCGGAACAACGGCAGCCAGACGTCCTCGATCTGCTCGAAGACCACTTCGACGGGTTGACCGAGCTCAAGCCGATCCGGCTCGCACTCCACGATGTTGGTGGTCAGCCGGACCCGGGGGTCTTCGGCGATCGCCACCTGCGCCACCACATACGGCGCCGGCAGCGCCGGAAGGCTGAACCGGTGGTTGATGGTGAACCCGGCCAGCGTCGCCCTGCCCGAAACGGCCCGCACCCCGATCTCGCGGGAGCGGCAATAGCGACACACCGGCGCGGGCGGATGGATCAGCGCGTCGCAGGCCCGACACTGCTGGAACCGCAATTCACCGTCCGCACCTGAGGTCCAAAAGAATTCGTTCTCGGCGGTGATCTGGGGTAGCGGACGTCCCGGTGCTGCTGACAACTTCACCTCCGCGGTGAATCCGGTAGTCACGTTATGCGAATACGAGAATTACGTTATCATCTTGGCACAGCCCCTTCCGGGGGTCGACATCATCGAGCGGGTCTGAGGTGACGGAGACGTTGGCCAAGGAGACGCCGCGCTCCGGTGTCGTGGTGATCCGCCTCAACCGACCCGATCGGTTGAACGCGATCAATGACGCGATGTTGGGGGAGCTCACCCAGACCCTCGCTTCGCTTGCCGCCGACAGGTCGGTCAAGGCCGTGGTGCTCACCGGAGCGGGCCGCGGATTCTGCTCCGGTATCGACATGCGCGAGTTCGGGTCCGGGGCACCGGATGCCGGCGACCCGGCCATCGACCGACTGCGCTTTCAGGAGGCGATGGCGTCCATACCGCGGGCCATCCGCGACCTGCCGCAGCCGGTCATCGCGGCCGTCAACGGACCCTGTGTCGGTGCGGGACTGGCGTTGTGCCTGGCCGCAGATATCCGAATCTGCTCAGCGGCTGCGACATTCGGCAATGCGGCAATCCTTTTGGGGTTGTCGGGGGCCGAGATGGGGATGAGCTATCACCTGCCCCGCATCGTCGGCACCAGCATCGCCGCCGACTGGATGCTGACCGGCCGTACCGTGTCCGCTGAGGAGGCCGACCGGCGAGGGTTGGTGAGTCAGCTTGTGGAACCGGAACAGCTCGTCGAGCGTGTCCTCGAACTGGCGGGCCGAATCGCCGAGCTCGCGCCGCTGGCCGTCGCGCTGACCAAGCGTGCGCTGCAGGTGAATACCGACGCTGGCGGGTTGGCTGCGGCCCTGGAACTGGAGAATCGCAACCAGGTGATCAGTCACGCCACCGAGGAGGCCGCGGCGCTTCGTCGGAAGTGGTCGACATGAGCCGGCTTTCGACCGCCCGTCGAAACTGCGCTCAGCGCGTGATCTCGTGGCCGGAGCGCGATCTGTGCGCAGTTTCGATGCCGCCACCGCAGACTCGAGCCCGAGTACTTCAGTGAGCTGACCACCAGAGCGAAGGGATTGGCGCGTGACGTGGGACTTTTCCACCGACCCGGAGTGGGCGGCACAGCTGGAGCGGGTCGACGAGTTCGTGCGATCCGAGTGTGAGCCGGTCGACATGCTGGTCAAGGAATCCCACGATCTCAAAGACCCGGTGCGCCAAGCCCTGATTCCACCGCTGCAGCAGATCGTGAAGCTGCGTGGTCTGTGGGCCACCCACTTGGGCCCGCATCTGGGCGGACCGGGGTACGGACAGTTGAAATTGGCGCTACTCAACGAGATTCTGGGCAGATGGCGTCGTTCCTGATCGTCATGGCGGTGACCGACCCGCAAGGTCTTCACCACCGAGGCGGAGCAGGATGGCGCCGAGTGGATCATCAACGGCCGTGAGAGCTACCGCGGCTCCCTCGTGGGCCAGTCGCTGGGCGATCGCCTTGCCCAGACCTCGGCTGCTTCCGGTCACCAAGGCGATCAGCCCGGCACAGCGTCCGGTCAACGCGTGAATCCCCACTGCGCTTCGTTGGACTCGGTCTTGAGATTCTCGGCGGGATCCTCCGGGCTGGCGACGTACGGGTGAGCGACTTCCGGTGGGCGGTCGCCGATTTCGGTGATGGCATGCACCGGGCAATCCAGCAGTGCCCGCATGACCGCATCGCGGTCCTGCTCCCGCACCGTGCCGTCGCCGACCAGGCACGCGTATCCCCAGTCGTCGAGCGAGAAGTAGGCCGGGGCATGCTTGGCGCACGCGCCGAAGCCGTCGCAGACGGTGCGGTCCAGACGGATTCTCACGCGATCACCGCTGCGGCCTGGTAGGGACGGTCGGCGCGAAAGGCGCCGACCCTGCACTCCTGGCAGCTGCCGCTCAGATGGCGGGCCACCTCGTCGGGGAACTGGCCGAGCAGTGTCCCGGCAACGTTGGTGGCGGCGTCCAGCGTCGCGCAGGCACCACGCCCGCGTAACACCACAGACCAGCGGCGCAGCCGGTCAACGTCTTCCGGTACCGCGGCGAAATCGCGCAGCGCTGAAGCAACGGCCGCCATGGCGGCCGTGCCGTTGAAACACGAACCGCACTGTCCGGCGTTCTCGCGGTCGAAGTAGCCCAGCACCGACGCCGCCACCGCGACCGGGCAGTCGTCGGTGATCACCGATATCGCGCCGCAGCCCAAACCGCTACCGGCTCGCCGCATCGTCTCGTGGTCCAGGGTGGTGTCCAGCACGCCGCGGTTGAGCAAGCCGGCGAAGTAGCCGCCCATCAGGGCTCCCCGCACCTGCTCGGACGAGACACCGTGCAGCGCAAGCAAGTCGGTGAAACGCAACCCGTGTGGGAGTTCGTAGAGCACCGGCGGGCGGCTGGCTCCGGTGACGGTGGCCAGAAAGGTCCCCGGTGATGACAGCGTGCCTTGTGTCCGAAACGCCACCGACCCGTGTCGCTGCAGGTAAGGGAGATTGGCCAGGGTTTCGACATTGCTCACCAGCGTGGGCCGGCCGCGGACGCCGGCTTCGAATGGACGCGGCGGTTTGTCGGTCGGTTTGGCGGGGCCGCCGTTGATCGCGCGGACGGCCGCGGTCTCCTCGCCGGCCACGTATCCGGGTGGCACGGTCCACAGGCTGATGCCGACACCGCCGGGTAAGTCGGCGCGCAGTTCGGCGAGCGCGGTTTCGACACTGCGGGCGGCGTCCGGGTCGGACACATAGACATAGCCGCGTTTGGCGCCGACGATCGCCGCGGCCAACCGTAGCCCGTCCAGCACCAGGTGCGGACGGTTGCGCAGCAGCCAGCGGTCCTTGATCGAGGTGGGCTCTCCCTCTTCGCCGTTCGCGACGACGACGGCTTCGCCGGCGGCACGCCCGTTGCGCCGCACCGCACGCAACTTCACCCCGAGCGGAAACGCGGCCCCCCCGCGGCCGAGCAGTCCGGCGGATTCGACTTCGTGCAGCACGGTGTCCGTTTCGGCAAGTGGTTGGTAGCCGCCCTGCTCCCGATAAGCCGCGAAGTCTTCGGGTTCGCGGCCGTCCCGCAGGAACCGGGGCGGGCTGCCCGGCCAGCTTGCCGTCCTGAACCTGGCGTCGGTGGCTTCCATTGATTACCCTGCTGTCGCTCCGGTTACGCTTGCCCGTATGCGGACAGCGGTGGTGCGGGTCAACGTCGACCCGGCCGGTGTTCTCACGTCTGAGCGGCTACGCGAGGGCATGGACGCGCTCCGCGGGTTCATTGCCGGTATCGGCGCCGACCTGGTCGACGACGAGATCGAGGCCAGGCCGGCCGGTCGCCGCGAGCTGGAACTGCTCATCGCCTGCGACGACGTCGAAGCGGCCAAACAAACGGCAATCGACTTGTGCGCCAAGGTCTTCGACAGCGCTCCGGTGGCCGGCGTGGTCACCTTCATCAGCAGGGGAACCGACGACGATGCCCATGGTGTGCTGTCCGCCTTCGGACTCGCCGGCGAGATTACCCGCCGCCTCGGTGATGATGGCTTCGACATCGTCTACGTGACCCTGCGCGAAGCCGACCTGGAACGCGTCCCGGAAAGCCGCATCCACACCGCGCTCGAGGCGTCGCTGAACTGTGAGGTCCACATCCGCACCAGGTGAGCGCATCACGTGCCCAGGAATTCGAGGATCGCGGGCGCGGCCTGTACCCAGGTGTCGAACATGTTGAAGTGCTTCACCTTTCCGGCTGCGCGTTCTTCGGCCGCACGCTCCCAGGCGTCCTCCGGCCAAGGCGGATCGATCAGTTTGGATCCTTTGATCAGGCAGCTCACCTCCAGCGAGGTGCGCTTGGGGTGATCCCAGTCGTTCTCGCCGCCGCGGATGATCAGCGTGGGAACTCTTATGCGGCCGAACATTTCGTCGTCGACGCCGGGGATCGTCTGTCCCGGCTTGGGTACGAACGCGTTGAGCCAGCGCAGCATGACGGTGAGGAATTCCTCGGCGTTCAGATCGAGGAACCGCTGCTTGTTGGCCGGGTTCTGGTCGATGCGCTCGCGCCACTCGGGTACCTTGAGCAGCCCCTCGATGCCCGACCAGCGCACCGCCTGGATACTGGGCAGCACGTAGTAGGCGCCCAGCTGGTACATGCCGTACACGCCGCCGACGATGTTCCACACCACCAGCTTCTCCACCAGCTCGGGATTGAGCATCGTCGTCAGCATGGAATCCCGTGCCCCGCCCGAACCCCCGGCGATGATGCACCGCTCGACCCCCAGGGCGCTCAGCAAGTCGCGCAGCGTCTCAGCGCGCATGTGCGATTCGCTTTGACCGTAGAACTGCACATCGGAGGCACCGCAATTCGGCCGGTCCCACAACAAGACCCGATAGCCGCCGTCCACCAATCCCTCGGCCAGCGGACGCAGGCCGGGAATGTCCTTGCCGAACCGGCCGCCGGGCGTCAGGACGATGAGATCGCCTGACGCGCCGAGGATCTCGTACACCACGGTGCCGCCGTTCACCTCGACGGCACATACCTGACTCTCCAGCCGAGTCACGCCATCACCAGCACGTCGTTGCCTACCACCCGGACCGGGTAGGTGCGAATGCTCCACTCCGGTTTGACCGCCGTCGTCCCGGTTGCCAGCTCGAAACCCCATTGATGCCACGGGCAGTAGATGAACTCCAGATCACGGACCATGACCGCGTCGCCGGGGGCGCCTTCGTCCACGATGGTGCGGCCCCGGGCGCGTCCCGAGCACAGCGGACCGCCTTGGTGCGGACAGTAATTCGCGATGGCGTAGAAGGTGCCGTTGACGTTGTAGACACCGACGCCGTGCCGTCCGATCGGCACCAGTTTGTGGGTGCCCGGCGGGATCTCGTCCACCGTCGCGACGACGTGTTCGCGGCCCTGGGCGAGGCGAGGCCGGGGCTGGGTGGGTCGCCCCGTAGCGTCGGAGGTCAATTCAGAGCACCCGCGTCTGGCCCTCGAGCACCGGCACCGTCTCCGGCAGGTGATAGGTCTCGATGCCGTTCTTGTACATCACCGCATCCCTGGCGGCCTTGGGCAAGTGCTTGACCAGCCAGCGCGGGTCGTCGAACGTCCAGTGCGGGTAGTCGGAGGAGAAGAGCAGGATCTTCTCGCATTCCATCCATTCGAGTGCTCGGGTGAGTTCGGTCTTGTCTTCGGGGTAGTCCAGCGGCTGGGTGGTGAACTTGATGTGTTCTTTGACGTACTCCGACGGCTTGCGCTTGATGTCCACCCGAGACTTGCGCGCGGCATAGATCGCATCCATGCGCCACATCAACGGCAGGATCCAGGTGAACGCATGCTCGACAAAGACGATCCGCAGCGTGGGGAACCGGTCGAAGACACCATCGAAGATCAGGCTCATTACCTGGTTTGCGGCCAGCAGCGAGTAGGTCACCATGAAGTCGTGGTTGTAGCTGGGGAAGCCCACCGGCGGCGTCGGCAGCATCTCGTAATTGCTGCGCGACAGGTGACAGCTCACCGTGATGTCGTGCTTGGTCGCAGCCGCCCAGATGGGGTTGTACATCGGGTGACCCCATGACGGCCGCGGCTCGGCCTTGATCAGCACCTGCGCCATGTAGGGGTGCCCGGCCCATTCCTCGATTTCGCGGGCGGCCCCTTCGGGGTCCTCGACGGCCGCGCAGACCGAACCGCGCCAGCGCTGGTGCCAGTTGTTGTGGCCGTCGAGCCAGTGATTGGCCTGCCAGCGATTGAGTGCGGTCGAATATGCCTGGTGCGCTTCGGGAAGGCGCGGTGTCCGGCCGCCGGGCTCGAGGATAGCGATGTCGGAGCCGGCCTCCATGATCAGCTGACGAAAGGCCATATCGGGGTCGCTGCCGGGGAATTCGCCGTCGGGCGGGAAGGTATCGACGCGCATCGCGAAGCTGTGGGCGTAGTCGGGGGCGTCGTAGTAGATCAGCTCGCCAACCTTGTGTTCGAGGAAGAATTTGCTGCGCCACGGCTCCGGGATGTACTGCGAGATTTCACCGCGTCTGGGCATCGGGTGCACGTCGGAGTCGACGCACCGGACGGCGATGCGCTCGGCGGCGGGAATGCGTTCGTGCAGATGGGTCAGCGTCATCGTGATCTCCTCAGTCCCGTCTCATCTCCGTGTCATCATTGTGCGACTACCCCCGGCTAACCTCTAGCGAGTCGGCGGAAATCTCGATCCCGTAGAGGTCGGCGGCGTTGCGCCAGCACAACTTCTCGCGCTGTTCGGCGGACAGCGCCGGGGGAAGCCCCCGGATGTCCCAGCACTGCCAGTGCGGATAGCTGGAGCCGAACATCACCATGTTCTCCTTGCCGCTGAAGGACAACCACTCACCGGCGTAGTCGGCATCGCCGGGACCGTCGAGGCTGCCCTGCACGAAGTACACGTGACGGGGCAGATAGTCGCTCGGTATCCGCGGCGCCCACGGCGTCTGTTCCAGGTGCGGTCGGCCGAACACGTCCATCCGCCAGATGAACGGTGTCACGAAGTCCGCGGCGCCGTCGGCCCAGACGAACTTCAGGTTGCCGAAGCGCTCGAACACCCCCTCGGCGATCATGTTCATCAGGTGGTAGAGGTAGTTCAGCGCCATGAAACCGACGTATTGCTCGTAGGTGCGGGTGTGCCCGGAGGGCGTGGGCGGAAATCCGATGCCTTCGCCGGATTCGATGTGGACCGCCACCGGCAGGTTCGCGTCGGCCGCAGCTTCCCACAGCGGCCAGAACTGTGGCTTGCCGTAGACCTCGCGGGATTGCAGCGGAACGCCGATCTGAACGACGCGGGGGTGGGCGCGCCACTTGTCGATTTCGCGGAGTGCGCCGGCGATGTCGTCGGGGTTGACCCGGATGGTGCCGCGGAACTTCTCGCCGAACTGGTCGTGTTCGAGCCAGCGCGACACCATCATCTCGTTGTGGGCGGCGTACAGCGCGCTGCCGAGGTGCCGGTCGGGCATGATGCCGCGGCCCATCGGATGCAGGATCGCCACGTCGACACCGCGTTTGGAAAAGAGTTCGCCGGCAACGAGTTCCACGTTCGAACCGGGGTATTCGCGGTTCGGCCCCTCGGTGTTCGGGGCGTATTCCCCGCCGGGTGCCCCGTACCAGTCCATCTCGTAGTCGGGAAAGCCGCGGCTCTTGAAGGGCTCACGCAGGAAGCTGCGCAGGTCTTTGTTGGACGGAAAGAAGATGTGCACGCTGGCATCGATGAGCGGCGTGCGCGTTCCGTCGGCATCCTCGATCACGAGACCAACCCTCCGGCTCCGGCGACGGCGAGCCCGGCCAGGGCAACTGATAGACAACCTAACATTTCCGTCGGTCGCCGATCAACGTCTTTCCGGTAAGCGTTTCGATTAGTCATCTGCCCTGCTAGGCATCGTTATCGTCAGCCATATCGCCAGTGTTGTTCTTCATTACGGATAATATCATTCTCTCGCTGGATGAGAGGCGCTCCGAGCAGGTTCCGAATACGAGGATGGACCTCGGCTCGCGAAACCCGCGGCAGCCGCCGCGATCGGCAACTGCTAGTTGCACGCCCAGTCGACAATCCGCCCGCCACCTACGTTGGCCATGGCGTGTGCTTCCGCCGCGCTGCGGTTGTACCCGTAACCGCCGTGGTACTTCGCGCCGTCGTGCGCGACCGCGCCGCATCGGGTGAAGACGCTGACCACTGCGCACGTGTCGGCCCCGCACAGCTCCAAGGCACGCTGCTTGGCCTGCGCCTTGGACAGGTGCCGCCATGCCTTACCGTTCGACCCGTCGTGACCGTAGGCGATGGCGCCGTAATAGACAGGGAAGGGCGGCATATTGGACACATGGGTCATCTCACCCCGGTGGATATGCGCGCCTGCCGGATGGATCTGCGTGACGGTCATTGCGGCCGCAACCGCCAAGCCCGACACTGCCACCACGACTCGGCGGCGAAGCTTTCCGGTGCTTCCCGCAGCTCTAGTCACCTGGGCTCACCTCCACCACAACCTCACTGTTCTCAATGCCCCGATGGATGAGGGCGCGGACGCTATATGGAATGCGAAATTTACTTGGAAGAAACATTCGTCACCAACGCTACCGGGGCGTTGGCCCGGTACCTGGTTGCGTGAATCGGGCTTCATAGGCAATTCATGATGTGGGTTGGCCGTCACGTGGGCGGCAATCTCGAACATCGGCACGTCATGCCCTCGGGCGTGCTAGGCATCGAAATCGCCTCGGTCGCAGCCATATCGACGATGCCGGCAGATTCAGCACAGACCGCTGGGAATGCCCCTGGCGGGAGTGGTTTCCTGGCTCGGCATTGCCTGCGGGTAGGGCACCCGGTAGGGGGGGTTCAAGCGATAGGTACCCGTTAACGCTCCGATACCGAGGCCGCACTGCGCCAGTTCCGGCAGCACCCGT
This sequence comes from Mycobacterium pseudokansasii, assembly GCF_900566075.1. NCBI lineage: Bacteria > Bacillati > Actinomycetota > Actinomycetes > Mycobacteriales > Mycobacteriaceae > Mycobacterium > Mycobacterium pseudokansasii. Next base: position 5,277,544 of record NZ_UPHU01000001.1, on the reverse strand, counting down.
CGGGGTTGGTTCAGCTTGGGTGGTGACGGGTTGGGTGGGACGGCGAAGTTGAAGGCCGATGTCATGTCGCCGGTCACACTTCGACGCCATGCGGTGAGGTTGGGCACCGGCACGCCGAACCGCTTCTCTATCAATCGAAGCTGGGAGGTGTGATCGAACACGTCGTGGACCATCAGCCCGCCGCGGCTGAACGGTGAAATAACCAGGCAGGGAACGCGAAAGCCCAAGCCGATCGGTCCGCGGATGCCGCCGGAACCGGCCACGCCGTCGACGTCGGGCACCGTCAGGTATTCGCCCGCGGTGCCCGGCGGCGCCGTCGGCGGCACGACGTGGTCGAAGAAGCCGCCGTTTTCGTCGTAGCTGACGATCAGCGCGGTCTTTTCCCACACCGCCGGATTGGACAGCAGAATTCGCAGGGTGTCGGCCATCGCGACGGCGCCGCCCGCGTCCGGCATCGCCGGGTGTTCGGAGACGAGAATATTCGGAACCAGCCAGGAGACCCGGGGCAGCCTGTTGGCTCTGACATCGGCGGCGAAGTCCCAGGGATAGCGGGGGGCGACGCCGAAGCGAGCCAAATCCGACCGCGGGTCTGCGGCCTGTTTGAACCACCGCACGATCTCGCCGTAACCGACGTAGGTGTTGACGGCGGGCCCTAATGACTTGTCGCTGTACACTTTCCAACTGACGCCGGCATCGCTGAGGTTCTGCGGCATGATGCGCCAGTTGAACGCCCCGATCGGCGCGGTGGAGGGCGTCTCCACCAATGGTCCCCCGTTGGTACCGGCGGGGTCGATCCAGGCACTGAGCCAATACAGCCGGTTGGGAGAGGTCGGACCCAACACCGAGCAGAAGTAGTGATCGCAGACGGTGAAGGTGTCGGCCAGCAGGTAATGGATCGGGATGTCTCGACGAGTGTGGTAGCCCATTGTCGCCGGGATGTTGGCGGCCGAACGGGTCCGCGCTTGCGCCGGCAGCCAGTTGTCGTTCGCGCCGCCGTTCCACGACTGATGGATTGCGATCCAATCGTGGTCGGGATCGTTGATGCACGCGCCGTTGAGAAAGGGTGCTCTGGTGGTGTCGAAACGGAACGGGAGGGTGATGCCGGAGGGATCCAGCGACTGGGTCCGCGGGTCCCAGCCCTTTTGCTGAAACAGCGGCGAGGCGGTATTGAATCCGTCGATATCGGAAAGTGTTCCGAAGTAGTGATCGAAGGATCTGTTTTCTTGCATTAACAGCACGATGTGCTCGATGTCGGTCAAGTGACCCGAACACGGCCCGGCGCCGTAAGCCTTTTCGATCACCGGCCCGACTAACGACATGAGAGAGGCGGCAGTGGTAGCAGCGGCGGCCTTAGCCAAAAACTCGCGGCGCGACATTGTGTCAACCGGGTTTTTGCCCATCACTACGCGTCCTTCCGCACAATTGGGCGAACTGTATCTTTGTGACGGCGATTTGCCGTGACACGTCGGCGGGTGTGTCGTGCCGAATGCGTCGGGCGGTGTGACGCAATTCCGCCAAGCTGCGAAAAGCCGGCGTGCCACCAAACTTGATTACTGTCTAATCGGCTGAGTGCGCGACGAAAAACCGGGCGGCCTTGCGGATGGAATCTTCCACCGGTTCCGGTGTCCAGCCCAGTTCGCGTTCGGCTTTGCTGTGATCCAGCGGCGACATCAGTTCCGCCATGCGCGCTCCGACGTAGGCGAAGAGCAGGTCGCGACGCAGCAGGCGGGCGGCCAGGTCGTTGAGGCGCGCCACGGCACTCATGACGGGCATGGGGATCCCGATGCGCGGCGGTCGCCGGCCCACCGCGCGGGCCGCAATCTCATGGATTTCCCGGCTGCTCAGGTAGCGATCGGAAATGATGTAACGCTCGCCGATGCGGCCCCGGTCAGCTGCCAGAAGCATTGCGCGCGCAGCGTCTTCGATACCAACCACCTCTGCGGAGAAGCCGAGATAGAACGGGAACCGCCCGGCGGCGACGCGCGCGATGAGCGAACCATGAGGGGTCGGGGCCCAGTCGCCGGGCCCGTAAGTGGTCGAGATACACATCGCGACCGCCGGCAGCCCCTTCTCGCGCACGTACTGCATGACCAGGTTCTCCGCGGCCACCCGGGATTCGATGTAGGCGCCGCCGTCGTTCCAGTTGTGCAGATCGTCCTCGGTGACCGCACGTTGGTCGTTGATTGCCAAGGTGCCGGTGCTGCTGGTGAATACGAACTTGCGCAGTTTCGCGTCGAGGGCCGCGTCAAGCACCTGCCGCAGGCCTTCGACATTGGTGCGGAACAGCGGTGCGGGGTCGCGCAGCCACATCCGGGCGTCGACCACGCAGTAGTAGACGACGTCGCAGCCGGCCATGGCCGCCCGTAGCGCGGCGTCGTCGAAGATGTCTCCGTAACAGCGTTCGACGCTGTGCGTTCGCACGAGGTCGTCGATGCCCTTGGTGACACTGGTGCGCCGCACCATGACCCGCGCATCTTCGCCTGCCGCGACGAGTTGGCGGGTGACGTGCGAGCCCAGGAAGCCGCTGGCCCCGATGACTAGTTTCTTGGCTCCGGTCATTGCCGGTTCGGAAAGGTACTGGGCGCCAGCGTGTCCCGGGGGTATTGCGCGGCGCTGAGGCCCCGTTGAGCGGCACGGCGGTGGCGGTTCACCGGCCGAGCCGCCGCGCCAGTGATGCTGCCCTGTCCCGTAGCCGAGGCGAGATACGCACGGAAAAAAGGGAATTGAAGACGTCCTCACGCAGCCGGGTCAGCGTCGAGGACTTGATCAGCCAACTGCCGTCGAGCTTCTCGTAGGTTTCATGGTAGTGACCGCGCCCGTTGAGATTGACGCCCGGACCCAACCGCACCACGTCCTCGAGCGCCCAGATCCCGGTCGCGGTCGTCGGCGACGTCAGGGCGAGTTCGGGGGCGTGCACGTGATGCACCGTCGGTTGCGACGGCTTGCCCAGGGCGTTGCGCACATAGGACACGAACTCGTCGGCGCCGCGGATCACCCTCCCGCCCGACTGCGAGGTGTCGCTGACGAAGTCGTCGGTGAACAGCTGCCGCCAGTCGTCCCAGCGCTTGGTGTCCAGGTATCGGCAGTATCGGGCCTTGAGTTGCTTGATCGCCTCGATCTCCCACAGTGTCGTTGCGGTGGCGGACATCTTAGCTCCTCGTGCACCTCATAGCCCGATTGCGAGATTACTGCTTCCGTATCAGAGAATGCTATTCTCGCATGATAGCGACGACAGGAGGCGGCCCGAATGCTGTTGGAGTTCGATGCCGATCAGCGCTTGTGGCAGGACACCGTGCGCGATGTCGTCGCCAAGCAGTGCCCGCCGTCGCTGGTGCGCGCCGTGGCCGAAGACGCCGTGGACACCAGCCCGCTATGGAAGGTGTATGTCGACCTCGGCTGGACGGAACTCAACGATCCGGCCGGCGCGGTGGGGCTGGCGATCGTGTTGGAGGAGTTGGGGCATGCCACCGACCCAACCCCCTTCCTGGCGACGATGAGCCAGTTCGCGCCGCTGGCCGTGGACCACTTCGACCCGCATCAGTCGGGTACCGCCGTGTACAGCGGAGTGACGGCGCGCCGGGACGCCGACGGATGGGTGCTCGACGGTACCGCACGCCACGTTCTCGACGGCGATCGCGCCGCCCGATTGGCGGTGGTCACCGACGCCGGGGTGTTCATCGTGGACGCCCATCAGGTCTCGGCCCGTCGCGAATCCGTATTCGACCCGGTGCTGCATGTCGCCGACGTGTCCTTCGATCGGGTTCGGGCACCCGAGAATGTTCGGGTAACCGCCGATCGGGAACGCGCGCGCCACATTGCGCTGACCGGCATGGCCATCACGATGGTGGGTGCCTGCCAGCGCATTCTGGATCTGGTGCTCGACCATGTCCGCAGCCGGCACCAATTCGGGGTTCCGATCGGGTCGTTCCAGGCGGTGCAGCACAAGGCGGCCGACATGCACGTCGCGGTGCAACGGGCCCGGGCGCTGGCCTACTTCGCGGCGCTGACCATCGCCGCCGACGACCCGCGACGGCGGCTGGCCGCCGCCATGGCCAAGGCCAGCGCGGGGGAGTGCCAGTCGCTGGTGTTCCGGCACGGCTTACAGCTGCACGGCGCAATGGGATTCACCTGGGAGAACGATCTGCAATTCGCGCTCAAGCGGGCCAAAGCCGGTGAGCTCATGCTCGGTGGCGCCGCCGAGCATCGGGCCCAGATCGCGCAGGAGTACCGTGCAGCTGACTTTTGATCCCGACGTCGAGGCGTTCCGGGCGGAGTTCGCGGCCTTCCTCGACGAAAACCTACCTGCCGCAAGCGAAACGGGCGAGCGGCCACGGTCGGTCTCGCATATGCCGGCCTGGGCGTGCCGTTGGCAGCGCCTGTTGTTCGACAACGGCTGGCTGCTGCCCGGCCAGCCGCCGGAGTTCGGCGGGCGCAACGCGACGGTGGTGCAACAGTTCGTGCACCTCGAGGAACTGTGCCGGCGACGGATCTATCACAGTTTCAATCCTCAAGGTGTGAATATCGTTGCCGCGTCGCTGTTGTCGTTCGGCACCGAGGAACAGAAACACCGCTGGGCGGTACCGATCCTGCGGGCCGAGATCACCGCTTCGCTGGGGATGAGCGAGCCCAGCGCCGGATCCGACCTGGCGTCGCTGCGCACCCGGGCGGTGCTGGACGGCGATCACTTCGTCGTCAACGGGCAGAAGGTGTGGACCTCCGGGGCCCATGACGCCGACGTGTTGCTGACGTTCGTACGCACCGACGCGGATGCGCCAAAACACAAGGGCATCAGTGCATTACTCATCCCGACCGATACCACGGGTGTGGTGTGCCGGCCGTTCCCGTCCATCTGCTCGGCCGACGACCTGGATTTCAACGAAGTGTTCTTCACCGATGTGTCGGTGCCGGCGGAAAACCTGGTGGGTCCGCTCAACCAGGGCTGGCGCGTGGCCAACGGCTCCCTCGGGCACGAGCGCACCATGATGTGGCTGGGTTTCGCCGATCGGCTGGACAATCTGCTGGCCGACTTTCGTCCCGGCACGGAACTGGAACGCGACCGCTACGCCACCATGGTGATGGACAAACAGGCGCTGCGCCTCTTGGGTTCGGTGGCGCTGGCGCGCGCCGCCCGCGGCGAGGACGACACCGCCGCCATCTCGGTGCTCAAGCTGCTGGGCTCGGAGGCGGAGCTGCAGGCTTGTGAGCATGCGTTGTCAGCCGCCGGCTCTGAGGGGCTCGTCCACCCCGCGCTGACCGGCCCGTATGCGCCGATGAACCTCGATCACTACTTTGCGAGCTGGTTCGAGCGTTACGCCCGCAGCTTTTCCGGCACCATCGCCGGAGGCACGTCGGAAATCCAGCGCAACATCATTGCCCAACGGGTGCTGCGGCTCCCGCGGGGCTGAGTTCTCATGCCGAGCTGGGGGCACCTCCCGCTTGCGGGGGAACGCAAAAGCCCCTTAACCATCGGCGTGTCGGGGGCTTTTGCGGCTGCTCGCCGAGGCTGCCGGCTCACCGAATGACCGCAGCCTCTTTGCGTTCGGTGACCGGCCTGGCGAGCTCCTGCTCTTCGCAAATGCGCTGCAGCTTGTCGAGAGTTTCGTCAAGGCCCGCACCGATCCGGCGACCCGGCGTGAAGGTGGCCGGTAGCTTGCGCATCCCCTGGATGACACCGATGGTCTCGTAGTGGACGGTGCCCGCAGGGTCGCAACCGTAGTCGGGCATCCGGTCGAGGACCGCGGTCAGCATGGACTTGAACACGGTGCGCGCCACGTTGGATCCGATGCAGCGGTGCACACCGATGCCGAAGCTGAAGTGCCGGTTGCCTTTACGGTCGAGAACGACCTTGCCCGGGTCGGGGAAGACCGCGGCGTCGCGGTTGGCCATGGCCCACGAAATCCACAGCCGCTCACCCTCTTTGAAATGCAACCCGTCGAGTTCGACGTCGTCGGCGAAAGTCCGGCCGTCGCCGGGGGCGGGGGTGAAGTAGCGCAGAAATTCCTCGGTCGCCGAGTCGAGCAGGGTTTCGCGTTGCCTGCTGAGCAGCTCGCGCTGTTCGGGATTCTCCGAAAGCCATTCCAGCGCATGCGCAGTCAGTGCCGTGGTGGTGTCGAAGCCGCCGCCGATGAGCAATCCGAGGTTGCCCAGGATTTCCAGATCGGGCGCGGGTTTGCCGTCGATGCGCATTTCGAGCAGGGCGTTGACCACCCCGGGCCGCGGATTGTTGCGAATCTCGACCATGTTGTTGACCAGGTCGAGCCCCATCTGCCGGTGCATCTCGGTAACCCGCTGGATGTCCGGGGAGTGCTCCGGGGTATACACCGCGGCGTGCGTCGGCTCGCTGTACATCTTCCAGTTCTGCAGCGGAATACCCATGAGCGCCAAGGTCAGAACGGCGGGCACGACGTTGGCCAGATCGTCGACGAAGTCGATGCTGCCGTGCTCGATCCTCTCGTCGAGGCACGCGCGTGTCACCTCGTCGACGAACGGCACCCAGCGTTTGACGGCGGCCGGCGACAGATACGGGTTGAGCACGTTGCGGTAGCTGCGGTGCTCGGGATCGTCCATCTCCAGGATTCCGCCGCGCACGCCGTTGATCCGGCTGGCGGTCGGAATCGAAATGCCCTTGTAGCCGCGGCGTTCGTTGTTGACATCATGATCGTTGGAGACCGCGGGGCAGCGGGCGAGTTCGAAGACCTCGTGGCTACCCGCGGCGACCCAATGCCCGCCGTAGGTGTCGCTCCACGCCATCGGGCACCGGGCGTGCATCTCCTCGGTGATCGCATTGAACCGGGACCGGTACTCCGCGGAGTGCCGGTCGAAGTGGTACCGAGGCATCGTGCGGTCACTGACACTCAACCCGCTATCTCCCTTTACTCGTCGGCGATGACGATGGCCTGCTCGGGGCAGGACTGCGCGGCTTCACGCACCCGGTCCTGCTGGTCGGCCGGAACCACTTCGTTGACCGCCGACGAGGTCCCGTCGATGTCACTGAGCTGGAATGAATCCGGAGCGATCATGGAGCACAGGGTATGGCCCTGGCAGCGTTCGGGATCAACCCAAACCTTCACGACTTCTTCCTTCCCGTTCCTTCCCGTTCCTTCCCGTTCCTTCCCGTTCCTTCCCGTTCCTTCCCGTTCCTTCCCGTTCCTTCCCGTTCCTTCCCGTTCCTTCCCGTTCCTTCCCGTTCCTTCCCGTTCCTTCCCGTTCCTTCCCGTTCCTTCCCGTTCCTTCCCGTTCCTTCCCGGCTCAGGTGTTCCGGCCGCCGTTGACACCCAGAATCTGGCCTGTGATGTAGCCGGCTTCCTCGGACACCAGAAATGCGCAGGCCGCAGCGATGTCTTCGGGCTGGCCCATCCGGCGCACCGGGGTGCGCGCGATGCTCTCCTCGATGTCGCCGAGAAACCCTTGCTCGGCGGCCTTGCGCAGCATCGGGGTGTCGATGAACCCGGGCGGGATGGCGTTGACGGTGATGCCGCTGGGCCCGTATTCGAGCGCCAGTGATTTGGTCAGCCCGTTGACCGCCGATTTGGCCGCCACGTAGTGCGCCATATAGGGAGTGCCCGAATGGGTGCTCGACGACGAGATGTTGACGATCCGTCCCCACCCGGCTGCCACCATGTCGGGCAGCACCGCCTGAATGGTGTGGAAGACCCCGTTGAGGTTGACGTCGATCACCCGCTGCCAGTCCTCGAAGGTGATGTTGGCGAACCGCTTGAACCCGTCCAGGCCCGCGGCATTGACCAAGATCGTGACCGGCCCCAGCCGGTCGCGGATCGCCGCCAGGGCAGCGTCGACCTGCGGGCGATCCGTGACGTCGGCCGTGTAGGCGAGCTCGGTGTCGAACTGCTGACGGTCGATGGTGGCGACATCGATACCGTCGGATCGCAGCCGACGGGCGATCGCCAGCCCGATGCCCAATGCGCCGCCGGTGACGACGGCGGTCTTCATGCCCACAACCTCTCAACCATAAAGAATCTCCCTTACAATTATGAGAACCCTACTCTCGCCGCCGAGCGGCCCGCAAGGCGGCGGCAATGGGCGTCCTGCCTGCGCTGAACGCCCCAATTGAGATGCCGCTGAGCGATTGCTTAGCACCATGGCAGGTCGGTTCGATGACGGGGCATTCTTGAACTCTCATACGGCGAATGTAAGATTCGCAAAGGATGAGAATGAAATTACCGTGACCGTCAGCACACCGAGGGGGCCGCAATGCCAACGCAGCAGACGGCGGGAACCATCGCGGAGGGTCCAACAGCCGGCGGGCTGGCCGGCGCCCCGAGTCAGTCACGGGCCGACCGGCGACTATTGATCGACGGCCGACTGGTCGCCACCGATACGACATTTCCGTCCGTCAACCCCGCCACGGCCGCGATCCTGGGATATGCACCCGACGCCGGGGCGGCGGAAGCCCGGGCGGCGGTCGCGGCGGCCCGGTGTGCCTTCGACACCACCACCTGGCCGACCGACGTCGAGTTGCGCACCCGGTGTCTGGACCAACTCCATCGGGCACTACTCGACCATGCCGAGGAATTGCGAGAGCTCACGATCGCCGAAGTCGGCGCCACCCATGCCCTGACCCGCGGAGCGCAACTCGACGAGCCGATCGGCATCGTGCGCTATTACGCCGACCTGCTGCCCGGCTACCAGTTCTCCGAGGACCTCGGCGAGCGGGAATCACGGGGGATGCGCCATCACCGCTGGGTGGAGAAGGAAGCCGCTGGTGTGGTCGCGGCGATCATCGCCTACAACTATCCCAACCAGCTCGCGCTGGCCAAGCTGGCTCCGGCCCTGGCCGCAGGCTGCACCGTGGTGCTCAAGGCCGCACCGGACACCCCGCTGATCACGCTGGCGCTGGGTGAGCTGATCGCCAACCACACCGATATTCCGCCCGGGGTCGTCAACGTGCTGAGTTCGTCGGATGCCGTCGTCGGCGAGGCGCTGACCACCAGTCCCGACGTCGACGTGGTCACCTTCACCGGATCCACCGCGGTCGGCCGGCGGATCATGGCGGCGGCCAGTGGGACGGTCAAACGGGTGTTCCTGGAATTGGGCGGCAAGTCCGCGGTGATCATGCTCGACGACGCCGACTTCGCCGGCGCGGCCATGTTCGCGGCGTTCAGCATGGTCACCCACGCCGGTCAGGGCTGCGCACTCACGTCGCGGCTGCTGGTACCCAATAAGCATCACGACGAAATCGTCGAACTCATCGCGCAGAACTTCGCCAAGGTCCGCCACGGCGACCCGGCCGACCCGAAGACCTACATGGGCCCGCTGATCAACGAACGCCAGCGGGACAAGGTCGACGGCATGGTGCAACGGGCCGTCGCGGCCGGGGCGACCCTGGTCACCGGGGGCAAGCGACTGGATCCCGGCTACTTCTATGCGCCCACCCTGCTCATCAACGTCGACCCGGACAGCGAGATCGCCCAGGAGGAGGTGTTCGGTCCGGTGCTCGTCGTGATCGGGTACGACGATGATGATCACGCCGTCCGGATCGCCAACAACTCGATCTACGGCTTGGCCGGCGCGGTGTTCAGTCGCGACCAGGACCGGGCGCTGGCGGTCGCGCGCCGCATCCGCACCGGTTCGTTTTCCATCAACGGCGGCAACTACTTCGGCGCCGACAGCCCATTCGGCGGTTTCAAGCAGTCGGGCGTCGGTCGCGAGATGGGAGTCGCCGGACTTGAAGAGTTCTTGGAACGCAAGACTTTTGCGGTTCCAGTGATCGCGGCGTCGGCGCACGGGGCCCGCGCATGAAACCCCTTGAAGGCATCCGCGTCCTGGAAGTCGCCATGTACGGCTTCGTCCCGTCGGCCGGCGCCGTGCTGGCCGAATGGGGCGCCGACGTCATCAAAGTAGAGCATGCGGTGACCGGCGACCCGCAGCGCGGACTCCGTCAGACCGGCATGCTGCGGGTGGAGGGCGACCCGAACCCCAACATCGAACACGCCAACCGCGGGAAACGCAGCATCGGCCTGGACATGTCGGTGCCGGAAGGCAAAGAAGTGCTCTACGAGCTGGCCCGCCGCTCCGATGTGTTCCTGACCAGTTTCCTGCCCGACGCACGACAGAAATTCGGCATCGACGTCGACGACATCCGGGCGGTGAACCCGTCGATCATCTACGCCCGCGGCAGCGCGCTCGGCCCCCGCGGCGAGGAAGCTACCAAAGGCGGCTACGACATGACCGCCTTCTGGTGCCGGGCGGGAACCGCTGCCACTATCACTCCGATGGGCTATGCGGGCATGATCAATCCGCCCGGGCCGGCCTATGGCGACACCATCTCCGGCACCAACCTCGCCGGTGGCATCGCGGCGGCATTGCTCAAGCGGGAGCGCACCGGTGAGCCGTCCGTCGTCGACGTGTCGTTGCTGGGCAGTGGATTGTGGTCGCTGGGCCACACCGTGGCCTTGACAAGGCATTTGGGTCAGCGGATGCAAGCCCCGCCGCCCGGCGTGCACGGTGCGCCCAACAACCCTCTGGTGGGGCTGTATCCGACGTCCGATGGCCGCTACATCTCATTCGTGATGATGCAGCCCACCAAGTTCTGGGCCGACGTGTGCCGGCACATCGACCGGCCCGAATTGGCCGACGATCCACGCTTCGCGACCGTCGAGACCATTGCCGCCAATACGGCAGATGCCGTCGAGATCTTGACCAAAGTGATCGCAGCACGCACGCTTGCCGAGTGGAGCGAACGCTTTGCGACGCTCGCGGGACCATGGGCGCCGGTGCAGGACACCCTGCAAGCGGCCGACGACGCGCAAATCCGGGCGAACGAATATCTGGTGCGTGCGGGCCAACTCGAGCTGGTGGCCAACCCGGTGCAATTCGACGTCACCGCGCCCCATACCGGGCCGGCACCCGGATTCGCCGAGCAGACCGACGAGATCCTCTTGGAACTCGGACTGGACTGGGATCGCATCATCGAACTCAAGACGGCCGGCGCCGTCACCTGAGACCCACATGAGCCCCGAGCCGGCGGTCCCGAATGCCCCCGTTGCCGAAGCCGTCGCAGCCCATCCGCCCGGCCCGATAACGGTTGCGGGTTTCCCGTTACACGTGGGCGCGGCATGAGTCATAATCGCCGAAAGCTGCAAGAGGTGGGGGCTGGGCCGGGCCAGCATTGCTTGCAAGCGCCAACTCACGCAACGAAACGGAGGGCTGGCGTGAGGGCGGTAGCCACTAGTCACGGAGCGCCAGTGCCGTTAGTGGAGCGGGCGATGGTTTCCGCGGCCCGGATCAGCTTGGCGCGCAGCCATATTGGTCACATGGCCACCGGAAGGCACGGGGCCCATGGCCGGTAGGGGGGCGGACCGCTGGTCACCGGGCATCACGTTGGGGCGTGGGGCCAAACCCATGCAGGCTGTCGGGGGGCTCTTCGCGATGTCGGCGGACGCCATCAAATTCGTGTTCCGCCGGCCCTTCCAGTGGCGGGAATTCCTGGAGCAGTCGTGGTTCGTCGCGCGCGTCTCGATGGCGCCGACGTTGTTGGTGGCCATCCCATTCACCGTCCTGGTCAGCTTCACCCTCAACATTTTGTTGCGCGAACTGGGCGCGGCGGACTTGTCCGGTGCGGGGGCCGCTTTCGGTGCGGTCACCCAAGTCGGCCCGTTGGTGACCGTGTTGATCGTCGCCGGCGCGGGCGCGACGGCGATGTGCGCAGACCTTGGTTCGCGAACGATCCGTGAGGAAATCGACGCGATGGAGGTACTGGGTATCAACCCGGTGCAGCGCTTGGTGACCCCCCGCATGCTGGCCTCGGGCTTGGTCGCGCTGTTGTTGAACAGTCTGGTCGTCATCATCGGCATCCTGGGCGGCTATGTCTTTTCGGTGTTCGTCCAGGACGTCAACCCCGGTGCGTTCGCCGCGGGCATCACCTTGTTGACCGGGGTGCCCGAGGTGATCATTTCCTGTGTCAAGGCAGCGCTTTTCGGCCTGATCGCCGGTCTCGTTGCGTGCTACCGGGGGCTGACGGTATCCGGCGGGGGCGCCAAGGCCGTCGGAAACGCCGTCAACGAGACCGTGGTGTACGCGTTCATGTCGTTGTTCGTCGTGAACGTGGTTGTCACCGCGATCGGCATCCGCATGTCAACCAAATAAACGCAAGGGGAGGCCTAGGGACGCGCTGTGACACTGCGAGCAGCCTATCCGCGACTGACGCGACAACTCCAGAAGCCGGTCGGCACGTTGAGCCGCATCGGCGATCACACGTTGTTCTATGGCAAGGCGCTGGCCGGCGCTCCGTTCGCGGCCACCCACTACCGGCGGGAAATCGTTCGTCTGGTCGCCGAAATCAGCATGGGTGCAGGAACTTTGGCGATGATCGGCGGAACCCTGGTGATCGTCGGTTTCTTGACGCTGGCCGCGGGAGGCACGCTGGCGGTCCAGGGGTACAGCTCGTTGGGCAACATCGGCATCGAAGCGCTGACCGGATTTCTGGCGGCTTTCATCAACGTTCGCATTTCGGCGCCGGTGGTGGCGGGAATCGGGCTGGCAGCCACCTTCGGCGCGGGCGTGACCGCACAGCTGGGCGCGATGCGGATCAACGAGGAGATCGATGCGCTGGAATCGATGGCGATCCGGCCGATTTCCTATCTGGTCAGCACCAGGATTGTCGCCGGGATGCTCGCGATCACCCCGCTGTATTCCATCGCCGTGATCCTGTCGTTCCTCGCCAGCCAATTTGTCACCGTGGTCCTGTTCGGCCAATCGGGTGGCCTCTATCAGCACTACTTCACGACGTTCCTGAATCCGATCGACCTGTTGTGGTCGTTCCTGCAGGCGGTGCTGATGGCACTGACCATCTTGTTGATCCATACCTATTTCGGTTATTTCGCCTCCGGCGGACCGGCCGGTGTGGGCGTGGCGACCGGTAATGCGGTGCGCACCTCGCTGGTCGTGGTCGTCTCGGTGACACTGCTGGTGTCGCTGTCCATTTACGGCTCCAACGGCAACTTCCACTTGTCGGGCTAGAGGAAAACGACAGTGACGAAGAACCTCGGGCCGGGCCCCATTCACCGTTCGGAAACCGCCAGCGCCGCAAGACCCGTCGGGGCATCACCCGGCCGGCACTTCGGTGTGCGGTCCTACATCCGCCCCTTGGCGGGTTTGGCAACCGTCGTCGTGGTCGCCGGCATCGCCGCCGTCGCGGTGGGTTTGTTCCAGGGCTCTTTCACCGACAGCGTGGCGGTGACCGTGGTTTCGCCGCGAGCCGGCCTGGTGATGAACCCCGACGCCACAGTGAAGATGCGCGGGGTGGAGGTGGGCAAGGTCGCCTCGATCGAATCCCGGCCGGACGGCAAAGCGGTCCTGCACCTGGCCATGCAACCGTCGCAGATGCATCTCATTCCGTCCAACGTGCTCGTCGACATCGCGTCGACGACCGTCTTCGGCGCGAAGTTCGTCGAGCTGGTGCCGCCCGATAATCCGTCGCCGCAGCCGCTGCACGCCGGTGACGTGCTCGAAGGCCAGCACGTCACCGTCGAAATCAACACGGTATTCCAGCAACTCACCTCGGTGCTGAACTCCATCGATCCCGCCAAACTGAACGAGACCCTCGGCGCCATCGCGTCGGCGGTGAACAGCCGCGGCCACGAGATCGGCCAGATGCTCTCCGATCTCGATCACTTCCTGGCCACCCAGGACCCGAGCCTTCCCGCGCTGCGCCACGACCTCGAGGCCCTGCCCGCGGTCAGCAACGCCTATGCCGACGCCTCGCAAGATCTGGTCACCACGGCCGACAACGCCATCCGGATCAGCAAGACGATTGTCGACGAGCAACGAAACCTGGACGCCTTCTTGATCAGCTCGATCGGTCTGGCCGACATGGGCAACGAAGTGATAGGCGGCAACCGACAAGCGCTCACCGATGTCCTGCATCTGCTGGTGCCGACCACCAATCTGACCAACGAATACCACCAAGCGCTGTATTGCGGTCTGGCCGGGTCGTTGGTGAATCTGCACGCGCCGCCGCTGCCCACCCCCGGCGTGTTGGTGTTGGTCGGATTCGAGTGGGGGGCCGAACGATACCGCTATCCGGTCAACTTGCCCAAGGTGGCCGCGACCGGTGGCCCGCAGTGCTGGGAGCTTCCTGTCGTGCCCTTCGACGTCGCTCCGCCGTTCGTGGTCGCCGACGTCGGCGCCAACCCCTGGCAGTACGGAAACCCGCACCTGCTGCTGAATTCGGACGCCCTCAAACAGCTGCTGTACGGGCCACTCGACGGGCCGCCGCGCAACACGATGCAGATCGGGCAGCCCGGATGAGCAGCTCACGCCCGATGATCATCAAGTTCGGCATCTTCGCCCTGATCATGACGGTGCTCACGGTGTTCCTGTTCTTCATTTTCGGCCAGTACCGAACCGGTTCGACGAATGGTTATTCCGCTGTCTTCAACGATGTCTCGCGACTCAAGGCCGGACAGACGGTGCGCGTCGCTGGCATCCGGGTGGGCACCGTCAACAGCGTCACACTGCTGCCCGACAAAAGGGTGCGGGTGAAGTTCGACGCCGATCGCAGCGTCGTGCTCACCGCCGGTACCCGGGCCGTCGTCCGCTACCTCAACCTGGTCGGTGACCGCTATCTCGAACTCGTCGACGGTCCCGGATCCACCAAGGTGCTGCCGGCCGGCGGTGAGATCCCGCTCGACCGGACGGCGCCCGCGCTCGACCTCGACCTGTTACTGGGTGGCCTGAAACCGGTTATCCAGGGCCTGAATCCGCAAGACGTCAACGCGCTCACCGCGTCGCTGGTGCAGGTTTTCCAGGGCGAGGGCGGCACCCTGCAGTCGTTGCTGTCGAAAACGTCGTCGTTCTCGAATACGTTGGCCGACAACAACGAAACCGTCCAGCAATTGATCGACAACCTCAACACGGTGGTCGCCACGCTGGACAAGGACGGCGACAAATTCTCCACGGCGCTGGATCGGCTGCAGCGGCTCGTCAGCGCGTTTTCCGACGATCGCAATACGGTCGGCACCGCGATCGACGCCCTGGATCAGGGAACCGCGTCGATCGCCGATCTGCTTACCCGAGCCCGGCCACCGCTGGCCGGCACGGTGGATCAGCTCAACCGGTTGGCGCCGCTGCTCGACGACAACAAGGGCCAAATCGACGTTTCGTTGCAGAAGCTGCCCAAGAACTACCGCAAGCTGGTGCGGCTGGGCTCCTACGGCGCCTGGATTCCGTACTACCTGTGCGAGCTGAGCCTTCGGGTCTCCGACCTGCAGTACCGGACCGTGGTATCGCCCATCTACCGCCAGGAAGGCGGGCGGTGCGCGGAGCCCGACGAGGGAGACCGATGAACAAGTACCGCGGCGCCGGTCTCGTTCGGGCCGGATTCATCGGGACCGTGCTGGTGATCATGGTCATCGCGGTCGGACTGTCGCCCGAGCAACTGCTCCAGCGGGGCACCGCCGTCCGATACCAGGCGGTGTTCTCCGAGGCCGGTGGCCTGGCCCAGGGCAACGACGTGACGGTGTCGGGTATGAAGGTCGGCTCGGTCTCGGATGTGGCCTTGCACAACGGCGATGCCTTGGTGACGTTCACCATCAAGGGGTCGGTGCTCCTCGGGTCGGACACCACCGCACACATCAGGACCGGGTCGCTGCTGGGCCAGCGGGTGCTGACGCTGGAGTCGGCGGGCAGCGGCACGCTGCATCCCATGGATGTGATACCGATTTCACGCACATCCTCGCCGTACTCGTTGAGCGAAGCCCTCAGCGATCTCACGACCGATGTCGCCGACACCAACACCGATACGCTCAACCAGTCGCTGGACACGCTCTCGACAACGCTCGACCAGATCGCCCCGCAATTGGGCCCGGCCTTCGACGGGGTGAGCAGGCTGTCGCAAACCCTCAACGGCCGCAACAAATCACTGCGCGACCTCTTACACGGCGCCGCCGATGTCACCAAGATCCTTTCGCAACGCAGCGCGCAGGTGAACACGCTGATCCTCGATGCCAACAGCCTGCTGTCCGTCCTGGTGGCCCGGCGGCAAGAGATTGTCCAACTGCTGGCCAACACCTCCGCGGTGGCCAAACAGCTGACCGGATTGGTGCACGACAACGAAAGCAAGCTGGCGCCGACGTTGGCCAGGCTGAATTCGGTGACCGCCATGCTGGAGAAGAACCGCGACAATCTCTCGCAGGCGCTGCCGGGCCTGGCCAAGTATCAGCTCACCCAGGGCGAGGCCATCTCCAACGGGTTCTACTACACCGCGTTCGTGCCGAACTTCTTGGTAATGGAGATCTTTCAGCCGTTCTTCGACTATTTCTTCGGCTTCCGAGCCTACGGAGCGCCCGGTCAACCACCGGACACCGCCGGTCCGCGAGCGCTGATCCCGTTCCCCTCCAACGCCATTCCACCGTGCGCCGACTGCCGGGTGCCCGGACTTCCGCCCTTCCCCGGAGGGTCGTGATGATTACCCGCACCATGCTTCGGGCCGGGCTGGCGATCACGTTGGTAGCGCTGGTCGTCGTCGGCGCCGCAGTGGCCGTTCGCAATACGTTCTTCCGCCCGATGACGATCACCGCCTACTTCACCAAGACCACCGCGATCTACCCGGGAGACGACGTGCGGGTCTCGGGTGTCAAGGTCGGCACGATCACCGCCATCCGTCCGGAGGGGACCACGGCCAAGATGGTCATGCACGTCGATCACGACGTCCCCATTCCGGCTGATGCCAAGGCGGTGATCGTCGCCCAGAACCTGGTGGCCGCCCGCTATGTCCAACTCAGCCCGGCCTATCGGTCCAGCGGTCCCACCATGTCCGACGGCGCGGTGATACCGGTCGACCGGACCGCGATACCCGTCGAGTGGGACGAGGTCAAGGACCAATTAATGCGGTTGGCAACGGAATTGGGGCCCAACAGCAAAGTCTCCACACCCTCGGTGGCGCGCTTCATCGACAGCGCCGCCAACGCGCTCGGCGGCAACGGCGACAAGCTGAGGCAGACGCTGGCCGAACTGTCCGGGGTGGGGCGAGTTTTGGCCGACGGCAGCGGCAACATCGTCGACATCGTCAAGAATCTGCAGACCTTCGTCAAGGTGCTTCGCGACAGCAACCAACAGCTTGTGGTGTTCAACAACCAGCTGGCCACACTCACCAGCGTGCTCGACGACAATAAATCTGATTTGGACGCCGCGCTCACCGATTTGGCCGGCGCTGTCGGCGAGGTGCAACGGTTCATCGCGCAAACCCGTGACCCGACCTCGGAGCAGATCGCGCGATTGGCCGACCTGACCCAGATCCTGGTCGACAACAAGATGGCTCTGAAGAATATCCTGCACGTCACGCCGAATGCGCTCGCCAACGCCTACAACGACTACGAACCCGACATGGGGGCAATCCGCGGCGCGTTTACGGTCAACAACACGGCTAATTCGGTGAACCTCTACTGCTCGCAACTCGGGGCCATCGAGAACGTCACCGCCGTCGAATCCGGCAAGCTGTGCGGCCTGTATCTGAGTCCGGCACTGCGAGTGTTCAACCCGCTGTTGCTCTTCAACTGGAACTATCTCCCTATTCCGATCAACCCGATCCTGGCGTCGTCAGCGGACCCGCAGAACATCGTCTACACCGAGCCGCGGCTGGCGCCCGGCGGTGAGGGCCCCAAGCCCGGACCGCCCGTGCTGCCACCGGCAGTGTCGGCGTATACCGGACTGCCCGGCGATACGCCGGACCATCCGCCGCCGCCGGGGCCACCGGCACGGATACCGGGTGCCGCAATGCCTGAGCCGCCGGCACCCACCCGCCCGGGCGAGTCACCACCGCCGTCGCCGGCACCGATACCCGGTCTGCTCCCCGCCGAAGGAACGCAGCCGTGACTGCCCGGGTGTTGGCCCGCCGGCTGCTGGTCCTCGGCGCGGCCGTCATGCTGAGTGCGACCGGATGTGCATTCAACGGCCTGAACTCGTTGCCGCTGCCCGGCGCGGTGGGACGGGGCGCGGGCGCCGACATCTACCACGTCGAGATCGCCAATGTCGGCACCATGGAGTCGAATTCGCCGGTGATGGTCAACGACGTCGTGGTCGGCAGCATCGGCAGGATGCGCGTGACCGGCTGGCACGCCGACGTCGAGATCTCGGTGAAGCACGGTGTGGTGATACCCGGCAACGTGATTGCCAGTGTCGGTCAGACGAGTCTCCTGGGTTCGATGCACCTGGAGCTCAATCCGCCGCCCGGAAAACAGGGTGAAGGGACGTTGCAACCGGCAGCCGAATGCGCCCGGCTCCACCTCGCCCAGCCGCCCTGCGCCACCGTCCCGCTGGACAAGTCGTCGACGTACCCGTCGACGGAACAGACGTTGTCGTCGTTGTCGGTTGTCATCAACTCGGGCGGCTTCACCCAAATCGGCGACATCGTGCACAATTTCAACGCGGCCTTGTCCGGCCGGGCAGCCGATGTTCGCGACCTGATCGATCGCCTCGACCGGTTCGTGGGAACACTCGACCAACAGCGTGGCAACATCGTCGCGTCGATCCAGGCACTGAACCGGCTTGCCGGCACGTTCGCCAGCCAGCGCGACATCATCACCCAGGCGCTCTACAAGGTGCCGCCCGCCTTGGACGTCCTGATCCGCGAGCGGCCGCGGATCACGGCCGCGTTGGACAGACTCAGGGTGTTCAGCGACACCGCCACCAGGCTGGTCAACGATGCGGGCAGCGACCTGGTCACCAATCTGAAAAACCTCGAGCCGACCATCAGTGCGCTCGCCGACGTCGGGCCGGAACTCGACGCAGCGCTGGCCTACGCGCCGACGTACCCGTTCACCCAGAACCTCATCGACCGAGCCATCCGCGGTGATTTCGTCAACGGATTCTTCGTCCTCGACCTGACGAATGCCCGGCTGCGCAAGGGCCTGTTGCTGGGGACCCACTGGGGACGGCTGGGCGCGGAGCTGGTGCCCGCACCCGGAGACCCGCAGTACCTGCAGTACCAGTACACGCCCGACCCGCGGAATCCATCCGCTCCTGGGCCGGTGGCGCCGCCGGTCGGTGCTCCGCTGACGCCGACGGCGGCGCCGGGACCCGCGACCTTCGTGCCGCTGCCGCTGCCGCCGCCGGGCGCGCCGCCGCCGGTGCCGCCACCACCGCGGCCACAACTCGGCCCGGCGACACCCGAATTCGGCCCGCAGGTGCCGGGCACGCCGCCGACCGCGACCCAGCCACCGGATGGGGGCTCGTGAATGCTGACCCGCTTCGTCCGTATCCAGCTGGCGATTTTCACGATCGTGGGCATCGTCGGGGTGGCCGTGATGGTGTTGATGTACATCCAGGCGCCGACGCTGCTCGGCATCGGGCGGATAACGGTCACCCTGGAAGTGCCCGCGACCGGCGGCCTCTACCGCTTCAGCAACGTGACCTACCGCGGGGTGCAGGTCGGCAAGGTGACCGCGGTGGGGCTGACGTCGCACTGCAGCGACCCCAAACGCAGTCCGTGCACGAATGCGACACTGTCGCTTGGTTCTTCGCCGAAGATCCCGGCGGACCTGCAAGCCGACGTGCGCAGCATCTCAGCGGTCGGTGAACAGTACGTGGATCTACGGCCGCGCACCAACTCGCCGCCGTACCTGCACAACGGCTCGGTGATCCCGATGAGCCAGGCCACCATCCCGCAGCCGATCGGGCCCGTGCTCGACCAGACCAGTGCGCTGATCGACAGCATTCCCAAGGGCAAGCTGGTGGCGTTGCTCGACGAGGCATTCAAGGGATTCAACGGGGCGGGCTACGATTTCGGATCGTTGTTCGACTCGGCGGCAAAGGTTTCCGGTGACCTCAACGGTGTCGCCGATCGGGCTCGAAACCTCACCGAGGACACCGGGCCGGTTCTGGACTCGCAAGCGCAAACCACCGACGCGATCCGGCTGTGGGCGCGTAGCCTTGCCGGCGTCACCGGCCAACTGGTAACCAACGATCCGCAGGTCCGCACCCTGCTGGAGCAAGGCCCCGGCGCATTCGACGAGGCGTCTCGACTGCTCGAGCAGATAAGACCGACGTTGCCGGTGCTACTGGCCAACCTGACCACGGTCGGCCAGATCGCAGTCACCTACCACGCGTCACTCGAGCAGGTACTGGTGTTGCTGCCGCCGTTCGTTGCCGCGATTCAATCGTTCGTCGGCACCAAGAACCCGACGGGCTACGCCCAGGGCGACTTCGCGGCTCTGGTCGACGATCCGCCCGGCTGCACGGTCGGATTCCTACCGCCCAGCCAATGGCGCTCGCCGGCCGACACCACGACGATCGACACCCCGGACGGGCTGTACTGCAAGCTGCCGCAGGACTCACCGATCTCGGTTCGCGGCGCCCGGAACTACCCCTGCATCGAGCACCCGGGCAAGCGGGCGCCGACGGTCGAGATCTGCGACAGCGACCGGCTTTTCGAGCCACTGGCGATGCGCCAACACGTCTTCGGCACCTATCCGCTGGACCCGAACCTGCTCGCGCAGGGCATCCCGCCCGATGACCGGGTCAACTTCTACCGGGATCGGATTTTCGGACCGGTGGAGGGCACCGCACTGCCACCGGGATCGCCCGGACCGCGGGGAACGCCGCCGGGACCGCCGAACTCGCCGGTGCCGCTGGGTCAACCACCGATACCGCCGGGGTCGTCGGTACCGCCGCCGGCCAACTTGCAACCGCCGGTGCCGGTGGAACTGACGCCCATCGCGCCGATGGACGTTCCGGACGGCGCCCCCCCGGCGCCGGTTGGCGGGCCGCAAGCCGCACCAAGTGCCTTCGACCACAATGGTTCTCGAGTGAGCCCGGGTTTGGCGGTGGCACAGTACGACCCTCGCACCGGTCGCTACCTCGGTCCGGACGGTCAGCTGTATCGGCAAGCAGACCTGGTCAAGGCGCCCAAGACCTGGAAAGACATGCTCTTGGCGGCCTAACCCGGGTAGCGGCCGGCGCCCGTTTCAGATCCTGTCGAGCCGGAACGGCATCATGACGACGAGCCACTTGTTGACACCGCATGCGCCGCTGGGCCCGACGGTCTGGTCCTTGCCGGCAAGTGTCGGCGACCCGGTCTGGACGGTGCCGTCCGGGCCCGCCGGATAGAAGGTGAATGTCTGTACCCCGGTGAACGAGGTGCCGTCGGGGCACGTTTCCCAGTTCGGCACCTCGTGTTTGACGGTCCACATCACGCCGTCATGCATGTAAAGCGGTGCACTCCAACCCTGGTCACTCGTGACGTGGCCGGTGCAGTCCTGTGCGGTGGCACAACTGGACGACACAGTCCAGGTGCTGCTGACGGTCGGTTCGTCATGAAACGATTGATTCGTCTTGGCCCATTCACCGACGGACGTGGCGCGGTAGGTTCCGTTGATGGCAGGGCCATCGGTGGAGGCCCGGGCCGGCGGTGCTGTGCTCGAGCCGCCAATCACCATGGCAGCCACCGTTATTGCGCTTGCGACAGTGCCCATTGACCGCATCACGTGCTCCTCGACGCGCTGGCGTCACTTCCCACTTGAGACAGTAACACCGGCGCCACCGGGTGGGCGAGGGCTTTGCTGCAAAGCCGCGACCATCACAGCGAGTCGAGCTTGGCGATGAGCCAGGATCCGTTGACCTTGCTCAGAGTTACTCGCACGCTACTGGTGGTTTTCACCGGTTCTGGCTTGTCCTTGCTGGTGGTCTTCAGACTGATAAACACAAGTACGACAGCCGAATCCGGATGCAATTCCGCGGCGGCGGCTCGAATGACGCGGGCGTTGGTGGTGATTTGGCCCCGCTGTGCCGCCGGCGCCACGATCTGCTCGGTGAACCGTTCGTAGTAGGCCTGGTAGTCGTCGGTGAGCCGCCATCTCGCATTGTCGAAATCCCGGCTCAGGCTGTCGGGCGAGTACGACAGGAGTGCCACCGTGCCGTCGGAGGCCGCTCTGATCGCGTCGCGTGCCGCCGCGTCGTCGGTCTGTTGATCCGGACGGTAACCGAAGTAGAAGAATCCGGCGGCGAAGCCCGTCGTGGCAATGACCAACAGCCCTAACAGAATTGGACGCCAGTGCGTCAGGCACCGGCGGATCCGGCGGCCTGCCATGCTGAATCGGCGGCGCGGCAGTCGACCGTCGTCGACCGTCACGGCAGCGCTTCGACCTTCGCCACTTTGAGCTGACCGCCGTCTCGTTGCACCGTCATGACAATCCGCCAGGACCGCGGCGGCAGTTGGGCCTTCCCTGAATTGGGGTCCGGATTGGTCTCGGGATTGGCAACCTCGGCTTTGGCCGCCACCAGGACCACTGCGGAATCGTCGGTCATCGACTGGACGGCGACGCCTTGCACGGTCACCTTGGTGCTGACCCTCGATTGCTCGACCGACTGGACCAGGTCGTCGGCGGCGATCAGCATCCCGCCTTTGAACGCACCGGTGGTGTTGTCGATGATGCGCTGCACATCCTCCCTGGCCCTGTTGGCGTCGATCGACATCAGGATGATGGCGCCGTGGCGCGCCGCGGCCGCGAACTCAGCGGCGCGCTGCTGTTGGTGCGCCACGGTGTGGTGGTGCCACACCAGATAACCGCTCGCGCCGAGTGACCCGCAGCTGATGACCGCCGCGGCTATCGCGGCCAGGCCCTTGCGTCCCGGACGGCGAAGCCGCGGCCACCGCACGCGGAATCGGCGCCGTGTCTTACCGGCTCCGTGGTCGACGGCTGCGTCCCCAGCCCCGGCGCCAGCCGTCGGCTGCCGGCCGCCGGCTATCGCGTCGGCTCTTTCGCTCAACTGTCTCGCGCGTTCCCGAGCCGCGCGTGCCCTCGCTTCGGCCAGGGCGACGGCTTGCGCTGCCTGGGTGGGCGATAGGCCGTCGGCTTCGAGGGCCTCAGACGGAGACTCTCGCGACGGCATTGTCACCTCCTGCCCACGCTCTCAGCGAGAGCAACATTATCGATCACTCACCGAACGGGCCCGCCCCCCGAATACGTTGATTCGTGTCCTCTCCGGGCAGGAGAGTTTTCTTCTCAATTGTGCAAGAGTAATAGCGTGCGCTTACTCGTGGCAGCGATTGCCGCGTTGCTCGGCATGACGGTATTGACGGCACCACCCGCCGGCGCGGGCCCGACGGTGTGCGACTACCCGGCCTGCACACCCGGAATCACCCCGAACGTCGTCCTCGGAGCCCCCTGCGACAACACCACCTACTACGTCTTCGGCACCGCCGACTACTACGTCTCGTTCGCCACCGAGCCGGGGCGGCTGATGTTCTGCGGTTCGCCGCGGCGATACGAACCCAGATGGTTCCGATCACCTCCGATGGCCGGTATCAAGGACGAAAACTCCGACTGCACCAGGTACCCGGAGTACTACGTCGCCCAGGCGCCCGACGGCCTGTTCCTGGTCTGCGTGGCGCAGAACGGTCACGCCACCTGGGTGCGTGGCGACACCTAAAGGGGTCTAGTGGTGTCGGTCAGATCCCGAAACCAGCGCTCGACCTGGTTGAGCCACGACGATGAGGTCGGCGTGAAGTGCAGGTGAAAACGCTTGTGCCGGTTGAGCCACCGGTCGACCTCGGCGTGCTTGTGGGTGCTGTAGTTATCCAGGATCAGAGGGACCTGCAGGCCCTGGGGCACCTCGTGGTCGATCGTGTTGAGAAACTTCAGGAACTCGGTATGACGGTGATGAGGCAGGCATTGACCGATCACCGTGCCGGTCAATACGTCAAGTGCCGCGAACAACGTGGTCGTCCCGTTGCGCTTGTAGTCATGGGTCATCGTTCCGGCTCGACCGGGGATCATTGGCACCGACGCCTGGGTACGGTCGAGAGCCTGAATCTGGCTCTTGTCATCCATGCACAACACGATCGCCTTGTCCGGCGGGTTGAGATACAAACCGACGACATCGACAAGCTTGTCTCCTTTACCGGCTAATCCTGTTTGCTTCCAGGGCCCGACACGCCGTAGTGGGTGTGGTTCCCGGGCTGCTCGATGTGTGTGTGGGATACGTGTCTCATGACATCGCTGAGCGAGTTCCGTGTCGAGGCGCGTAACGACGGCTGGGTGCTGACTGGCCCGTCCTCGGTCGGCCTGCGGCTGGTCAATGACTATCTGGGCTATCTCGGTGACCGGCATTACGCGCCGGGCACTCGACGCTCCTACGCGTTCGACCTGCTCGCGTTGTGCCGGTGGCTGGAGGAGCAACATCTGCGGCTGGATGAGGTGGATACCGCTGTGCTGCTGCGGTTTCTCACCTCGTGCCATGGGTTGGCGGCGGCGACGGTGAACCGGCGGCTGGCCGCGATCAGCGGCCTGTTCACGTTCCGGGCGATGCGTGATCCTGCCTTGGTCAACCCGATGCCGAAAGGCCCGGCCGGCCGCCGGGTTTCCGCGTCCCAGCGCAGTGGGCTGCTGGGTCACCTGGCCAGCCCGCAGCCACGCTCGCCGTTGCGGGCAACGGCAAACCGGTGGCTCCCAGACCGGCTGTGCCCAATCCGGCGGTAGCCCCGCGTGCGCCTGACATCAGCATCATCAACGGCGACGTCATGAAGCTGACCGGGTAAATACCCAGCTCGACTATCGACATCAACGAAGACACCGCCGCGTGGCCCGCGTTCGTCAGGTCAGCCGGCGGTGCACTAAACGGAGTCAGAGTCGAGGCCAGCGTGGCTGCCTTGGTGTGGTAGTCCACCATCGCGGCTGCATCCTGGGCCCACATTTCGGCGTAAACGCTCTCAGTAGTCGCAATCGCCGCAGCATTGTCGCCCAAGAAATTCGTGGCCACCAACGTTGCGAACAACGTTCGATTCACCGTCACCGCCGCGGGATGCACAGTTGCTGAAAACGCTGTCTCGTAGGCGTGTGCGGCGCCCTGAGTTTGGACAGCCGACAGTTGGGCGTGCTCGGCCGCCGCGGTTAACCACCCCGTCAACGGGGCTGCCGCCGCGACCATGGACGACGATGCCGGCCCGGTCCATTGTTGACGTGCCAACCCAGCTATGACCGAATGAAACGACGACGCCGTTTCCTGCAGATCCTGGGCCAGTCGCCGCCATGCAATAACCGCGGCATGCAAGGATCCCGACCCCGCGCCGCAATATATTCGGGCTGAATTAATCTCCGGTGGCAACCACAAAAAATCGAAGAACATTTCTAATTCCCTGGTAGCAGTACAGCCGCTCCGGCGCCAAGCGGCAAATGAGCTTCACTTCGACGGCGCTAAATAGTATTTATGCCAATAATATAGCGCCTCAGAAATCGGGCGTTCAGGTGTGGAACTTCGAAAGTGCGAGCACTCATTCTGATGGCATGATTTCTGTTAGGCCGATACGAATGGCGCGAATAATACTGCAAGCGGTCGGTGCGAACTCCTTGAGCGGCCACAAGATTGCCGCTTAAGCCGGGATTTCAATTGAGCCGAAAGAAACCATCTCCTCGGCGATTGTAGATATCAAACTGATAATATCTATCATGTAATACACAATATTTATCAACATGAGGTTTCGGACGCAAGGCGCCGGCCACGGTTTTCGCCCAAGTTGGTTGGTTGTGGATGTTGAACCGCGAAAGTGCTTGTCCCGCAGTGCTCAAGCTGGCGCTCCGGCGGATCACCCGATCGAGCGAACTCTCACCCCACTTCGGTGGGATCGGTCCATTCGCGCGTGCCGATGAGCCGGCGGGTGATGCGGCGCAGGTGCGAACGCAGTGACTCGTCGTCGATTTCGGCAACCAAGGGGTGCATCACGCCGACGGCAATCGCTCCCGACAGCATCGCCGCCGACACCCGCGCGTCCTCGGCGGCGTCGTCGACGAGCACGCCGTAGAGCCGCGCAATGAATTGCTGAAACGGTTGGTGTTCTGCCAGCAGCCGCACGATGACCGGGTCGAACTGCAGCGTGCTCGCCGCGCCCCGGCGTTCGACCGCCACATCGATCACCCGATCCAGCAGCAGCTCGCGCGCCTGCGGTTGGTGGGCCTGGGCTTCGGCGGCCTCCAGCGCCTCTTCCAGACCGCCGAGTTCACGTTCGGTGAGGGCGATGACGATCTGGTCTTTGGTCTTGAACTGGTGGTACACCGCCGCTTTGGTGACGCCGATGGCGTCGGCGATCATCTGCAGCGAGGTGCCGCCCACGCCGTGCTCGGCGATCAGTTGCAGTGCCGCATCCAGAATGCGCGTTTGTGCAGCGCTGCGCGTAATGAAGCGGAACTGGCCGGTGGACGGCGTGGACACCACATCGAGAGCCTAGCCGATCGGCTATTGACCGTAGGTAGCCGATCGGCTAGCTTCGCTGACTAACACCACACGATCGCCCCAGGACCCGCGGACCGGAAGGAGTCCCGATGTCCGACATCGGCGAGCGCCGAACAGCCCCGCCATCCGCTTCACGGCGCGCCGATGGCGAGCTCGTCCTGTTGTGGACGCTGCCCGTCGTGGCGATCATCTGGGTCTCGGCGTTCCTGTTGTTTCCCGGCTTCACGCCACCGATGTCGCCCAGAATGCCCGCGGAGCAGGTGGCCGCGTTCTATCGGGAAAACCAGTCCGGGGTGCGCTACAGCATGATCCTGTTCAACTGGTTCTGCGTGGGCCTGATCCCGGTCCTGATGCTGCTGGTGATGCAGATTCGCCGGATGGCTCACCGCACGCCGATCTTTTCCTACTGCATGATCGGCTGCGTGGCCGGCGGTCCCACCCTGTTTCTCATCGCCGATGTCTGCTGGCTGCTGGCCGCCTTTCGCCCGGAACGCAACCCGGAGCTGACGCAGATGTTCAACGATCTGGCCTGGCTCACCTTCACCACACAGGTTCCCTTCCTCATCGGGCAGAGCGTGATTCTGGCCCTGGCGATTTACTTTGACGATCCGTCGCATCCGGTGTTCAGCCGTTGGGTGGCTCATTTCAATCTGCTCGTCGCCGCCGCGCTGGTGCCGGCGGCGTTCGCGGGGCTGACGCTGTCGGGCCCCCTGGCGTGGGATGGAGTGTTGTCATTCTGGCTGAAGAACATCGCCATTGCAGGGTGGATCGTGGTGTCGGCCGTCGTCCTCGGCCGGGCCGTTCGCCGGGAGCGCGACGAAGCATCGGTCGGCGCATGAGCGCAGCGGTGACTAACCCCAAGCGTGAGCTCTGGTTAGCCTGGTGGACGCTCGTCGCCTTCTATAACTTGTTCGCCCTGGTGTTCTTCGTGCTCACCCGCACCCAACCCCCGCCGGACCCCGCGTGGGACACACCACGGGTCGTGCAGTGGTTCGGGGACAACCACTTTGGGATACTCATCGGCTTCGCCATGATGTTCGTCATCACCGGCATGACGACGATGAGCAACGCGCTCATCGCCTATTCCATGCGGCGCATGTCGATCAGCCCCGCATTCGCGTATTCCTACCTGGTTTTATACTCGCTCAGCGCGATTCCGGGGATGTTGCTGATGTGCATCGTGCTCACCGCCGCAGCGATGCGCCCCGACCGTGACCCCGAGCTGATCGGTTGGCTCTACGACTTCGGCTTCCTGTCGTTCATCGGAACCATGGGGGTGTTCCTGATCGGCTCGCTGGTGTGGATGCTGGCGATCCTGATCGACAAGAACCAGGTTTTCCCAAAGTGGTTCGGCTACCTCAACCTCTGCAACGCGCTCACCGAGATCGTGGTCTCTCCGGCCTGGATTTTCCGCCGGGGTGTCCTGGCCTGGAACGGGCAAATCGCCTGGTGGCTCAACATGGTCGTATTCGGCATCTTTACAGGGGTTTTCATCGTCTTGCTGCGGCGGATGATCCAGCGAGAGGACTTCGGCACCGGGACACTGCCCGAGGTTGCGCCGCGCCAGGTGGCGGCGGCATGACCGTCGGCGCCAACAAACCGGCCAGGTTCGTCCCGGGTCAACCGGACATGTGGGCCTTCGTGCTGTTCGAAATGCTCGTTTTCACAGCATATCTTGCTTTCTACCTGTTCTACCGCGCCCAAAATCCGGAGCTCTTCCTGCGCTCGCAGGCGCAACTGGACATGCGCATCGGGGTGTTCAACACACTCATTCTGCTACTGAGTTCCTTGTCGGTGGCACGATGCGTCCAATCGGCCCGGGCCCACGCCTACCGAGCGGCGCTCAACGATGCGTATATCACCGCGTCCTTCGGCCTGGTGTTCCTGGGCGCCAAGGTTTTCGAGTGGACCGGCCAGACCCGCGGCGGTAATTCCTTTACCAGTGACGATTTCTTTACCTACTACTTCTTTCTCACCGGCATCCACTTCGTGCACTTGCTGATCGGATTCGTCGTCATCGGGATTGTCGTGTATCAGCTGTGGGGCCCGGCACGAACAGGTCAGGGGTCTGGGGGATCTCAGCGGCTGGTCTTGGTCGAGACCTGCGCCACCTACTGGCACACCGTCGACTTCCTCTGGGTGCTCATCTTCGCACTGCTGTACGTGGTGAGGTGATCCGAATCAGATTCAACAAGCGGCTGTTGGCCGTCTGGGTGGTGCTGGCGTCATTGACGTTGTCGTACCTGTGGCTTGATTACGCCGTCGAGCCATCTCCGAAGGCCAGCGCGGTGGTCACGGCGAGCGTGATCGTGATCGCACTCATCAAGGTGCGAATCATCTTTCGCGAGTTCATGGAAGTCAGGCAGTCTCCCGCCGTGCTGCGCCGCCTCACGGACGCATGCGTGCTGCTCGTCGGCGCTGCATTGCTGGGCAGCCATCTGGCCGGCATGATGCTCCACTAGGACGGTTGCAGACCTAGTCAACTCGCGCAGCGGAGTCCTCGGCCCGGTAATCACATCATTCACATTGGTCTCTGACCACCGGCACCGGAACCGGAACGGGCGGTACCGGAACCGGGACCGGGACCGGAACCGGGACCGGAACGGGCGGGACCGGCACCGGCACCGGCACCGGCACCGGCACCGGCACCGGCACCGGGGGTTCGATTTCGGGGCAATACTCTCCCTACGTCGACATCACGCTGTATCCCGGGCCTAACGGATACGACTTTTCCTCCGCCGCACAGGCGGGAGTCAAGAACGCCACGTTGGCCTTCATCACCGCCGACCCGAATGGTCAGGCGGCCTGGGGAGGATATTCGGCGCTCGACGTCACCGGCGGCTCCCAGAGTTCGTTCATCAACAACCAGATCGCCAACATGCACAGCGCGGGCATCAACGGGACCATCTCCTTCGGAGGAGCGGCCGGCACCGACCTTTCGGCCGTCAGCGGTCAGACCCCCACAGCGCTGGAGCAGCAGTACCTGTCGGTGGTGAATACCTACAAGATCTATCACCTCGACTTCGACGTCGAAGGCGCGTTGCAAGGCAACACTGCGGCACTGACGACACAAGCGAAAGCCATTGCCCTGCTGCAGCAGCAGGAGGCGGCCAACGGCACGCCGGTGACCGTCTCCTATACCCTTCCGGTGCTGCCGACCGGGCTGGTGCCGGGCCAGGGCGGCGGACTGAACGTCCTCCAAATCGCTACGGCTAACGGTGTCAACATCTCCCGGGTGAACATCATGGCCATGGATTACGGCCCCGGTTTCGATCAGCCCGGCAACCCTGGCATGGGCACGTATGCGATCGACGCGGCGACGGCGACCCACGGTCAGTTGATGACGCTGTATCCATCGCTGTCCAGCGAGCAGGCATGGTCGATGCTCGGGGTGACGCCCCTGATAGGAATCAACGACGACCCGAGCGAGATCTTCACCCTCGCCGACGCGCAACAGCTGACCACGTTCGCGATACAAAACCATATCGGCGAATTGTCCATGTGGGAGCTCCCGCGCGACACCACAGGCACATTGGGCGCAGTAGACGCCGTCGACGGCAGCGGAGTGGCGCAAACCCCGTTCGAGTTCTCCAAGATCTTCGAGCATATCGAGACCGGTTCCACACTTTGACGCCGGTCGCTGAACGGGCGGCCCGAAGACGCCTTGGGCCACGGAAATCGCTGTGCCGCAGTCGTTTCGGAATCACCCGACGGGAGCGTCAGCGTCGAGCGCTTACCCCGTCGGCGTGAACGTCAGGTGTAGTTCGGTGAGGCCGCGCAGGATATAGGTCGGCTCATAGCGATAGCGGCGATCGCCCGCCGGCCCGTGTCTGGCCGGGTCGACGGCAATGTCGGCCATCCGGTCCAGGATGCGCTCGATCGAAACGCGGCCCTCGACGCGGGCAAGCGGTGCGCCGGGGCAGGAGTGGACCCCTCGGGCAAACGCCATGTGTTCGCGAACATTCTTTCGGTCCAGACGAAACTCGTGCGGATTGTCGAACCTTCGCGGGTCGCGGTTGACCGCCCCGGGCAATACCACCACGACGGTTCCGGCCGGGATGTCGACTCCGGCGATGTTGGTGGTCCGGCGGGCGAGGCGCGAGTCGCTCTTGACCGGGCTCTCCAGCCGAAGCGATTCCTCGATGAATGCCGGAATCAAGCTGCGGTCGTGGCGCAGCCGCTGCTGTATGCCAGGCCGGTCGACGAGCACCTGCAGCGCGGCGCTGAGCAGTTTGGCCGTCGTTTCCTGCCCGGCAGCGAAAAGGAATGTGGCCGAGCGGACTACGTCAATGACCTCGGGTGTGGATCCGTCCGGATACTTTGCCGTCGCAAGCGCGGTCAGCACGTCTTCACGCGCTTCGCGGCGGCGGTCTTCGATGTAGTTGCTGAACTTCTCGTCGAGCCACTGCAGCGGGTTGGTGCCCACCGACTCGTGGTCGAGTCCACCCACCCGCGCGCCGGGACGCTCGGCGCCCAACATGACGCGAAACTCCTTGTGGTCGTCTTCGGGAACACCCAGCAGGTCGGCGATCACCAGGGTGGCAAAGGGTTTGGAGTATTCGGAGATGAACTCGCAGCGACCGTTGCCGAGGAACTCGTCGAGCTGGCGGTCGGCCAGGCGCCACATAAACTCCTCGTTCTGCTTGAGGCGGCTCGGCGTCAGCAGCCGGTTCAGCAATGACCGGGCGCGGGTGTGATCCGGCGGGTCCATGGTGACCATGTGCTCGTACATCGGGAACTTCTCGCGGCTCTGGTCGATCTGGGCGTTGATGTCGTCGCCCTCGGGCACGAACGGCAGCGGCGGGAACGGTCCGCCCAGTGCGACGCAATTGGAAAAGGAGTCGGTGTCCTTGTAGACCGCGGTGGCCTCGTCATACCCGGTGACGGCGACGACGCCGTAGTGCGGCAGCCGCAGAACCGGGTTCTGGCTGCGCAAGTAGTCGAAGTACGGGTAAGGGTCGGGGACCAGCGAGGGGTCGGTGAAAAAGTCGATCGAATCGTAGTCGCTCATGTCGCGCGTGCCTCCCGCAGCTGGCGTTTGCCGAATGGGCCGTCGGCGGCGATAGCGTCCCGCCGCCCGAATCCGACGATGTGCTGAGCATCTGCTTAGCATGGCGGTAATGTCATGGTCAAGGTGGTCACCGGTCGCCACGGCGACGTGGCTACGATCGGCGTGGTCGAGGTAGCGAAATGCCGAGGATACGGAGTTGAGGGCATGACATCGGCTCGCCGGATCGGAGCGCCGGACGCGAAGAATCGCGGCCTGCTGCTCGACGCGGCTGAGCAACTGATGCTCGAAGAGGGCTATGCGGCAGTGACTTCCCGCCGTTTGGCGGGCAAGGCCGGGTTGAAGCCGCAATTGGTGCACTACTACTTCCGCACCATGGACGACTTGTTTTTGGAAGTGTTTCGCCGCCGCGCCGAAGCCGGTTTGCGGGTTCAGGACCGCGCGCTCGAGTCGGCGCAGCCGCTGTGGGCGCTCTGGCGGTTCGGCACCGAGCCCGGATTCGCAAAGATGACAATGGAATTCATGGCGCTGGCGAACCATCGCAAGGCCATGCGGTCGGAAATCGCTTACTACGCCGAACGTTTCCGTGAACGGCAGCGGGTGGCGCTGGCGGCCGCTCTGCAACGCTACAACGTCGACACGCGGGACGTGCCGCCGGTGGTGTGGACGGTCCTGATGACCAGCATTTCGCGATTTCTGGTGATCGAACAGGGGCTTGGCATGTCGGGCGGACATGCCGAAACCGTGGCGGTGGTCGAAAACTACCTGCGTCGTCTGGAGGGTGAGCCACGGCCAGTCGAGGGGTAACGCAGGCGCGCCGGGTCACCAGTTGCGCAGCGAACAGAGCACGCCGCGGGGGCCGTCCTTGGCGACGACGACGACCCCGTCCACGGCCAGATCGCAATGAAACATCGGTGTGCCCGGTTCCGGGCCGGTGCTGGCGGTGACCATTGCCCACTGGTCGGGGTTGGCCAGCATGACCTGCATGGTCCACGGCCTGCCCGGAGCGATATCGGCCTGGATGTTCGGCGTGAATTGGTACGGGTTGTGGCTGTAGTCGGAAAAGACGGCCGGGTCCTGATCCTGGTAATAGATGTCGGCGTAAATCGGGTATTTCGCCGAGATGGTGTACCGGACCTGATGCATGGGTGTGTCATCGGCGCGTGACCGGCCGGCGCCTACCACGAGAGCCGCGCCCGTCAGCAACACCGCTAGGCCGCAACCCAGCCGCCGCGTCGTCGTGGTCATATCGCGCCTCCAGCTGCCTGGCGGGGACTGGACGTGCGGTTCATCACCCGCGCCGCGGCCTGCCAATGGGCCTCCGCTACCCACAGCCGTGCAAAGGATGCTATCGCCTCATCGGGCGAAACTCCGCTGATTACCCGCTTGATCTCGGTCGCCGGGTGGCGCGACAGTGCCGCGGCGACCGATCGCCAGCCGCGATCCGGTGAGTCGAACAACGCGCGGGGCAACACCAGATCCACCAGGCCGATGCGTTCGGCCTGGGCGGCGTCGAGCGCCGTTCCCGTGCCCGCCAGCAGCAGTGCCCGGCTCTTTCCGACCAGCGCGGCCAGTCGCTCGGCGCCGCCCCACGCCGGCATGATCTCCAGCTCCACCTGATTGAACGCGATCTTGATGTCGTCGGCGGCAATGCGAATGTCGGCGGCGACGGCCACCTCGGCACCGCCGCCGAAGGCGTGGCCGTTCAGCGCGGCGATCACCGGAGCCGGAAATGCCGCGAGCTGGTCGCAGATGGCGCGCATCCGCTTGGCCATCGCCGCGGCGTCCTCCTCGGTTCTTAGCGCGCTCAGCTCCTTGAGGTCCCCGCCCGAAACGAAAGCCCGCTCCCCGGCCCCCCTGATCACCAGCGCTCGCGCGCTTGACGCCGCCTCCAGTGCCGTCTCCAGCTGGTCCATGGTGTCGAGCGCGATGGCGTTGCGGGCGTGCGGGCGGTCGATGGTGAGCACCGCCAACCCGGTGCCGGACTTGTCGAACTCGAGGTCCACCATGTGTCGATGCTTCCGGGGCGAGCGGGCGATATTGGCATTCTCTTGCTCGGAGAATAGCATCATCGCTGAGACTCAAGCACTCCCGGCGCAGCATCCGAGGTGGCACGTGCAACACCGAATCGGGGCAGTGAGCACAGCGGCCGTCGCGGCACTGTCGGCAGCCGTTCTCAGCGCCTGCGGCGCACCGTCAGCGGCCCATATCTCCAGCACCGCAATGGTGACGGTCAACGGCCACGAGGTGCGGCCACACCTCGTCAGGTGCTTTCAGTTGCAGTGGTACCGGACGATCGAGGTCGGTAACGGCGACTCGGGAGCCACCGTGGTCATCGATCAATGGGCCGAACCGATTACCGCGAAGTCGGTGCGCATCCGCAATCTGGCCGGTTTCACCGGCATGTACTCCGAAGGTGACGGTGGCAGCGCCAAGGCCGGCTTCGGCGACAGCACGTTCACCGTCAGCGGTACCGCCGAGGGCTTCAACACCGTCGCGCCCGACCAGCCGGCCACCGCCGAGTTCCGCATCGCCGCCCACTGCTGAAGCCCACTGCTGACCGGCGACCACAGGGGCAGCCCGTTGCGACCGCGCGGGCAAGAGAATACTATTCTCGTAAATCGCGAAGGAGGATTTCATGTCATCGGGCGCGCTGTCGTATCCGCTGTTCGATGCGGACAATCATCTCTACGAGACCGAGGAGTCACTCACCAAGTACCTGCCCCAGCAGTACCGGAACGTGATCCAGTACGTCCAGGTCAAGGGGCGCACCAAGATTGCGGTCCGTGGTCACATCAGCGACTACATCCCCAACCCCACCTTCGAGGTGGTCGCGCGGCCGGGGGCGATGGAGGAGTACTTCCGGGTGGGCAACCCCGAAGGCAAGAGCCGCCGGGAGATCTTTGGCGAGCCGATGCGGTCGATTCCGGCCTTTCGCGAACCCGGTCCGCGGCTGGAGCTGATGAACGAGTTGGGCGTCGACCGCAGTTTGATGTTCCCGACATTGGCCAGCCTGATCGAAGAACGCATGCGCGACGACCCACTGCTCATCCACGTGGTCGTGCACGCGCTGAACCAGTGGCTGGACGAAGTGTGGGGCTTCAACTATCAGAACCGCATCTTCACCGTGCCGGTGATCAGCCTGCCGATCGTGGAGAAGGCGATCGACGAGCTGGACTGGGTGGTGCGCCGCGGCGCCCGGGCGGTTTTGGTGCGGCCGGCCCCGGTTCCTGGGTACCGCGGCCCAAGGTCGTTCGCGCTGCCGGAGTTCGACCCGTTCTGGCAGCGCTGTGTCGAGCACGACGTGCTGGTGGCCATGCACTCGTCGGACAGCGGCTACGCCCGCTATACCGCGGAGTGGGACGGCGGCGACAAAGAGATGCTGCCCTTCCAGACCAACGCATTCGCGATGCTCAACGAGTGGCGCCCGGTGCAGGATGCGGTGGCGTCCTGGGTGATTCACGGTGCGCTGTACCGCTTCCCGCAACTCAAGGTCGCGGTCATTGAAGCCGGGTCGAAGTGGTTGTTCCCGCTGCTGGAACAGCTGGCCGACGTCTACAAGAAGACACCGGAAAGCTTCCCCGGCGGCGACCCGGTCGAAGAGATCAAGAACCGGATCCACATCAGTCCGTTCTACGAGGACGGGATCCGGGACCTCGTCGACCTGATCGGCGTGGACCATGTCCTGTACGGCTCGGACTACCCGCATCCGGAAGGGCTCGCGGCACCGCGGCATTACGCCGATGCGTTGCAGTACCTCAGCATCGACGATCAGGCAAAGATCATGGGCGGCAACCTGTCCCGGCTCGTGTCGGTATGACGCAGTCGGCGCCGCGGCGCCGGGGCGAGCCACCCTGGGAAACCATCCCCGAGATGGTCGGCAGCGCAGCGGACCGGTTCGGCGACGCCGAAGCCGTCGTCGACGGACCGCTGCGGCTCACGTTCACCGAGCTGACCGATCGGGTGCGCCGGGCCGCCGGTGCCTTCGCCGGGACCGGAATCGACAAAGGTGATCGGGTTGCGATCTGGGCGCCCAATTCGGCGGAATGGATCATCGCCGCGTTCGGGCTGCTGACCGCCGGCGGCGTGCTGGTTCCGGTCAACACGCGCTTCAAGGCAGCCGAGGCGGCCGACATCATCGGACGCAGCGGTGTCAAGGCCGTGCTCGTCGAGAAGGGTTTTCTGGGACTGGATTTCGCTGTCCCCAACGCCGTCCCGGTGATCGACGTCAAGTCGGGCTTCCTCAACAGCGGCAAGCCCTTCGAGCGCGCGGTCAGTGGCTCAGACGTCGCCGACATCATCTACACCTCGGGAACCACCGGCCGGCCCAAGGGCGTGATGATGGACCACGCGCAAACGTTGCGGCACTACGCCGAGTGGTGCGACCGCGCCGACCTGCGCCAGGGCGACCGCTATCTGATCGTCAACCCGTTCTTTCATATCTTCGGGTACAAGGCCGGTTGCATCGCGTCGCTGATCCGGGGCGCCACGATCGTCCCGGTACCCGCATTCGACCTCGGCCGGGTGCTGGAATTGATTGAACGGGAACAGATTACGATGCTTCCGGGGCCGCCGGCGCTGTATCATTCGCTACTTGGCGCCCGGGGCGAGCGCGATTTGTCGTCGCTGCGGGCGGGAGTGACCGGAGCCGCCGACATTCCGGTGGAGCTGATCCGGCGGGTGCGCACCGAACTGCCCTTCCAAACCCTCATGACCGGCTACGGCCTGACCGAGGCGGGCACGGTGACGCTGTCCCGGCCCGAGGATTCGCTCGAGGACATCGCGACCACCGCCGGTGTTCCCTGCGACGGGATCGAGGTCGGCATCGCCGGTGACGGCGAGATCCTGGTGCGCGGGTACAACGTGATGAAGGGCTATCTCGACGACCCGGTCGCCACCGCCGAGGCCATCGACGACCAGGGCTGGCTGCACACCGGGGACCTTGGCAGCCTGGACCAGACCGGCCGGCTGCGCGTCGTCGGCCGCAAGAAGGACATGTTCATCGTAGGAGGATTCAACGCCTATCCCGCTGAGATCGAAGGCTTCCTGCTCGAGCACGAGGCGGTCGCTCAGGCCGCCGTGATCGGTGTTTGCGACGACCGGCTCGGGCAGGTGGGCAAGGCGTTCGTCGTTCGCAAAGGTGTTGTCAGCGCTGACGAATTGATCAGCTGGTGCCGAGAGCGCATGGCGGGTTTCAAGGTGCCGCGCTCGGTGCAGTTTGTCGACGCGCTTCCGCTCAATGCCACCGGCAAGGTCGTCAAAGACCGGCTGCGTTGAGCCCGGCGTCAACGGCGAGCCGCGTCGGCGAGTTTCGGCGAGGCTGCGAGCCCGGGCGATGTGCTCAATATGAGAATGCTATTTCCGCTGGATGTAGGATTGTTTGGCCGTGGCTGCGGCGTGACCTCGGGGTGGAAGGTGATGACTTGGCTCTCCACGACCCGGCGATGCCGAGGAGCCGGCGTCAGCACCTGGTCGGTGACCGCAACGTCGGCCCGGGTGCTCGCGTGATGCCGGCTTTGCCTAGTAGGGTTGCCCCACAGCGAGGTCTGGCTACTGGCGGACCAGGGGTAGAGGAGATCCGCGTTGAGTTACCCGAGCAGTTGCCCTGTCGAGCCGGTGGATCATGAGCGCCGGCCGCGACCAAAACGCCGCTGACACGAGATCGGTTCTGGTGAGCGACGACGAAACCGCCAGCACCGCAGCTGAATTGCGGGCATTGGCCGAACAGGCCGAGGCTGAGGCCGCCGAAGCCGAAGCCCTGGCCGCCGCCGCCCGCGCCCGCGCCCGCGCAATTCAGTTGCGCCGTCGGGCCGAAGTCGCCGACGGTGCGGACGAAGGTCCGGTCGCCGAAGAAGATCCAGCCACCGAAGAAGTCCATGCGGAGGTGTCCAAGGGTGAGCCGGATAACTCCGAGACCACCGTGGTGCCCGAAACCATCGAGGCCGAGCGTGGTTCGGACGTCGAGGACGAGGACCGCGACGCCGATGTGTCCGCCGCCGCCGATGAGGCGCTGCCGCGGCGCCGCCGCAGGCCGCGGCTCACCCGGTCCACGGTTGCCGCTGCGCTGGCCGCCATCGTCATTCTGGTTGCCCTGTCGGCCAGCGTGTATATGGTTGTGCAGCATCGCGATGCCATCCGCCACCGTGAGCGAGTGGCCGAGTTCGCCGCGGCGGCGCGACAGGGCGTCGTGACGTTGACATCGCTGGACTTCACCAACGCCAAGCAGGGCGTGCAGCGCATCCTCGACAACTCCACCGGGGCGTTCCGCGACGATATGGCAAAGGTGGCAGCCGATTTCATCAAGGTGGTCGAACAGTCGAAGGTGGTCGAGCAGGGCACCGTCCAGGCCGTCGCCGTCGACGTGGACACCATGACCGACGATTCGGCCGTCGTGCTGGTCGCCTCGACATCCGAAGTCACCAATGCCGCCGGAGCCAAGCAGGATCCTCGCAAGTTCCGGTTGATCGTGACCATCACCCGCGACGGTGATCAGCTCAAGATGTCGAAAGTCGAGTTCGTGCCATGACCGCAGAGGAAACGTCGGTCGAGGAGACTGCGGAGGCCGACTCGGCCTTGCCAAGCGACGATGACCGGCCCGCACGGCAGAAGCGCCGCGCCGGCTGGGTGAACAAGCTGTCGTCGGGCAAGGCGGTCGCTGCTCTGATGGCGTTGCTGGTGGCGGCCTCGGTGGCGCTGCTGGCTGGACTGTATTTCTTCTCCTACCGACCGGATCGCGAAGTCGATGACCAGGCCGCCAAGTCGGCGGTCGCGGCGGCTACCGATGGCACCATCGCCATCCTGTCGTACTCTCCGGATACTCTGGACCGCGATTTCTCTTCCGCGAGATCACATCTGACCGGCGACTTCTTGTCGTATTACGACCAGTTCACCCAACAGATCGTCGCACCGGCCGCCAAGCAGAAGTCGGTCAAGACGCGCGCGGTGGTGCTTCGCGCCGCCGTATCCGAATTGCATCCGGACTCGGCCGTCGTGCTGGTGTTCGTCAACCAAAGCACCCAGAGCGCCGACCGGCCGGAGCCGACGTTGACGTCCAGCAGCGTCATGGTCAAGCTGACCAAAGCCGACGGGAAGTGGCTCATCTCATCGTTCGATCCGGTGTAGATCCTGTGCAGGAGCCTCCGCGGGTGACGGGAATACGACCATGACCAACGACCTCCATTCGATGGTGATCGCGTCCGACTACCGGGTCCCGGATCCGAGCCGAGTGTGGCCGCTGTTGCAGCGCAAGAAGTCGGCGCTGGCCGCTATCGGAGCCCACCATGTTCTGGTCTATACCTCGACCCACGACTTCGGCCGCGTCCTGGTGATGATCGGAGTGCACAGCCGTGAACCGATCGTAGAGCTGCTGCGCTCCCGGGTCTTCTTCGAATGGTTCGACGCGGCGGGCGTCGAGGATATCCCGGCGGTCTTCGCCGGCGAGATCGTGGACAGGTTCATTGCCGATGCTCCGGCCGCGGGGGCCGCCGGCCGGGCACCGGGGGTCGTGGTAGCCGGAATCGCGTCGGTGGACGACGTGTCGACACTGACCGCCGAAGTCGGCCTTGCGATGGCGCGGTTCACCGCCGCCGGTATCCGAAAGACATGGGTTTTCCAGGCTTTCGACGACGAGCACGAGGTCCTGATCTTGCAGGAATTCCCGGACGAAGAGCGCGCCCGGAAGTGGATCGACCATCCCGATGCCGCGGCCCAATGGATGAGCCGCGCCGGAGTGGGCGCCTACCCACCGCTGTTCGTGGGCCGTTTTGCCGAGATGATGCGGATCGAGACGGATTGAGCGGAACGCTCGATGTATGTCTGCCTGTGTAACGGCGTCACCAGCCAGACGGTGGCCGAGGCCGTTGCGGACGGCGCATCGACCACCAAGGATGTCGCGCAGGCCTGCGGAGCAGGCGCCGATTGCGGGCGTTGCCGGCGCACCATTCACGCGATCCTTGGTGCTCGTCGAGGCGGTGCTGCCGCGGAGCGGACATCGCACCGGGACTGAGTCAACGGCGCGCGGTGCCATCCGGCGACGTGGGAGCGACGAGATCGCTGAGCAGGTGCGGGATTTCGAGCTGCGGCAGCACCGCTTCGACGAGCACCAAACGGTCCCGGTGCGCCGCGGCCGCGGTGAGCGCATCATCGAGTTCGCCGTACGTCCGCGCCTGAAACGCCAGGTGGTCGGTCACTCCCAGCGCGCGGGGGATCGCGGTCCAACTCCAGGCGGCGATGTCGTTGTAGGGGGCCGTCTCGCCGTGAATCGCCCGTTCGATGGTGTAGCCGTCGTTGTTGACCACCACGATGACGGGGGACAGGCCCTCACGGGAGAAGTTTCCGAGCTCTTGGACGGTCAATTGGGCAGCCCCGTCGCCGATGAGCAGCACCGTCCTGCGGTCACGATGGGCCACCGCGGCCCCGAGCGCCGCCGGCAGCGTGTAACCGATTGAGCCCCAAAGAGGTTGACCGATGAAGGTGACCCCGTGCGGCAACCGGTGGTCGGCCATGCCGTAGAACGAGGTGCCCTGCTCGGCCAGCACCACATTGCCGGGGGTGAGCGCGTCGTTGACCCGGTCCCATAACATCCGCTGGGTCAGCGGGTCATCGCGCTGCGGAGTCGATACCGGACGGTGGTCACCCAGCGCCGGCACGGGGGGCGAAGTTATCCCGCGCCCGGTCAAGATCTCGGCGAGCGCGCGCAGGGCGGCGCTCATCTCGAGCGGCGCGAACACCCGGCCCGCCACGGTGCTTTGGTACTGGCCGATGTCGATGGTGCGCGCCGGGTCGATCCGCTGGCTGAAGAATCCGCTGACCATGTCGGTGAACACCACCCCGGCCGTCACCAGCACCGGCGCCTGCTCGATCGCCGCGCGGACCCGCGCGCCGCTGGCGGCTCCGGCATAGATGCCCAGGAAGTTGGGAGAGCTCTCATCGAGCAGACTCTTTCCCCACATCAGCGTGGCATGCGGCACCACATCGGCGCCCAGCAACGCCTCCAGCTCGTCGACCGCCCGCAACCGATGGACCAGCAGGTCGGCGAGCACGGTCAGCTGGTGCTGGCCGATCAGTGCGGCGGCGGCCTCGGTGAACAGCGACAGCGCGCGCGGACTGGTGCCGCCGCCGTAAGGGGGTAGCGGGGCGCCGGGCGGTTCGGTGGGGAAGCGGGCCACGTCGGTGGACAGCAGCAGGTATCCGGGCCGCTTCAGCTCCCGCACCTCACACAGCACCCGGTCGATCTCCCGGCATGCCGTTGCCGGCATGAGATTGGCCTGGGCGCAGGTGATTTCGCGGCTGATCCGCAAGAAGTGCTCGAAGTCCCCGTCGCCGAGCGAATGGTGCAGCGCCCGCCGGGTGCCCTGGGCGTCTTTGGAGGGGCCGCCGACGATGTGGACCACCGGCACATGCTCGGCGTAGCTACCCGCGATCGCATTGGCCGCCGAGAGTTCGCCAACGCCGAATGTCGTTACCACAGCTGACATTCCGCGCAACCGGCCGTAGCCGTCGGCGGCATAGCCGGCGTTGAGCTCGTTGGCGTTGCCCACCCACCGAATCACCGGATGGGCGACGATGTGGTCGAGGAATTCCAGGTTGTAGTCCCCGGGTACGCCGAAGATTTCGGACACGCCGAGTTCGGCGAGGCGGTCCAGTAGGTAGTCGCCGACGGTGTATCCGGGTCCCCCGGGGTCAGCTGCACGATCGGTCACGCAGACGACGGTACGCCCGGTCGAAACCATTCCGGCCGAGGCGCGGTCGCGCTATCGTCGGCGCCATGGCAGTCAAGGAATCCCGCGAAGTAGTCATCGAAGCAAGTCCCAAGGAAATCCTCGACGTCGTCGCCGACGTCGAGGCAATGCCCGAGTGGTCCGACATCCATCAGAGCGCAGAAGTGCTCGAACGTCACGAGGATGGCCGACCGCGGCGCGCCCGGATGAAAGTCAAGACCGCCGGGGTCACCGACGAGATCGTGCTCGCCTACACCTGGCGCGACGACGGAGTCACCTGGACGCAGGAAAGCGGGAAGGCGTCGCGCAACCAAGAGGGGGGCTACACGCTGACTTCGGAGGGCGACAAGACACGGACGAAGTTCGACCTGAGCCTGGATCCGCTCGTGCCGCTGCCCGGCTTCGTGATCAAACGCGCCATGAAAGGGGTCATGGAGCTGAATACCGACGGGCTGCGCAAGCGGGTGCTCAAGGTCAAGAAGGGCTAACGGTCGCGGTGACTGGCGGGGGCCCGTTGGCCGGGGTGAAAGTCATTGAACTCGGCGGTATCGGACCCGGCCCGCATGCCGGGATGGTGCTGGCCGACCTCGGCGCCGACGTGGTGCGGGTGCGCCGTCCCGGCGGGCTGACCATGCCGTCCGAGGACCGGGATCTGCTGCACCGCGGCAAGCGGATCGTGGACCTGGACGTCAAGGCCCAGCCGGCTGCGTTGCTGGCGTTGGCCGCCAAGGCCGATGTGCTGCTGGACTGCTTTCGTCCCGGCACCTGCGAGCGGCTCGGCATCGGTCCGGACGACTGCGCGGCGGTCAATCCCCGGCTGATATTCGCGCGCATCACCGGCTGGGGACAGGACGGACCGCTGGCGGCGACGGCCGGCCACGACATCAACTACCTTTCGCAGACCGGTGCGCTCTCGGCGATCGGCTACCGCGACCGGCCGCCGCTGCCGCCGCTGAACCTGGTGGCCGACTTCGGCGGCGGCTCCATGCTGGTGCTGCTGGGCATCGTGGCCGCGCTGTACGAGCGGGAGCGGTCGGGCAAGGGCCAGGTCATCGACGCCGCGATGGTCGACGGGGTCAGCGTGCTGGCCCAGATGATGTGGACCATGAAGGCAATCGGGAGTCTGCGCGACGAACGCGAATCGTTCCTGCTCGACGGCGGCGCCCCGTTCTACGGTTGCTATGAAACCTCCGACGGCAAATACCTGGCGGTGGGTGCCATCGAGCCGCAGTTTTTCGCGGCGTTGCTGGCCGGGCTGGGTCTCACCCCACACGAGGTGCCCAACCAACTCGACGTCAGCTCGTACCCGCGGATGCGCGACATCTTTGCCGCGCGGTTCGCCAGCCGGACCCGCGCGGAATGGACCGAGGTCTTCACCGGCACCGACGCCTGCGTGACGCCGGTGCTGACCTGGAGCGAAGCGGCCGCCAACGCGCACTTGAGAGCCCGGTCGACGGTGATCAATGCCCACGGTGTGGACCAGGCCGCGCCGGCGCCGCGCTTCTCGCGAACCCCGGCCGGACCGGTCGCGCCACCACCGGCAGCGACCACGCCGATCGACGAAATAAATTGGTAGTCACCTATTCTTTCGAATTGTCCCGATCACGTCCGCGCGCAGGGCGGCGTTGCTAGCTTGAGCTTGGTGGCCGTCAAAGCATCGCGAGAGATCATCATCGATGCGCCTCCGGAAGTGGTCATGGAGGCGCTGGCAGATGTGAGCGTGCTGACATCCTGGTCACCGCTGCACAAACAGGTAGAAGTGATCGACTACTACCCCGACGGGCGCCCCCATCATGTGAAAGCCGTGGTCAAAATTCTGGGGCTGGTCGACAAGGAGATCCTGGAATACCACTGGGGCCCGGACTGGATGTGCTGGGATGCCGACCAGACTTTCCAGCAGCACGGCCAGCACATCGAGACCACCGTCAAGCCCGAAGGTGTCGACACGTCACGGGTGCGGTTCGACATCACCGTGGAACCGGCCGGCCCGATTCCCGGCTTCATCGTCAAGCGGGCCAGCGAACACGTACTGGATGCCGCCGCGAAGGGGCTGACCGAACTGATCAGCGGCCGTAACAACCGGGATCGTCTGACCTAGATTCCGTTTCCGCCGCACCGCACGCCGGACCGCGGTTGCTAACTTGGTGGCAGTGGCTGTCCAAGCGTCGAGCGAAATCGTCATTGATGCGCCCCCTGAGGTGATCATGGAGGCGCTGGCCGACATGGACGCGGTGCCGTCGTGGTCTTCGGTGCACAAGCGGGTCGAGGTCGTCGACACCCATCCCGACGGTCGACCGCACCACGTGAAGGTCACCGTCAAAGTGACCGGCATCGTGGACACCCAACTGCTCGAATACCACTGGGGGCCGGACTGGATGGTCTGGGACGCCCACAAGACCGCTCAGCAACACGGGCAGCACGGCGAGTACAACCTGCGCCGCGAGGGGGAAGACAAGACCCGGGTGCGGTTCACCCTCACAGTGGAGCCGTCGGCGCCGCTGCCCGAGTTCTGGATCAAGCGGGCGCGCAAGAAGATCCTGCACGCGGCCCTGGAGGGACTGCGAAGTCACATCATGGGCAAAACCGGGTAGCCCCGTCGCGCAGCGCGGCAAGTCGCCTGATGGCCTCGTCGAGGGTGTCCTCGCGTTTGCAGAAGGCAAAGCGCACCAGGTGATTCCACAGGTCGGCGTGCTGTGCCGCGGGGTCGCAGAACGCCGACATCGGGATAGCGGCCACCCCCGCCTTCTGCGGCAGCGCCGCGCAGAATGCCGCGCTGTCGTGGTAGCCCAGTGGACGCGGGTCGGCGCATACGAAGTAGGTGCCGTAGCTGTCGTGCACGTCGAAACCGATCTCGGTCAGTCCCGAGGCCAGCCGATCGCGTCTGGTCTGCAAAGAACTGCGCAGCGCGGCCACCCAATCGTCCTCGCTGTCCAGCGCAAGAGCCACCGCCGGCTGAAACGGCGCGCCGCCCACATAGCTCAGATACTGTTTGGCCGCACGCACCCCGGCGATGAGTTGCGCAGGGCCGCAAGCCCAT
Organism: Mycobacterium pseudokansasii; assembly: GCF_900566075.1. Lineage (NCBI taxonomy): Bacteria > Bacillati > Actinomycetota > Actinomycetes > Mycobacteriales > Mycobacteriaceae > Mycobacterium > Mycobacterium pseudokansasii. Next base: position 5,233,599 of record NZ_UPHU01000001.1, on the reverse strand, counting down.
CCGATTTTCCAGCCGGTGCAGTTGAACATCTTGGCCGCGCTCGAGATCGTGATCGTCCGTCCGGCCATGCCGTCGAAACCGGCCAGCGGCAGGTGATCGTGGCCGTCGAACACCAAGTGCTCGTATACCTCGTCGGTGATCACCACAAGGTCTGCGGCCACGGCGATCTCCGCGATGGCCGCCAGCTCGGCCCGGCCCAGCACGGCGCCGGTCGGATTGTGCGGAGAGTTGACGATCAACGCCCGGGTGCGCGGCGTCACGGCGCGTCGCAACGCGTCGGTGTCCAGGGCAAAGCCGCGGCCGTAGGCCACCAGCGGTACGGAAACTCGATGCGCGCCGGCCATCGCCACGACCGGCGAGTAGGAGTCGTAGAACGGCTCGATCAGCAGAACCTCCGAGCCGGGTTCGACAAGTCCCAGCACGGACGCGGCAATGGCTTCGGTGGCCCCGACCGTGACCAGCACCTCGGTATCCGGGTCGTACTCGATGCCGAAACGCCGGCGGCGCTGGGCGGCGATGGCCTGCCGCAGGGCCGCGATGCCTATCCCCGGCGGATATTGGTTGACGCCGCCGGCGATGGCGTCTTGCGCGGCCCGCAGCATCGCCGGTGGCCCGTCCTCGTCGGGAAACCCCTGCCCGAGGTTCACCGCCCCGACACGCGCGGCCAGCGCCGACATCTCGGCGAACACCGTGGTCGCGTAGGGCTGCAGCCGCGACACCGTCATGGCGATCGAGCTTAAGCGGGCGATGACGCCGGATGGTCTTTCGCCCGCTGTCCGCCGACCTGCAAAGTCCTGGCCAACCAACAGGTTGGCCGAGCACCCTGTTAGTGTTCCCCTACTGGACCTAGTCTTGAAGACGGATCTAGCCCTCCCTTTCCCCCGAACAGGAAATCGACATGCCCGAAGAAGCGTTTATCTACGAGGCCATCCGCACCCCGCGTGGCAAGCAGAAGAACGGATCGTTGCACGAGGTCAAGCCCTTGAGCCTGGTCGTCGGCCTGATCGAGGAGCTGCGCAAGCGACACCCCGACCTGGACGAGAACGTGATCAGCGACGTCATCCTGGGCTGCGTCTCACCCGTCGGTGACCAGGGTGGTGACATTGCCCGGGCCGCGGTGTTGGCGTCGGGCATGCCGGTCACCTCCGGCGGTGTGCAGCTCAACCGGTTCTGCGCCTCGGGCCTCGAGGCCGTCAACACCGCCGCGCAGAAGGTGCGCTCCGGGTGGGACGATATGGTACTGGCCGGTGGCGTCGAGTCGATGAGCCGCGTTCCGATGGGCTCCGACGGCGGCGCGATGGGGCTGGACCCCGCCACCAACTACGACGTCATGTTTGTTCCGCAGGGCATCGGCGCCGACCTGATCGCCACCATCGAGGGCTTCTCCCGCGAAGACGTCGACCGCTACGCGTTGCGCAGCCAGGAGAAGGCCGCCGCCGCATGGTCGGGCGGTTACTTCGCCAAGTCGGTGGTTCCGGTCCGCGACCAGAACGGCCTGCTGATTCTCGACCACGACGAGCACATGCGGCCCGACACCACCATGGAAGGTCTGGCCAAGCTGAAGCCGGCCTTCGAGGGCCTGGCGGCGATGGGCGGCTTCGACGATGTCGCGCTGCAGAAATACCACTGGGTGGAGAAGATCAACCATGTCCACACCGGCGGCAACAGCTCCGGGATCGTCGACGGTGCGGCCCTGGTGATGATCGGCAGCGAGAAGGCCGGGCAAGCGCAGGGCCTCACCCCGCGGGCCCGCATCGTGGCCACCGCCACCAGCGGGGCCGACCCGGTGATCATGCTGACCGGCCCCACCCCGGCCACCCTCAAGGTGCTCGACCGGTCCGGGCTGACCGTCGACGACATCGATCTGTTCGAGCTCAACGAGGCGTTCGCCTCGGTGGTGCTGAAATTCCAGAAGGATCTGAACATCCCCGACGAGAAACTCAACGTCAACGGTGGCGCCATCGCGATGGGCCACCCGCTGGGCGCCACCGGCGCGATGATCCTGGGCACTATGGTCGACGAACTGGAGCGCCGCAACGCCCGGCGGGCGCTCGTCACGCTATGTATCGGCGGCGGCATGGGCGTCGCGACGGTTATCGAGAGGGTTTAAACGTTATGCCCGACAATACAATCCAGTGGGACAAGGACGCCGACGGCATTGTCACGCTGACCCTGGACGACCCGTCGGGGTCGGCCAACGTGATGAACGAGGCCTACATCGAGTCGATGGGCAAGGCCGTGGATCGCCTTGTCGCCGAAACGGATTCGATCACCGGCGTGGTGATCACCAGCGCGAAGAAGACCTTCTTCGCCGGCGGTGACGTGAAGACCATGGTGCAGGCCAAGCCCGAGGACGCCGGCGATGTATTCGACACCGTCGAGACCGTCAAGAGGCAGCTGCGCACGCTGGAGACGCTGGGCAAGCCGGTAGTGGCGGCGCTCAACGGCGCCGCGCTCGGCGGCGGCCTGGAGATCGCATTGGCCTGTCATCACCGCATCGCGGCGGACGTGAAGGGGTCGCAGTTCGGCTTCCCCGAGGCGACCCTGGGCCTGTTGCCAGGCGCCGGTGGCGTCACCCGCACCGTGCGGATGATGGGCATCCAGAACGCTTTTGTCAACGTGCTGTCACAGGGCACCCGGTTCAAGCCGGCCAAGGCCAAAGAGCTGGGGCTGATCGACGAGGTGCTCCCGACGGTCGAGGAGCTGGTGCCCGCCGCCAAGGCCTGGATCAAGGCCAACCCCGACGCCCACGAACAGCCGTGGGACAAGAAGGGCTACAAGATTCCGGGCGGCACCCCGTCGTCCCCGGGATTGGCGTCCATCCTGCCGTCGTTCCCGGCGTTGCTGCGCAAGCAGATCAAGGGCGCACCGATGCCGGCGCCGAAGGCCATCCTGGCCGCCGCGGTCGAGGGCGCACAGGTGGACTTCGACACCGCCAGCCGCATCGAGAGCCGCTACTTCGCCTCGCTGGTCACCGGCCAGGTCGCCAAGAACATGATCCAGGCGTTCTTCTTCGACCTGCAGGCCATCAATGCCGGCGGGTCGCGTCCCGACGGGATCGCCAAGACCCCGATCAAGAAGATCGGGGTGCTGGGCGCGGGCATGATGGGCGCCGGCATCGCCTACGTGTCGGCGAAGGCCGGCTACGACGTGGTGCTCAAGGACGTCAGCTTGGAGGCCGCGCAGAAGGGCAAGGGCTACTCCGAAAAGCTGGAGGCCAAGGCACTGGAGCGGGGCCGCACCACGCAGGAGCGCAGCGATGCCCTGCTGGCGCGCATCACCCCGACGGGTGACCCCGCGGACCTCAAGGGTGTCGACTTCGTGGTCGAAGCCGTCTTCGAGAACCAGGAACTCAAGCACAAGGTGTTCCAGGAGATCGAGGACATCGTCGAGCCCAATGCGGTCCTCGGGTCCAACACCTCCACGCTGCCGATCACCGGTTTGGCCACCGGTGTCAAGCGGCAGGAAGACTTCATCGGGATCCACTTCTTCTCACCGGTCGACAAGATGCCGCTGGTGGAAATCATCAAGGGCGAGAAGACATCTGACGAGGCGCTGGCCCGGGTGTTCGACTACACGCTGGCCATCGGCAAGACCCCGATCGTGGTCAACGACAGCCGCGGGTTCTTCACCTCACGAGTCATCGGCACCTTCGTCAACGAGGCGCTGGCGATGCTCGGCGAGGGCGTGGAGCCAGCGTCGATCGAGCAGGCCGGTTCGCAGGCCGGTTACCCGGCCCCGCCGCTGCAGCTCTCCGACGAGCTCAACCTGGAGCTGATGCACAAGATCGCGACCGCTACCCGTAAGGGTGTGGAGGATGCCGGCGGCACCTACGAGCCGCATCCCGCCGAGGCGGTCGTCGAGAAGATGATCGAGCTCGGGCGGTCCGGCCGGCTCAAGGGTGCGGGCTTCTACGAATACGTCGACGGTAAGCGATCCGGGTTGTGGTCCGGCCTGCGGGAGACGTTCACGTCGGGGACGTCGGCACCGCCGCTGCAGGACATGATCGACCGGATGCTGTTCGCCGAGGCGCTGGAAACGCAGAAATGCCTCGACGAGGGTGTGCTGACGTCCACGGCCGACGCGAACATCGGGTCGATCATGGGCATCGGTTACCCGCCGTGGACCGGCGGTAGCGCGCAGTTTATCGTCGGCTACCAGGGACCGGCGGGTATTGGCAGAGAAGCCTTCGTGGCTCGTGCCAGGGAGTTGGCCGCCAAGTATGGCGACCGCTTTCTGCCGCCGGAATCTCTGACGTAGTTTCAGCCGCGAGCAGACGTAAAGGGCCCCGAAAACCGCGGTTTTCGGGGCCCTTTACGTCTGCTCGGCGCCCTGCTCGGCGCCCGCTGCGGCCTTGGCGCCCACCTCGGCGCCCGCTAACAGCTAACTGCGGGTGAGCTCGCTGTACTCCCTGAACCGCATCGAGTCATACAGGCGCACACCCTTGGTGTTCAGCTTCGCGACCGTCCTGGTAAGCCCCGCAGGTAGCAGTGAGACTAACTGCGCACCGCGGGTCAACGCCCACACTCCCGCCGTGGATCCCGGCACGATGCTCTTGGCCATGGCCTGCGCGAACCCGCGGCTGCGACGGACCGGATCCGCCATCTGCTGTTCGTAACCGGCGAACGCGCGTGCGTAATCGCCGCCCGACCGGGCCAGTTCGCCGGCCAGGATATAGGCGCCCAGCACCGCGATGCTGGTACTGCCGCCGACCGCCGGGCCCGGGCAGTATCCGGCGTCGCCGACCAGGGTGACCCGCCCGCGCGACCAGCTGTCGAGCTGCAACTGCGTGATCGAGTCGAAGTAGAAGCTGGGTGCGCGGTCGAGCTCGTCGAGCCAGACGTCCACCTGCGGGTGCATTCCGGCAACCGCGTCACGCAGTAACTTCTTCTGCCGCAAGACATCACGGTGGTGATAGCGTAGTTGCTCCTTGCGGCGGAACAGGAACAATGCGCGAGCGTCGTCGAGCGGGCGCGCGGTGTAGATCATCGCGACGCGGCCCGCGCCCAGGTGAGCTATCGACTCTCCTTCGCGGGCAAGTGTTTTCGGCACCGAATGCACCGCAAGGTAACCACCGAGGAACCGGCTCCGTCCGGCGTCCGCGCCGAAGGCCAGGCGCCTGACATTCGAATGCAGCCCGTCTGCGCCGACCACCACGTCGAACCTGCGCGGCTTACCGTGCTCGAAAGTGACCAGGCCGTCGCAAGATATGCCGGTGATGCAGTCGCCGAACAGGTACTCGACGTGGTCGCGGCCAGCGCGGTAATACACCTCGCTCAGATCGTCGCGCATGATCTCCACGTGCCGGTCGGACGCGGCGGCGACGATCTTGGTGAGGTCGACTCGCACCGGACATCGGGCGCCTTGGCGATAGAGCGTTAATCGGCTGGTTCCGGTGGCCAGTGCCTCGATTTGCGGCAATGCACCCATTTTCGCCGAGATTTCCATGGCCGGCCGGAACAGGTCGACGGCGTGGCCGCCGGTCTTTCGCAATTGCGAGGCGCGTTCCACCACGGTCACGTCAAAGCCGTACCGGGCGAGCCAGTACGCCAGGACCGGGCCCGCGATGCTGGCGCCTGAGATCAAGATACGCATAGCTTCCTCGCTTACTTAACGTTCGGTAAGGCTAACACCCGTGCTTACCAATCGTTAAGTCAGTTACCCTTGCGACGTGACCAAGCCCAGGTCGGACACCAGGCAACGAATCCAGGAGGTCGCCCGGGAGCTCTTCCTGCGCCAAGGGGTGCAGCGAACCAGCCTGCAAGACATCGCCGACGAGTTGGGAATTACCAAGCCCGCGCTCTACTACCACTTCGGCTCCCGCGAAGACCTGGTGCGCAGCATCGTGGTGCCACTGATCGAGGAGGGTGAGCGGTTCGTCGCCGATCGGGAAAACCGTGGCGACCGCGATGCCCGCGAGTTGCTGGAGGGCTATTTCGATTTTCACTACCGGCACCGCCAAGACCTCATGCTGGTGGCGGCCGAATTGACGATGCTCGCCGATCTGGGGCTCATCGACACGGTGCTGGGCTGGCGCGAGCGGCTCGGCAAGCTGGTATTCGGCCCGATGCCCACGCTCGCGCAGGCGGCTCGCGCGGTGCTTGCATTCGGCGGATTGCAGGACTGTTGTCTGCAGTTTCCCGATGCGCCGCGCCTGGAGTTGCGAACTTGCTCGGTGGAGGCGGCATTAGCCGCATTAGGTGTGTGACGCCGGGCTAAAGTCCCAGCTATGCGCTTTGGACTTTTCATCCCGCAAGGCTGGCGAATGGATCTGGTCGGCATTCCGCCCGAAAAGCATTGGGCTGTCATGCGCGACTTAGCCAACTACGCCGACGGCAGCGCCTGGGATTCACTGTGGGTCTACGATCACTTTCACACCGTCCCGCTGCCCACCGATGAAGCCACTCATGAGGCGTGGTCGCTGATGGCGGCCTACGCCGCCACCACGTCGCGGATCAAACTGGGCCAGATGTGCACCGCGATGAGCTACCGCAACCCCGTCTACCTGGCCAAGGTGGCGGCCACCGCCGATATCATTTCCGGCGGGCGGATTCAGATGGGCATCGGCGCCGGATGGTACGAACACGAATGGCGCGCTTACGGTTACGGGTTTCCGTCGGCCAGGGTACGGTTGGCGCGGCTGGACGAGGGCGTGCAGATCATGCGGGACGCCTGGCGCGACGGCAAGGTGACTTTCAGCGGCGAGCACTACCGGGTGGATGGGGCGGTAGTAACGCCAAAGCCATTGCAAGACGGCGGTATTCCGCTATGGATTGCCGGCGGTGGGGAAAAGGTCACGTTGCGCATCGCGGCGAAGTACGCCCAGTACACCAACTTCACGCCGGAGCCCACCGCATTCGCCCGCAAGTCGGAGCTGCTGGCGCAGCACTGCCGAGACCTGGGCACCGACTTCGACGCCATCGTTCGGTCGGCCAACTTCACCGCCGTCGTCGGCGCCTCCGACACCGATGTCAAAGACCGGTTGCAGCGGGTTCACGACCGCTTGGTCGGCTATGTGCCTGAGACCCTTGTGGATTCGATGGTCGGCAACCTTTCGGATGCGGCGACGGGCACGCCGGAACAGGTGATCGAGCAGCTGGCCAAGACCCGCGACCTGGGGTGTCACTACGCCATCTGCTATTTCCCCGAGGCCGCCTACGACCGTTCGGGCATCGAGCTTTTCGAACGTGAGGTGATTCCGGCGCTGAGTTGATTGCCTTGATGCCGCACCGGTAACTGGGCCGGTTCGCCGTCAGATGTCGGTAGTCGTGTACCTGGTCTTGACGGGAGGCGCGGCGAGCAGCGGCGGAAGCTCCGTCAGCCGGCCTTCGCCGGCGCGAAATCTGCGGTAGGCCTCGTCGTGCTCGACGGTGTCCCAGAGTTCGTAGATCAGCCAGTGGGCTTCGTCGTCCTGATCGACCAGCACGTCGGTACCGAGGTTGCCGTCGAACGCTCGGGTGTCTTGCAGTGCCCGGCTCATGACCTCGCGCGCCGCCGGCACTGCTTCGGGCTTTAGCCGGAGTTCAAGTATCACGGTGATCGGCATCGTGGTGTCCTCGCCTAGGTTGAGTTTGGCTGGTAGGGGCGATCTCAAGAAGATAGCGCCACGGCGGGTCGCCGGCGGCAGCGGCGGGTAAAACCAACGCTGCACGGCGATGAGAATGGTATTTCCGGTTTTCTCGAATACTGTTGTACTGTTTGGTAAAGCCTCTTATTCTGCGGCCGACGACGAAGGATCCCGCGATGCCGAAAGCACTGGCCCCCGACATCTCGACCTGGCCGAACGACGGCCCGCACTTGATCGGGAGCCGCTGCGGTGACTGTGGTGCCACGACCTTCCCGGTGCAGCAGTGGTGTCCGCGGTGCAGCGGTGCGGACATGGGCGAGGTGTTGTTGCCGCGCCGCGGCACCCTCGTGGCATGGACCACCCAGGGGTTCCCGCCCGGGCCTCCCTATGCCGGGCCGACCGGCACGGATTTCGTGCCGTTCGGCATGGGCCTGGTGCAGCTGGGCGACCTGATCCGAGTCGAGGGCCGGCTGACCGAAAACGACCCGGCCAAGCTGCAATTCGGCCAGGAGGTCGAACTGACCATGGTGCCGTTGACGACGGACGCCGACGGCGACGAGATCATGACGTTCGCGTTCCAGCCGGTCTAGTGGCGATCGCGAGCGCGGCGAAGCCGGGTGAAGCGGGTCGCCGGCATCAATGACAAAGGAGCCCAAGATGACCAATGATGTGGCGATCATCGGGGTGGGCCTGCATCCGTTCGGCAGGTTCGACAAGACCGCGATGCAGATGGGCGCCGAAGCCATCCGATCCGCGCTGACCGACGCCGGTGTGCAATGGCAGGACATCCAGTTCGGCTTCGGCGGCAGCCACGAGGTGTCCAACCCCGACGCGGTGACCCGGCTGGTCGGGCTGACCGGCATTCCGTTCACCGACGTGTTCAACGCCTGTGCCACCGCCGCCAGTGCCATCCAGCAGACCGCAGATACCATCCGGCTGGGCAAGTACGACATCGGCATCGCCATCGGCATGGACAAGCACCCGCGCGGTGCCTTCACCGACGACCCGGCCAAACTCGCGCTGCCGCAGTGGTATGCGCAGAACGGCCAGTTCGTCACCACCAAATTCTTCGGCATGAAAGCCAATAAGTATCTCCACGACCACAACATCTCTCGGGCGACCCTGGCCAAGGTCGCCGCCAAGAACTACCGTAACGGTGCTATTAATCCGAATGCCTTTCGTCGCAAGGCAATTCCCGAAGAAGAGATCCTCAACTCGGCGGTACTCAACTACCCGCTGACCCAGTACATGTTCTGTGCGCCCGACGAGGGCGCCGCCGCGGTCATCATGTGCCGCGCCGACATGGCGCACAAGTTCACCGACAAACCGGTGTACGTGCGCGCCTGCGAGATTCGCACCCGCCGCTACGGCGCCTACGAAGTGCACGCCACATCGGCTCCGCTGGACGAGGACGCCTCACCGACGGTGTACGCGGCCCGGGCAGCCTACGAGGCTGCGGGGATCGGGCCCGACGACGTCGACGTCGCTCAGCTGCAGGACACCGATGCCGGCGCCGAGGTCATCCACATGGCCGAGACGGGCCTGTGCGCCGACGGCGAGCAGGAGCAGCTGGTCGCCGACGGCGCCACCGAGATCCATGGCTCGATGCCGGTCAACACCGACGGCGGGCTGATCGCCAACGGTGAGCCGATCGGAGCGTCGGGGCTGCGCCAGATGCACGAGTTGGTGCGTCAGCTGCGCGGCGAGGCCGGCGAGCGTCAGGTGCCCGGCAATCCGCGCGTCGGCCTGGCGCAGGTATACGGCGCCCCCGGCACCGCCTCGGCCACCATCCTTTCGACCTAGCGCGAGCACACGCAAAAGGCCCCGAAAACCGCGGTTTTCGGGGCCTTTTGCGTCTCCTCGGCCTAAATTGCCGGGCCCAGCAGGTCGTCGGCGTCGCGGATGATGTAGCCGTAGCCCTGCTCGGCCAAAAACCGCTGCCGGTGCGCGGCGTATTCGGCATCGAGACTATCGCGGGCCACCACCGAGTAGAAGATGGCGCCGCCGCCGTCGGACTTGGGCCGCAGCAGCCGGCCCAACCGCTGCGCCTCTTCCTGACGCGAACCGAAAGTGCCCGAGACCTGAACCGCCACAGAGGCTTCCGGCAAGTCGATGGAGAAGTTGGCCACCTTGGACACCACTAGCGTCGAGATCTCGCCGCGGCGAAAGGCGTCGAACAACGCCTCGCGTTCGGTGGTTCTGGTCGATCCCTGGATCACCGGAGCGTTCAGCTCGGCGCCCAGCTCCTCGAGCTGATCCAGGTAAGCGCCGATGACCAGGGTCTGCTCGCCCGGGTGTTTGTCCAGAATCGACTTGACCACAGCGATTTTGGTGTGCACGGTCGAGCACAGCCGGTAGCGCTCCTCGGGCTCGGCCGTCGCGTACTGCATCCGCTCGTTGTCGGTCATCGTCACTCGAACTTCGACGCATTCGGCCGGCGCGATCCAGCCTTGGGCTTCAATGTCTTTCCATGGCGCGTCATAGCGCTTCGGGCCGATGAGCGAGAACACGTCGCCCTCGCGGCCGTCCTCGCGGATCAACGTGGCGGTCAGGCCGAGGCGCCGCTTGGACTGCAGGTCGGCGGTCATCCGGAACACCGGAGCCGGCAGCAGGTGCACCTCGTCGTAGATGATCAGCCCCCAGTCGCGGCTGTCGAAGAGCTCCAGATGCCGATACTCGCCCTTGGTGCGACGGGTGATCATCTGATACGTCGATATGGTGACCGGCCGAATCTCCTTGCGCTCTCCGGAGTATTCGCCGATCTCGTCCTCGGTCAGCGAGGTGCGGGCGACCAGCTCGCGCTTCCACTGCCGCGCGGCCACGATGTTGGTGACCAGTATCAGCGTCGTGGCCTGGGCTTTGGCCATTGCGGCCGCGCCGACCAGGGTCTTGCCCGCGCCGCACGGCAGAACCACCACCCCGGAGCCGCCGGACCAGAACGAGTCCGTGGCCATCTGCTGGTAATCGCGCAGCTGCCAGCCATCCTGGTGCAGACTGATCGGATGCGCCTCACCGTCGACGTAGCCGGCGAGATCTTCTGCGGGCCAACCAATCTTGAGCAGCAGTTGCTTGACCCTGCCCCGCTCGCTGGGGTGCACGACGACGGTGTCCTGGTCGATCCGGGCGCCGAGCATCGGTGCGATCTTCTTGTTGCGCAGCACTTCCTCGAGCACGGCACGGTCCAGGCTGAGCAAGGTCAGGCCGTGTGCGGGATTCTTGACCAGTTGCAGCCGCCCATAGCGGGCCATGGTGTCGACGATGTCGACCAGCAGCGGCTGCGGCACGGCGTAGCGGGAGAAACTGACCAGCGCATCGACGACCTGTTCGGCATCGTGTCCGGCGGCGCGGGCATTCCACAACGCGAGCGGGGTGATCCGGTAGGTGTGCACATGCTCGGGTGCGCGTTCCAACTCGGCGAACGGCGCGATGGCGGCGCGTGCGGCACCGGCCAGGTCATGGTCGACTTCGAGCAGCACCGTCTTGTCGGACTGCACGATCAACGGCCCGTCGGTCACAAGCGCGCTCCGCGGCAATCGGGTGGTCGGGTCATGTGTTCCATTATCGGTCGTCGACCGACAGCACCGAGGTGATGCGATGGATGGCGAAGTCGCGTAGCTTCCCCGTCGACGAGTCGAAGGCCATCAGCTGCCCACCGCGGACGGCGATCGGTGACACCACCCGCTGGGTGGCCACGCCGGCGGCGTCGAGGTAGCCGATCAACATCGTCGCCTCGTCCTTTATCGCGCGCTGCAGTAGCGACATGGCGACGGCCGGGTCGACGCGGATGTTGCCGAACGGCGCCGCCGTGACCTTACGCAACACCGCGACCACCGCGTGCAGCGTCTCGCTGCTGGGCCGTGGCGACGGGCGGTAGGGCCGACGTTGGTTCGGTGCGGGTACGCGGGCGCCGCGCGGCCGGACGTCGACGATCGCGCCGGTGGAATCTTCGGCGGCCGGGGCAAAGCCCGCGTGCCGCAACGCCGTCAGCACCTCGGCGACGGGCGCAGGTGACACCGCCACCGTCGGCGCCAGCGCCCGCAGCTGCAGGTCCCCGGCTACGGCCACGGCCTGGGCCAACAGTGCGGGGTCCTCACACCGCACGAATGACGCGGCCATGCCGATTCGCAGTTGCCCGTGACGGCGTGCGACGTCGTCGATCAGGTAGGTAAGTCCCTGTGGCACCGGTGTTTTGGAGTGGCCGGCGAAGAACGCGTGCATCCAGTCGCGGTTCTTTCCGACGTCGAGCGCGTGCCGGATGGATTGCTCGCTGACCCGGTACACCATGGCCGTGCCGGCCGATTCGACGATGGCGACCGTGGCCAGCTGATCGGCGAGTTCGCGTTGCAGCGGACCCGGTACCACGACGGTCAGGTCCGCTTGGACCAGGAAGTGGTCGATCGGCTTGGGCAGTGCCCGGGTCATCGCGTCGATTACGACGGCGGGGTCCCCGGCGTCCCGAGCGTCGTCGAGCAGCGTGCGGCCGGGCGTGCTGATCGCTCCGCGGCCCACCAGGCCCAGCGCGTGGGCTTCGGTCAGCAGATCCCCGACCGGCCCGGGCTGTAATCGCCGGCTCCAACGCGGGCGACGCCAGATCAAGGCTGCCGAGGCCGTTGCCGCATCGACACCGGCGCCGGCCGGCAGCTCGGCAAGCATACCCAGCAACAGGCGCCGATCCAGCGGCGCCGCCGTCGAGAACAGTGAATCACTCAAGGCGGCATACAGTTTGCCGTCGGGACCGCGGCTGCCCAGCAGCGCCGGCCGGCCCGGCAGGTCGAGCCAGGTGCGGGCCAGCAGGTGCCACCGCTCGGCCGCGGACATGTCGGTGAACCGGTCGGCGGCCGGCGTCGGCGCCCAATAGGGGCCTTCGCCGTGAGATGGCAGCGGCTCGGGCATGCCGCCCGCGATCAACCCGGCCGCGGCCACCACCTCGAGGATCAGACCCAGACGTGGTTCGTCGATCCCGGTTGCCTTGGCCAGCCGCTTGATTTCACGGACTCCGAGCCCGCCGGTGCGCAGCTCGGGAACCGGTGTGGCGCTCAGGTTCTGCAACAGGACGTCGATCTCGCGCAGCAGGTCGATGACGGCTCCGGCGGCCGCGGCGTCGACGTCGCCGGGCGCGGTGGTGGACACGACTGGATCGGGCGCGGTCAGCTGCGTCGGACCGGGTTCCTCGCCGCGGAGCACCTGCCCGACTTGGCGGGGCAAGATCACGGTCTCGGCATCGACGCGCCGCAGCAGCCCCGCGGCGAGCAGCCGGGGCACCGGGCGGTCGGAAGGAGCACCGGGTGCGGCGTCGCGAGTGCGTCCCATCGAGGATCCTTCGACGAGTTTCTCCAGCACGTCGCGCTGGGCCTCGTCGAGCCCGGCGATCAGCTCGACGATCTGGTCCCCGGTGGATGAGCCGTATTCGAGCGTGACCTGGCCCGGGTGCCACGGCAGCGCCGTGCTGGTGTCGGCGGCGACTCGCACCGCGCTGTCGCCCCAGACCAGGGCTCGTTGCTTGAGGTCGGCCAGCGCATCGGCCAGGTCGGCTTCGCCGGCGCGGTCGCCGATCAACGACAGCAGCTTGGCGATCGGTACGGGCGCGGTGTCGGCTTGCAGCACCAGCAGGGCGTCCAACACCGCCAGCCGCAGGAAGTCGAGGTCGTCGGTGGCGGCCTTTACCGACTGCCGGGCCTGGGCGCGCGCGGCGAGTGCGGCGATGCTGCCAGGTGGCGGCTGTGCCAGATCCGGACGAAACTCCAGCAGCTGGATGAGCCGCTCGTCGGGTAAGTCGGCCAGCCAGGACCCCAGCGGGATCTCCGGGGTGTGTTCGGTCGGGGCTTGCTCAGGCATTGCTGATCAGCGTAGGCCCGACCTGCGACCTTGCGCCGCGGACGGGAGGAAGACCTGTCAGAATGGGTGCCGTGGCTGACAATGCTGACGGCAAGGCGCGCAAAACCAAGTACGTGGACAACGGCTGGCCGACCACCGACCCGGACGATCATGCGGTAAGCGAACTGGTGACCGACCGCACGGGTGCGTTATCACCCTTCGGTGAGCTGGCGTTCCCGCTGGCCGCCGATGACCTCCCGTACCTCCATCCGGTGACGGTCGTCAACAGATAGGACTCCGCCGATGGCCAGGGGGTCCGACTTGCACTCGGGCGGACTGTCGCACCTGGATGAGCGAGGAGCCGCGCACATGGTCGACGTGACGAACAAGTCGGCCACCCGGCGCACGGCCGTCGCTGCCGGCGCCTTACGCACCTCGACGGAGGTGGTGGCGCTGATCTCCACCGGGGGCCTACCCAAAGGTGACGCGCTGGCGACCGCACGGGTGGCGGGCATTATGGCGGCCAAGCGCACCAGCGACCTTGTTCCGCTGTGCCATCAGCTCGCGCTCACCGGTGTCGACGTCGACTTCACCGTCGGCGAGTCGGACGTCGAGATCACCGCAACGGTTCGCAGCACCGATCGAACGGGGGTCGAGATGGAGGCGCTGACCGCGGTGAGCGTGGCGGCTCTTACGCTCTACGACATGATCAAGGCGGTGGACCCGGCCGCCCGGATCGACGACATCCGCGTGCTCCGCAAAGAGGGCGGCCGTAGCGGAAGCTGGCAGCGGTGACCGGCGCGCGTTCTGCCCGGGTCATCATCGCGTCGACTCGCGCATCGTCGGGCGTCTATACCGATGAATGCGGGCCCATCATCACCGAATGGCTGGCGCAGCGCGGGTTTCCGCCCGTCGAGCCGGAGGTGGTCGCCGACGGGAACCCGGTCGGTGAGGCGCTGCACAACGCCGTCGAGGCGAGGGTCGACCTGATCATCACGTCCGGCGGCACCGGTATCTCGCCGACCGACACCACCCCGGAACAGACCGTGGCGGTGCTGGATTTCGTCATCCCCGGCTTGGCTGACGCGATCCGTCGCTCGGGCCTGCCGAAGGTTCCGACGTCGGTGTTGTCGCGCGGGGTGTGCGGCGTCGCGGGCCAATCGTTGATCGTCAACCTGCCGGGTTCACCCGGCGGGGTTCGCGACGGCCTCGGCGTGCTCGCCGACGTGGTGGATCATGCACTCGACCAACTCGCCGGCCAAGATCACCGGCGATGACGCAGGTCCTGCGCGCCTCGCTGACCGACCAACCGATCGATCTGGCCGAGCATGAGGGTCTGGTGAGCCATCACGCGGCCGGAGCGGTCGTCGGGTTCGTCGGAGTGGTCCGCAACCACGACGGCGGACGGGAGGTGGTGCGGCTGGAGTATTCGGCGCATCCGTCAGCCGCCCAGGTTCTGGCCGACGTGCTAGCCGAGGTCGCGAAGAACTCCACCGGGGTGCGCGCGGTGGCGGCCAGTCACCGGATCGGGGCCCTACAGGTGGGGGAGGCGGCCCTGGTGGCCGCCGTCGCCGCCGATCATCGACAGGCCGCGTTCGCCACCTGCGCGCAGCTGGTGGACTCCATCAAGCAGCGGTTACCGGTATGGAAGCACCAGTTCTTCGGCGATGGTTCCGAAGAATGGGTGGGCTCAGCCTGAACCGTTCCTCAGCCGATGACGGTCGGTTGCGCGAGCGCGTCCAGCGCGTCATTTCCGCTGACGTTTTGCCCCACAATCGCCTGCCACAGTTTCTTCGTGTAGGCGACGGTCTCGACCTGGTGGATTTCCACCGGTGCGTTGCCGGTCTCAGCCGGCGGGGGCGCGTCGGCCGGGTCGGAAAGTGGCAAGGCTGCGTCGACGACTGCCGGCGCTTCCGGGGCGGGCGCTACCGGGTCGGCCGGTGGGGTCAAATCGGCGGGGGCCGGCGGCAGGTCGGCCGGTGGGGTCGAGTCAGCGGGGGCCGGCGGCAGGTCGGCCGGGGCCGGGGGCAGGTCGGCCGGGGCGGGCGCCAGGTCGGCGGGTGCCGGGGGCAGGTCGGCCGGGGCGGGCGCCAGGTCGGCGGGTGCCGGGGGCAGGTCGGCGGGTGCGGGCGCCAGGTCGGCGGGTGCCGTCAGCTCGGCGGGTGCTTGGGGAGCCGGCAGCTCATTTCCGGCGAATTGCACCTCGGGTGCCGGGTCGGCCGGCGGCGCGACGTCCGCGGGGTGCGGGGCGTCGGCCAGCGGGGCCGGTTCGCCGCTGACATCCGGCGCATCGACAGGCGCGTCCATCGCGGCCGGAGCGGGGACGTCGCGGGGAGTGGCAGACGACAGCCCGTGACCGCATACCGGCCAGGCACCGCGGCCCTGGGTGGCCAGTACTCGCTCGGCGACGGCGATCTGCTGTTCCCGGGTGGCCAGTTGGGCCGACGGGGCGAACTCGCCGCCGCCGTGGGAGGCCCAGGTGCCCGGGGTGAACTGCACGCCGCCGTAGTAGCCGTTGCCGGTGTTGATCGCCCAGTTGCCGCCGGACTCGCAACGGGCTACCTGGTCCCATTCCCAATCGGTGGCTGCGCTGGCCTGACCGGCCATGGCGATGCCGCCGCCACCAAGCACGGCGCCGGTAAAGGCGATCTTGGCGACGCTGACACTTGATGTCGTGGGCTTACGGTGACGTCCACTCATACGCTCGGTGATTCCTCTCTGTACACGCCTGCGAGGTCAGCTGTCGGGTTCGGGTTGGTTCAAAACCAGAGAGGTCACCCGGCCAGCGTCGTACTCCGGTGAGACGACGTCGGCTTCACCCCAAGGGCCGTAAACCGGCCCCGGTCCGATCTCGGCGGACCTGGTGGGTCCCCCGCCTCCATCCGCGGTCGGAACCCCTCACCTACTGGATGGAGCTCGGCGCGTGGTAGGCGGGGTGGGCAAGTCAGTGGTTCGTTGACGAGCCTTCGGAGACGGTAGCGGTTTCAGCCGATCTCGTCACGTGTGAGGTGAGCCGGCGTTTTGCTCACAGAAGCCCGCCAAAAGCCCAGGAAGCGCGCCTATTTGCGCAGGTCATAACACCCGACACCATGTCGTGTCCGGCTTGTTATCGTTCCGTTACGTGAGATATCTCACAAGGGTCAGCCCCCGGCGAAAGGGGGGAGTACGTCAACCGTGTCGCCGGCGGATAACGGTGTGGTGTCGTCTCGGACGGCAATACCGTCGCGCAGATAGGAGCATCGGCCCAACACCGCTGCCAGTCCAGTGTTGCGTGCGGCCAGGCCGTCGACCAATTCGCCCACCGTGGCGCCGGGCCGCAACGTGATTGTTTCCGACTCGATACCGGCGGCCGCCCGGGCCGCCGCGAAGTAGCGGACGGTCACGTGAATCCCGATGGCATCTGCCGTCGAGTTCGCCATCGAGTTCGCCGTCGAGTTAGCCACCGATGGCGCTCATCGGACGGTCGGGCTGCACGAAATCGGGATCGTTGATGCCGTGGCCGGCTGGCTTGCGCCACATCGCGTTCCGCCATGCCCGCTCGATCGCGTCGTCATCGGCCCCGCCGCGCATCAAGCCGCGCAAGTCGGTCTCCTCGCCGGAGAACAGGCAGCTGCGGATCTGACCGTCGGTGGTAAGTCGGGTGCGGTCGCAAGTCGAGCAGAAGGCGTGCGAGACGGAGGCGATGACCCCGAACTTCCCGGTCGGCGTGTCCGGGCCCGAGTCGACCAGCCAAAGCTCGGCGGGTGCCGAACCTCGCGGCGTCGGGTCGGGCCGCAGCCGGAAATGCGGGCGCAGCGCCGCCAGCACGTCGTCGGCGCTCAGCGCGGCGTTACGGCGCCATTGGTGGCCCGCGTCGAGTGGCATCTGCTCGATGACTCGCAGTTGGTAGCCGTGCTCCAGGCAGAAGCGCAGCAGTGCGACGACATCCGTGCGGCCGGTGGCGGGGTCGAGCACGGCGTTCACCTTGACCGGCGTCAGGCCGGCATCCTTGGCGGCGGCCAGGCCGTCCAGCACGTCGGTGAGCCGGTCCCGACGGGTGATGGCCGCGAAATGGGCGCGGTCCACGCTGTCCAGAGACACGTTCACCCGGTCCAGGCCCGCGCCGGCCAGGGCAGCTGCCCGCCGCGCCAGTCCGACGCCGTTGGTGGTCAACGAGATCTCCGGACGAGGCCGCAGGCCGGCCGTTACGGCGACGACCTCTTCCAGGTGACGGGCCAACAGCGGCTCGCCGCCGGTAAACCGCACGCTGGTGATCCCGAGCCGGGTGACGGCGAGATGGATCAGCCTGCCCAGCTCTTCGGGTCGCAGCAATTGATTCCCGGGCAGCCAGTCCAGGCCCTGCGCCGGCATGCAATAGTTGCACCGCAGATTGCAGCGGTCGGTCAGGGAAACCCGCAGATCGGTGGCGACCCGGCCGAAGCTGTCCAGCAACGGGCCTTCCACTGGAGCGGCGTCCGGCGGGGCCGCTGACTCCGGCAACCGGCCACGCACCGTCGGAACGCCCAGCGCCGTCACCGTCATGCGGTCACGCGTTCGATTCGAGCCGGCGCACCGACGGGAACGATCTCTTTGCCCAACGGCACCAACGACACCGGGATCAGTTTGAGATTGGCCAGGGCCAGCGGAATACCGACGATCGTGGCGGCCATCGCCACCGCGCTGACCACATGCCCGATTGCCAGCCAGATACCGAACAGCAGCACCCAGATGACGTTACCCAGCAGTGCCCCGGTCCCGGCGCTCGGCTTGTCGACAATCGTCCTGCCGAACGGCCACAACGCGTACGACGCGATGCGCAGGGCCGCGAAGCCGAACGGAATGGTGACGATGAGCAGGAAACAGACCAATGCCGCGACCAGGTACCCGATGGCCAGCCACAGGCCACCGAACACCAGCCAGATAACGTTCAGGATCAGGCGCATATCTCCTCCAGCGGTAGTGACAGCCTACTCAGTACGGGTAAACACGGATGCTCGGCGGGCGACGATCCGAGTAGGATCTGAGATCGTCATTGCGTCCTGCGCATGCGGGGCGCTTCTTGGTGTGGAATGCCCAGCGATCCGTCAGACAAGCAGGTGAGAGCAGTGCCGACCGGCAAGGTGAAGTGGTACGACTCCGAAAAGGGGTTCGGCTTCCTGTCGCAGGAGGACGGCGAGGACGTCTACGTCCGTTCCTCGGCGTTGCCGGCGGGTGTCGAGGGACTCAAAGCGGGGCAACGCGTGGAGTTCGGGATCGCGTCCGGGCGGCGCGGACCGCAGGCGCTGAGCCTCAAGCTGATCGACCCGCCACCGAGCCTGGCTCGCACGCGCCGCGAGGCGGTCGAGCACAAACACAGTCCCGATGAACTGCACGGCATGGTCGAGGACATGATCACCTTGCTGGAGAGCACGGTGCAGCCTGAGCTGCGCAAGGGCCGCTACCCCGATCGCAAGACGGCTCGGCGGGTCTCCGAGGTGGTCAAGGCGGTGGCGCGGGAGTTGGACGCCTAACCGCGCCGGCACCCGATGCTGCCGACGCGGCCATCCGCCGTCGACGTCGCGCGGTGGCCCTGTTGCCACACCACTGGTCGGTCTGATCGGCCGGGCCAGCGATTTGTGCCCCGGGCTGGCGGCTGAACACGCTTAGCACGCAACGATTTTCGTGGTGAGTAGTCGTCCTGCGACCATGCCTGTGTCATGCCCGGCGCGCCTGCCGGCAGGCAGCGCAGCGTTCTGCCCGCCGGTCCGGCGGCCCCAGCAGTGGGCGGGCTGTGCTGGGCGATCGCCCAGCTTTTGTTGAGACCCGGAAGCGGTCATTTGGGCCGCGCCGCGTCGTACTATCGGGCAGGAACCGGGTAATCAACCCCCATGTCGGTTCATCAGCGAGGAGGCCGCGATGGCGCAGCAAGTGCAAGTCACCGAACAGCAGGCGAGAGCGCTTGCCGAAGAATCGCGCGAAAGTGGTTGGGATAAACCATCTTTCGCCAAGGAAATTTTCCTTGGCCGCTTCCCGCTCGAACTCATTCACCCGTTTCCGAAGCCGTCGGAAGCCGAGGAGGCTCGCATCGAGGCGTTCCTGGGCAAGCTGCGGGAATTCCTCACCACCGTCGACGGCAGCGTGATCGAGCGCGACGCCCAGATTCCCGACGAATACGTGAAGGGCTTGGCTGAACTCGGTTGCTTCGGCATGAAAATCCCGGCCGAGTATGGCGGATTGAACATGTCGCAGGTTGCCTACAACCGTGCGCTGATGATGGCCTCGACGGTGCATCCGAGCCTGGGCGCACTGCTGTCGGCGCACCAGTCGATTGGTGTGCCCGAGCCGTTGAAGCTTGCCGGAAGCCCGGAGCAGAAGCGGAAGTTCTTGCCGCGGTGCGCCGCTGGCGCCCTGTCGGCCTTCCTGCTCACCGAGCCCGACGTGGGCTCGGACCCGGCGCGGCTGGCCGCGACGGCCACACCGATCGATGACGGCAAGGCTTACGAACTCGAGGGCCTCAAACTGTGGACCACCAACGGAGTGGTTGCCGAACTGCTGGTCGTCATGGCGCGGGTCCCCAAGAGCGAGGGGCATCGGGGCGGCATCAGCGCTTTCGTCGTCGAGGCGGACTCACCCGGGATCACCGTGGAGCGGCGCAACAAGTTCATGGGACTGCGCGGTATCGAGAACGGCGTCACCAGGCTGCACCGCGTACGGGTTCCGGCCGAAAACCTGATCGGTCGGGAGGGGGACGGACTGAAGATCGCGCTGACCACACTGAACGCCGGACGGCTGGCGATACCGGCGATGGTGACCGGATCGTGCAAATGGTCGCTGAAGATCGCGCGTGAATGGTCTCGTGAGCGCGTGCAGTGGGGCAAACCGGTAGGCAAACACGAAGCGGTGGCCGGCAAGATCGCGTTCATCGCCGCCACCACTTACGCGCTGGATGCGGTGGTCGAGCTGTCTGGTCAGATGGCCGACGAGGGCCGCAACGACATCCGGATCGAGGCGGCCCTGGCCAAGCTGTGGTCCAGTGAGATGACCTGTCGGATTGCCGACGAGCTGTTGCAGATCCGGGGTGGGCGAGGGTACGAGACCGCCGAGTCGCTGGCCGCGCGAGGTGAGCGCGCGGCGCCGGTGGAGCAGTCGCTGCGGGACATGCGGATCAACCGCATCTTCGAGGGATCCAGCGAGATCATGCGGCTGCTTATCGCGCGGGAGGCGGTGGACGCGCACCTGACAGCTGCCGGTGATCTCGCCAAGCCCGAGACCGATCTGCGCCAGAAGGCCGCAGCTGCGGTCGGCGCGAGTGGGTTCTACGCAAAGTGGTTGCCGCAGCTGGTATTCGGCGAAGGGCAACGACCCACGGCGTATCAGGAGTTCGGCCCGCTGGCGTCGCATCTGCGATTCGTCGAACGCTCAACGCGCAAGCTGGCCCGCAACACCTTCTACGGGATGGCGCGCTGGCAGGCCCGGCTGGAGCAAAAGCAAGGGTTCCTCGGGCGCATCGTCGATATCGGTGCAGAGCTGTTCGCCATGTCCGCGGCGTGCGTTCGGGCCGAGGCTCAGCGGGTTGCTGATCCGGTCGTCGGTCATCAGGCATACGAACTGGCCGAAATATTCTGTGAGCAAGCGACCCTCCGCGTCGAAGCGCTGTTCCACGCGTTGTGGGCCAACACCGACAGCAGCGACGTTCGCCTGACCAACGATGTGCTGGACGGCCGCTACACCTGGCTGGAGGAAGGGATCATCGATCAGTCGGAGGGCAGCGGACCGTGGATCGCTCCCTGGGAACCGGGTCCGTCCACCGAAACCGATGTGGCGCGGCGAATTTCGACGGTGTCCTCGCCCGGGCCGGTTGGGCGGACGCAAAGCGCGTGAGTTCCGCTGAGAAGCTCAGCATCGAATAGGCTCCAGCTCGGCCTGGAAACGACGATAACGTTCGGCGCGGCCCGGCCGGCGTCGGACGACCAGCCAACCGGCCGTAAGGAGCATGAGCCACAACGGGAACCACGCCAATGCGACCAATGTTTGGGTATTTGTGGTGAGCGTCCAGATGACGAATGCGAAGAAGGCGAGTACCGCCCAACACATGAATACGCCACCGGGAACCTTGTAGTTCGACGTCGCATGACGCTGTGGGTGCCGGCGCCGATAGGCAAGGTAGCTGAGGATGATCATCGCCCAGACGAACATGAACAGCAACGACGAGAGGGTCGTGACGAGGGTGAAGGCGCCGATCACTGAACCGCCGGCATAGAGCAGTGGGATGGCGGTGAGCAGTAACACCGCGGTCAGCATTAGAGCCGGGGCCGGTACGCCGCCGCGATTGAGTTTGCCGAAAAGCGCCGGGGCGCTGCCCTCCTCGGCCAGTCCGAACAGCATTCGTCCGGTGGAGAAGACCCCGGAGTTCGCTGACGAGGTTGCTGACGTGGCAACGACGAAGTTGACAACCGATGCCGCCGCGGCAACTCCGGCCAGGGAGAACATCATCACGAAGGGGGACTCGCCGCTGTTGACCTGCCGCCAGGGAACGATCGCCAGGATTGCCACCAGCGCGCCGATGTAAAAGATGGCTACCCGCAGCGGTACGGCATTGATCGCACGGGGCAGGGTGCGTGTTGGGTCGGCTGTCTCGCCGGCAGCGGCACCGACGAGTTCCACTCCGATGTAGGCAAAGAACGCTATCTGGAAGCCACTGGCCAGACCCATAAAGCCGGTGGCGAAGAACCCGCCGTCATTCCAGAGGTTGGCAATCCCGGCCCGGGCACCGTGCGGAGAAACGTAGTGTGTGGCCCCCAGGATCACCGCGACGACAATCAGGCAGCCAATCGCTACCACCTTGATCAACGCGAACCAGAACTCCATCTCCCCGAAACTGCTGACGCTGAACAAATTACAACCCAAGATCAGTGAGACCGTAATGACAACCGGTACCCACGCTGGTATCTCTGGCCACCAGAATTTCGAGTATCCGGTAATCGCCACCAGGTCGGCGATGCCGGTGACGATCCAGGCGAACCAGTACGACCAACCCACGACGAACCCCGCCGCCGGCCCCAACAGGTCGGCCGCGCAATCGACAAACGACTTGTAGTTCAAGTTGGAAAGGAGCAATTCTCCCATCGCCCGCAGAACGAAAAACACGAAGAACCCGATGATCCCGTAGACGACCACAACCGCCGGACCGGCCACCGAGATTGTTCGCCCGGACCCCATGAACAGACCGGTGCCGATGGCGCCGCCGATCGCGATCAACTGGACATGCCGGTTGGCAAGACCTCGGTGCAGCTGTGCGACGTCGGCGTCGGCGTCGGCGTCGGCGTCGGCGACAGGGTCCGTGATGTGTGAACTCTTCGGCACCGGAGTTGTTTTCGTCATCGCGCTAACCCGCAAACGGTGGTCGCACCATCACTTTGGGACGAAAACCGTATCGGGGAGCGCTGCCTGCCCCGCTGACTCCGGGGCCGGCCAGCGGCATGCCGCCCAGCATGTTGCTGCTTTCCGAAGCGGCCTCCGGCAAGGCGATATTGCTGACCAAGGGCGCGGATACCGAACCTACCGACGGACCTGGTACCGGGCCGGTCGCCGACCAACTGGGCGGTACCGATAACTTGCCGACGGCCGGCGCATTACCCATACCCGCGGCTATCGGTGCACCGCGGCCCAGCGTCCCCGCGGCAGCGTCCGCGGCCCCGCCCGCGGACGCTGCCGCCGCGCCGACCTCCGGGCCGATCGCTCCGACGGCTCTTGCCGTCGACGCAAGGCTGTTGGTGATGCCGATCCCGAAATAGGGCAGGCCTGTGACGTTGTACCAGGTACCGGTCAAAGGAGAAATCAGGTTCAAGAAATCCTCTAGCCACACCACCCAGGAGGGGGGCGTGGGGGTCGCTCCGGCGGAAGCCAACAGGGACGATAGTGGCGTAGCCAGATCAAGTAAGGCGTTGGGTGCCTGAGAAACCAACTTGGACAGCAGGTTCTGCGTCGTTCCGGCAGCGGTGCCGGCGGCATTCGCGGCGGCGGCGCCTTGCAAGGCGGACGCGGACGGGCTGGTGGTCTGCGTCGGCGACGTGAACGGCGTGAGTCGGGTGGCATTCGCCGAAGCGGCGGCATAGACATACATTGCCGTCGCATCCTGAGTCCACATGTCGCCGTACTCCGCTTCAAGAAGCGCGATCCGCGCGGTGTTTTGGCCGAAGACGTTGGTCGAGCTGAGCGAGGCCACCTGGACGCGATTGGCCGCAACCAGAGGTGGGGGAACGACAGCCGCTACCGCGGCCTCGTAAGCGGCGACCACCATGCGCGCCTGGGCGGCAGCTTGCTCGGCTTGTGCTGCGGTGGCTCGCATCCACGCCACATACGGTTGGACCGCATCGGCCATGGACGTCGCCGCCGGGCCGATCCAGTCCTCGCTCTGCAGTCTGGTCACTACGGTCTCGTAATCGTCTGCGGTAGAGGTTAATTCGGCAGCCAATCCGCTCCATGCCGACGCGGCGGCCAACATCGGCGCCGAACCCGGGCCGGAATACATACGGATTGAGGTGACCTCCGGCGGTAGAACGCCAAAATCAATCATTGCTCTGAACCCCTTATGTCGTTGCGATCGCTGTGGTGAATGAACTGTCCTCGAGCGCAGGCGCTTTCATGGATGGCGCGGAGATGGAGCCTGCGATGTGTGTCGTCCCGCTAGCCGATGGCCTTCGGGCTGATCACCGTAATGCGTGATCCTTGTTGACGTTTGACGAAGTGCGAATCTTCGCCCATGCCACCTACCCGCATGTTGGGAATCAGGCCGGTGGGCCCACTTCGCGGCACGGCGTCGTTGACAACCATTGGTGTGGCCCGCGAGGGTCCAACGTGTGGTGCTGACGCCGATGTAGCCCAGCTGGGCGGCGCCGACATCACCCCGATCTTGCCGGCTTGGCCAACGTTTGCCGACACTTGCGCGGTGCCGAGGCTGGCTAGCCCAGGGCCGGCCGGGTGCCCGTTGACACCGGCTGATGCTGCCGCAACACCGGTCGCTGCTTGAGCGGGTGCCCAGGCCAGCGACTGAATGAGCTGCAGGACATTCAATTCGTAGCCTTGGGTGTCGTAGATCAGGGCCCCATACATGTATTCCAGGTTCAGCAGCTGGTCCCACACCGGGATCGGGATACTCTTGAGGAAGTCCCAGATTCTGATGTACCAGGGCGGCGACGACGAAATATGTTGCAGCGCCTGTGTTGCAGTGGCAAGCTCGATCAATTTCGACGCCATTTTCGATGTTGCAGACGCACCGCTCCCAGCCTGCGTCGAGGCGGCGTGTGCGACCGCAGCCGCTTGCCGGGCCAAACCGTCGGAGTTGGCCGTTCGGGGCGGCGCGGTGAATGGGGGCAGCAGCGAGGCGCTCGCGCAGGAGGCGGCGTAACCGTACATCGCGGCGGCATCTTGAGCCCACATCTCGGCGTAGTGAAACTCGGTGGATTCGATCGCCGGCGTGTTCTGGCCGAAGAAATTCGTCGCAATCAGCGTCAGCAGCAAGCTCCGGTTGGCCGCGACGACGGGTGGGGGCACGGTCATGGCGTGGGCTGTTTCAAAGGCTGCGGCAGCTACCCTCGCCTGTATTCCGCTCAGCTCTGCGTTCCGGGCGGCCGCGGCGATCCAGGCTTGATACGGCGCGATTGTGGCCGCCATGGCCATCGATGCCGGCCCCAGCCACTGCGAGCTGGTCAGGTCCGAAATCACGGACGCGTAGGCAGTGGCCGCCGAGGTCAACTCTGCGGCCAGCGCGTCCCACGCTGTCGCCGCGGCGATCAACGTCCCCGATCCCGGTCCGCTGTAGATCCGAGCCGAGTTGATCTCGGGGGGTATGGCGCCAAAATCGACGGTCACCACCTGACATCGGGCAAGCAGCTGCGGCACGACGGCGTGGTTGCCACCGACGCCATCCGCGCTGGCCGCGGCCGCGGACACATCGGCTACGCGGGGAGCAAGGTGAGCCACCAAAGTCGCGCCGAGGGCGGGGACGGAGTCTTCGTCCACCGGAACGCAAGAAGTCATCTAGCCTCACCAGGTGTATGGGTCGGCTGCGTGGCGCCGTTGCCGGAGCAGGCCGAACGTTGCATAGAACAATAGTTCGTGAATGCATAACTATCTTGTTAGAATAATTTCTTACAAATGTTTTCGTCGTGTTACTTCTTGTGCCGTCCTGCCCAGCGGGAGAGGGCACACGACGGCATCAGACGGCTGCGAGGTCCAGCCCAGCCAACGGTCGGCCGTCAGGTGTCGAGTGCATCGCCAGTGTGTCCGCCAAGGCATCATGGTTACCATGGCGGCTTACGTTGCGGAAAAGGGCGAGTTCACCCGTGACGCCAACTACATCACCACCCGCATCACTGCGGACGGTCGCGATGGTTATCCGGTGGAGCCGGGCCGCTATCGGCTTGTCGTGGCCCGGGCCTGTCCCTGGGCCAACCGTACGATCATCGTGCGGCGGTTACTTGGCCTGGAGCCCGTTCTGTCTATTGGCTTTTGCGGTCCCACTCACGACGAGCGCAGTTGGACGTTCGACCTCGATCCTGGGGGCGTCGACCCGGTACTCAATATCCCACGTCTGCAAGACGCGTACTTCAAGCGATTCCCCAACTACCCCAAGGGCATCACTGTTCCGGCGATCGTCGACGTGGCGAGCGGGGCGGTAGTCACCAACGATTTCGCGCAAATCACCGTGGACTTTTCCACGGAGTGGACCGCATACCACCGCAAAGGTGCGCCGCAGTTGTACCCCGAGGCATTGCGGGACCAGATCGACGAGGTGAGCAAGAGGGTCTACACCGAAATCAACAACGGCGTGTACCGCTGCGGCTTCGCCGGTTCGCAGCAGGCTTACGACGCCGCCTACGACCGGCTCTTCACCGCGCTGGATTGGGTCAGCGATCGCCTGGCGGTGCAGCGATACCTGGTAGGAGACACCATCACCGAGGCCGACGTGCGGCTTTTCACCACGCTGGTCCGCTTCGACCCGGTTTACCACGGGCATTTCAAGTGCAACCGGTGCACGTTGAGCGAGATGTCGGTGTTATGGGCGTACGCCCGCGACCTTTTCCAGACACCCGGTTTCGGCGATACCGTTGACTTCACTCAGATTAAGCAGCACTACTACATCGTGCATGCCGACATCAATCCCACCCGCATTGTGCCTAAGGGGCCTGAGCTAGCCGGATGGCTCACGCCACATGGTCGGGAAGCCTTGGGCGGCAGACCTTTCGGTGACGGCACACCACCAGGCCCGCCGGTCCGGGGGGAGCGCGTGCCGGCGGGTCATGGGGCATAGGGTTTCTCCTCTGCCGCGTGGCTGATTGCGCTCATAGATGAGTCAAGAGCCGTTCGGCGAACGCCTCGGGATGTTCCCTGTGCATGAAGTGACCGCCGCGGACCTCCTCAACGATGTACTCGTTGCCGAACATGTGTGCAGCGCGTCGGTCTAGTCCGGCGAAGACCACCGTGGGCACTGCGATCCCCGTCTTCAGCCATGCGGGGAGTCGTGGCGAGAGTTTTCGGTAGTACCCGAACGCTGCATTCAAGCTCTCCGGGTGGGAAAAGCTCGCGCGGACGGCGTTGGATTCCTCGTACTTTGGGACCCAAGTTGGCGCCCACCGCCGATAGACAGCGGGCAGCGCCGCAAAGTCGTTACGCGCGAAGCGCTTCGGCGCACTTGGCAACTTGTATGCCACGACGTGGCGGACGTTCCAAATTTTTCTCGGCGACGGTTTCAGCGCCGCTGGGTGCGGAATGCCGATCACGATCAGCTTCTTCACCCGCTGCGGGCTGAGTGCTGCCGCGCCGTATGCGGCCGAGGCGCCCCAATCGTGGCCGATAATGACGGACTCACCCGCACCGAGCGCTTCCACCAGCGCAAGCGCATCACGCGCCAAGGTCTCTTGGTCGGTGTCGCGATCCGGGATGGCACTTGGGTAATACCCGCGCATGAACGGAGCCACCTGCGCGGTATCCCCTAGATGCGATCCGCGGGCGAAAATCATCCCACGTGTGTGCTGTGACCGGGAGCCCGTGAAGCAGTAGCACTAGAGGCCCGGAGCCGTCCTCCAGGTAAACGAACGTCAGGCCGTTCGCATCGACGAACTTGACCGCATCAGCAGCCACAGCTTGGCGACATTACGCGACATGAAGATCCGATGAAGGCAAATCAAGCGGTTATGCCGGGCCACTTCTGGTGGACGTCCGCCAGGCGGCCGTCTCCGCCGAGAAGCGCGCCGTCGACGGCGGCAGGCCTGAATCGACAAGCCCTGCGCCGCCGGGACGGCCGTAGCGTTGAGTTGGCCCGCCGCCGCGCCCCCAGCGCGTGGCCATGGCCCGCAGACCAGCGGTATCGACACGCAGGAGCTCCGGCATTGCGGCGGTGTAGGAATCCTCTTCGTTGCCCGCACTTCGGCGCTACGACCAGGCGCACCGACCATTCAGTCCGCGGCGTCACCTTTGAGCTTGTGGGCTTGCCGTTCTCCGGCGGGCGTGAGGCCCAGCCATATCGTGAATTCCCACAGATCAGGCTCATCGTATTTGCTGACAAACAGGTTGGAGACGCGCTCCATAGCAGCGTCCACCGAGAGGTCCCACCCTGCGAACCTTTCGCCCGGGTAGGGCAGGTCCCCAATTTGCATGAGCCCGTCTTCCAAGAGCGATCGGATGGTCCGCAGGGCGAACTGTTGTCGGGCGGGAATTGTGGTAGCGAGGTTGTCGCGGATGATGGCCGATTCGATCTGAGCCAGCGGCACCAGATCGTACAGCGCACTGATCAGCAGTTCCGCCTGCAGCCGGTCTTGCGCCGTTTCAATTGGCTGGGTCTCCGGCCGTCTATTCTCGTCGGGTCGAGTCATAATTCTCCGTCTTTGTGGGTGTGCTTGGGCTTTCGCTGGTCGGTGACCGGTCGGAGTCAACGTCAGGGCGTCATCCGGGGTTGAATTCGTCGAGGTCGGGTAATTCGTCCTTGCCCAGCACCGGGGGCCCGTGGTGGCTGTGGGGCGGGTGAACAGGGTGTGGGACGGATTCCGGCGGTACCGGGCCGATCCCGACCAGTGGCGGTGCGCGTTCGGGCGTCGGCGCGGCGGGTGGGCGTGTCACGGCTGGGGGCTCGACGGGCGCTTGGACCGCTGGCGCCTCGGGTGGCGCTGGCCTGGCAGGTGCGGGAATGTCTGGCACGCCCCCTTGCGGGTTGATATGCACCTTTGTGTAGTCACCTTTGCTGGGGAACCGGACATCAAGGACGGGCTTTCCGGTCGACTCGGCAGCCCAGCGTTGCCCAATCGTTGTGCCGTCCGGAAGTCGATATCGGGTGCCTTTGCTGGGATCGCCTAGCCGTTCGGGATTTCTACCCCGTTCTGTTGGGCCCACCTCCATAGGTTCTGAAGGTCTTCTGGTGAGCGGATCTCCCTGACATCAGGAGAATTACCGACGGGCAATTTGTCCAGCACCTTGCGGATATCGTCGGCGCTCGGACCGGTGGCAGGTTCCGGGGGCGGCGCCGGCGTCGGGTCCTGTTTCCAGGTGCGGTTGTCGACGGCCTGGATGCGGTTGCCCTGTGCCGGTGCGGCGGGGACAGGCATTGGCGGGACGGCGTGTCGGATGCCGGCCACGGCGGCGGTGACTTTGGCGGCGACTTGCTGATCGAGCCCGACCAGCTGGACGGCTCGTTGGCGGATGTCGCCGGCGAAGGCTTGTGCCTGGGCTTGCCGGGTGGCACGCTGCGCGGCCGACCCACCACTGCTTCGATCTGTGACCGACATGTCCTCGCCGACATCGAACCCCGCCGCGCGGGCATCCTGGACCGCGTAGCGCACCCGCGAGCGTGCCGCATACAGATCCGAGGCTCCGCTGCGGGCCACTTTGGCCGCCTCATGCGACTGGTCGGCCACCGCGCTGGTCGTCAGCATGTCGGAATGCGTCTCGGTGCGCAGCGTGTCCGCTGCCGCGCCTCGCCAATCCACCGCTAGCGTGTCTCGCCAGACCTGGTTGGCCATCCCGTAGCAGCGTCCGGCGACAGCCTCCCAGTGGTCAGCGGCCTCGGTGAGGTGCTCGGTGGGCCAGGCCAACTGCTGCGAAAGGGTGGGAAACGCCGCAACCACTGACATGTGCTAGGCGCGGATCACCGTACTGGCCACGGCGGCCAGCATGTTCGCCGAATCCGTCTCGTTGGCAACGTAGCGAGTATCAGCGTCGGCGACGTGGGCGGCCCGGGCGATCACCCGTGCGGCGAGCGCCGCCGAGAACGCCGTGACATCGGCGTGGGCGCCGTCGACCGCGACCGCGCTGGCTTGACCCGACAGACCCAGCCCCGTCGGGGCCGCTGTCGCGTTCAGTTCGCCCGCTGCGGCGCCCCAGCGGGTGGCCATGGTCTGCAGACCACCGCTATCGACACGCAGATTCTGCTGCATGGCGGCAGTGTAGGAACCCTCTTCGTTGCCCGCACTTCGGCGCTACGACCAGGCGCACCGACCATTCAGTCCGCGGCGTCACCTTTGAGCTTGTGGGCTTGCCGTTCTCCGGCGGGCGTGAGGCCCAGCCATATCGTGAGGTCCCACAATGCGCGCTCGTCATAGTGGCGGACGAAGAGGTCGTGGACGCGCTGCATGGCGGCGTCGATCGAGAGGTCCCAGCCTGCGAATTTTTCGCCCGGGTAGGGCAGGTCCCCAATCTGCATGAGCCCGTCTTCCAAGAGCGATCGGATGGTCCGCAGGGCGAACTGTTGTCGGGCGGGAATTGTGGTAGCGAGGTTGTCGCGGATGATCACGGATTCCACCTCCGCCAGCGGCACCAGATCGTACAGCGCACTGATCAGCAGTTCCGCCCGCAGCCGGTCTTGCGCCGTTTCAATTGGCCGGGTCTCCGGCCGTCTATTCTCGTCGGGTCGAGTCATAATTCTCCGTCTTTGTGGGTGTGCTTGGGCTTTCGCTGGTCGGTGACCGGTCGGAGTCAACGTCAGGGCGTCATCCGGGGTTGAATTCGTCGAGGTCGGGTAATTCGTCCTTGCCCAGCACCGGGGGCCCGTGGTGGCTGTGGGGCGGGTGAACAGGGTGTGGGACGGATTCCGGCGGTACCGGGCCGATACCGACCAGTGGCGGTGCGCGTTCGGGCGTCGGCGCGGCGGGTGGGCGTGTCACGGCTGGGGGCTCGACGGGCGCTTGGACCGCTGGCGCCTCGGGTGGCGCTGGCCTGGCAGGTGCGGGAATGTCTGGCACGCCCCCTTGCGGGTTGATATGCACCTTTGTGTAGTCACCTTTGCTGGGGAACCGGACATCAAGGACGGGCTTTCCGGTCGACTCGGCAGCCCAGCGTTGCCCAATCGTTGTGCCGTCCGGAAGTCGATATCGGGTGCCTTTGCTGGGATCGCCTAGCCGTTCGGGATTTCTACCCCGTTCTGTTGGGCCCACCTCCATAGGTTCTGAAGGTCTTCTGGTGAGCGGATCTCCCTGACATCAGGAGAATTACCGACGGGCAATTTGTCCAGCACCTTGCGGATATCGTCGGCGCTCGGACCGGTGGCAGGTTCCGGGGGCGGCGCCGGCGTCGGGTCCTGTTTCCAGGTGCGGTTGTCGACGGCCTGGATGCGGTTGCCCTGTGCCGGTGCGGCGGGGACAGGCATTGGCGGGACGGCGTGTCGGATGCCGGCCACGGCGGCGGTGACTTTGGCGGCGACTTGCTGATCGAGCCCGATCAGCTGGACGGCTCGTTGGCGGATGTCGCCGGCGAAGGCTTGTGCCTGGGCTTGCCGGGTGGCACGCTGCGCGGCCGACCCACCACTGCTTCGATCTGTGACCGACATGTCCTCGCCGACATCGAACCCCGCCGCGCGGGCATCCTGGACCGCGTAGCGCACCCGCGAGCGTGCCGCATACAGATCCGAGGCTCCGCTGCGGGCCACTTTGGCCGCCTCATGCGACTGGTCGGCCACCGCGCTGGTCGTCAGCATGTCGGAATGCGTCTCGGTGCGCAGCGTGTCCGCTGCCGCGCCTCGCCAATCCACCGCTAGCGTGTCTCGCCAGACCTGGTTGGCCATCCCGTAGCAGCGTCCGGCGACAGCCTCCCAGTGGTCAGCGGCCTCGGTGAGGTGCTCGGTGGGCCAGGCCAACTGCTGCGAAAGGGTGGGAAACGCCGCAACCACTGACATGTGCTAGGCGCGGATCACCGTACTGGCCACGGCGGCCAGCATGTTCGCCGAATCCGTCTCGTTGGCAACGTAGCGAGTATCAGCGGCGGCGACGTGGGCGGCCCGGGCGATCACCCGTGCGGCGAGCGCCGCCGAGAACGCCGTGACATCGGCGTGGGCGCCGTCGACCGCGACCGCGCTGGCTTGACCCGACAGACCCAGCCCCGTCGGGGCCGCTGTCGCGTTCAGTTCGCCCGCTGCGGCGCCCCAGCGGGTGGCCATGGTCTGCAGACCATCGCTATCGACACGCAGATTCTGCTGCATGGCGGCAGTGTAGCCACCCTCTTCGTCGCCCGCACTTCGGCGTCAAAAGACCAGGCGCACCGACCATTCCGCGTGCGGCGCCTCCCGTAACTCACCGGAGGAGGCGTCGACCACCAACGTCAACAATTGCACCACAATCCCGGTCAGTCGACCTCGATGCGGGTCGACGGTGGGGATGGTGACCGCGAGCCGGCTGTCGGGGCGAAAGATGGTGGCCGCGGTATTGGCGGGATCCTCGTAGAGCTGCAGGAGTCGCCACGGTGCCCGCGAAATGGCTTGCGGCACCGAAAGCTGCACCGGATAGCGCTCGCTCACCGGCAGTTCGCCCTGAGTCTGCGGTGTCTCACATTCGTCGAGTCGCAGCACGTTGCAATACATGTAGGGACCGACGCGGGTCAGGTGTCCGTGTGAGTACGC
Source organism: Mycobacterium pseudokansasii (assembly GCF_900566075.1). Classification (NCBI taxonomy): domain Bacteria; kingdom Bacillati; phylum Actinomycetota; class Actinomycetes; order Mycobacteriales; family Mycobacteriaceae; genus Mycobacterium; species Mycobacterium pseudokansasii. Next base: position 5,201,380 of record NZ_UPHU01000001.1, on the reverse strand, counting down.
ACTGATCTCAGGTCGCCGTGGATCGGGATCGCGCACCAATAGCCACGCGCCGAAACCTGCCCCGACGGACAACAGCAACACCACGACCGCGAGAAGCGCTACGCCCCAACGTTTCACTGCGGCATCATCGCCGGACCACGACGCGTGCTCTCCTGCTCGGCCAGGACCGGCCGATTACCGCCGAGACCCGGTATCAACGAGTCGCCCCGGAAGCTGACGACCGTCTGTGCCAGCCCCAGGATCAGCACGGCGCTGACGGCGGTGAACCCGACCCACAATTCGGTGTAGACCAACACGCCGACCGCGCCGCCGAGCACCCAGGCCAGCTGCAGCGTCGACTCCGAACGGCCGAACCCCGACGCCCGCGATTCCTCGGGCAGATCGTCTTGCAGCGAGGCGTCCAGTGAGGCTTTTGCGATTGCGCTGCAGCCCGACGTGATCAGGGTCGCGACGGCAGCCGCCGCGAGATTGCCGGCCACCGCGGCCGCCAGCGCGAACACCGTCACCACCACGGTGCAGCGCACGACCAGCACCGCCGGCCGGCCCAGTTGCAGGCGCGCGCTGGTGAAATTGCCGGCAAAGTTGCCGATCGCGGCCGCCGCGCCGATCAGACCCAACATGGCCAACTGAACCCACCCGTCGGCGTCGTGAGCTTTGGCGACGAACGCCGGATACAAGAACAGGAAGCCGACCATCACCTTGATGGTGCAGTTGCCCCACAGCGAGGTGATGATGTTGCGGCCCAACGGTTGGCGTAGTGTTCCGCCGAGGTTCTTGACTTCTTCCGGCCAGCTTCGCCGCAGCTTGCCGCTGTCGCGGTGGTAGCTCAGTGTGGCCGGCACCTCGCCGGTGGTCACTTCCACCCAGCTTGGGATCCGCATCGACAAGACGGCGCCGGCGATGGTGATCGCGACGACGACGAACAATGCGCCCGGGAGCTCAAACAGGTGGGTGCAGGCGAATTCGACCCCGGCGGCGACGGCACCGCCGGCCATGGTGCCGCCGAGCAGACCGAACACCGTCAGCCGGGAGTTGACCCGCACCAAATCGATCGTCGGCGGCATCACCCGCGGGGTCACCGCGCTGCGCAGCACGCTGAACGACTTCGAGAACACCATCATGGCCAGCGCGCACGGATAGAGCACCCACGACGGGAAGCTGCCGGTGGCGCCGTCGTAATTCATGATCAACACCAGTGCCAACGCGGTCCGAAGTCCGAACGATAGAGCCAGCGCCACCCGTCGGCCGTGCTGCAGCTTGTCCAGCGCGGGACCGATCAGCGGCGCGATCACGGCGAACGGTGCGATGGTGATCAACAGGTAGAGGGCGACGCGTGATTTGCTTTCACCGCTGGCCGCGGCAAAAAACAGCGTGTTGGCCAGGGCAACCGCCATCGCGGAGTCGACCGCGAAGTTGGCCATCACCGGCCAGGTCAGCGCGGTCAGGCCCGACTTGTCGGCGCCGTCGGCGGTGGCGGCGCGCTGCACCATCCAATACATCCGCGAGCCCATTTCGCGGCTGCGCATCGCCGCGGCCCGGGTGACGGTGATCCGTTCGCCGTTGCTGAACCCGCGCGACGGCGGCGGCTCGCTCTCGCGTGGAGGTTCCCGCTCCTGGCCCAGCGGCGGGAGATAGCGGTTGGCGCTCGACATGGGCGGCGGACGGCGCGGACGCCGATAGTCGGCGTGATCAGCGGGATAGTTGGCCATGCCGGGGTGCTCGTTGACCGTTCCGTTCCGGCTCCGGCGGCCCGCAGCCGGAGCCGTACGGCCCGGGTGATCACGCCGCCGTGCAGACACGCATCAATTCTGGCTTATCCCGTCTCCACGCGGAGGCAACCGGGTGTGGCTCGTCCACCGTGTCTTCCGGCAGTATGGATACGCACTGCAGAGAGGGAAGAGTGTGACCGGACCCTTGGAGAAGTCGGTGGAATCCGCCGTGGCGACCGTGACCGAATGGCCGCAGGACTTGGCGTCGCTGCTCACCGGCGCTGTGGACCAGGCCAGGGCGGCGGTCGTCGAGTTCAGTGGCCCGGATGCGGTCGGAGATTACCTCGGTGTCAGCTACGACGATCCCAATGCGGCGACACACCGGTTCCTGGCGCATTTGCCCGGCTACCAGGGATGGCAATGGGCCGTCGTGGTGGCTGCCTACGCCGGTGCCGACCATGCCACCATCAGCGAGGTCGTGCTGATCCCCGGTCCGACGGCCTTGCTGGCGCCGCCCTGGGTGCCCTGGGAGCGGCGGGTACAGCCGGGAGATTTGAGCCCGGGAGACCTGCTGGCGCCGGCCAAGGATGACCCGCGGCTGGTACCGGGCCAAAGCGCCAGCGGCGATCCGCATGTCGACGAGACCGCTGCCGAGATCGGATTCGGCCGACGCTGGGTGATGAGCGTGTGGGGCCGTGCCGGCGCGGCCGAGCGCTGGCACAGCGGCGACTATGGCCCCGACTCGGCGATGGCACGGTCGACCAAACGAGTATGCCGCGACTGCGGGTTCTTCCTGCCGCTCGCCGGAGCGCTGGGCGCAATGTTCGGGGTGTGTGGCAATGAAATGTCCGCCGACGGCCATGTCGTCGACAAGCATTACGGCTGCGGCGCTCATTCCGACACCCCGGCCCCGGCGGGTGGCGGCTCCCCGATGTATGACCCGTACGACGATGGGGTGCTCGACATCTGGGAGAAGCCGCCGCAATCGTCCGATTAGCCGTTTTCGGCGGCCGCCTTGATCTTTGCCAGCGAGGTGTTCATGCCGTCGACCAATTCGCGTTCGAAGTTGGCGGTGCCTCCCAAGAGGGCGTTGACCGACAAGTTGGAAAACGCGCTGACCCCGTTTTCGGCATGGCGGCTCTCGGTGACCCGGGTTCCTTCGCCATTCGGCTCCAGCTCGTAGCTCCAGATGCTGCGGTTGGTGTCGACCCGGAACGCCAGCTTCTTCTCCGGGATGACTTCGACGACGGTGCATGTCGTCGGCCAGAACAATCGATTGCGGCGGTTGAGGTTAAGGGTACGGGTGCCTTGGCGCAGCGGACCGAATTGGTGCGTCCAGCGACACTGCGGGCTCCATTGCGGCATTCGCCGCAAATCGGATATCAACGCCCAGACTTTCGAGGGTGGCGCATCGATATCAACCTGCGCCTGTAGCAGCGGAGCTACCATTCGTTCCTCCCGGATGTGTTGTGCACCACTATTTTTGGTCTTGTTGGTGGTCCAGATACGTCTCGAGTCCGGCTTGAGCGCCCCGTGCGCCGCGGCGGGCGGCGGCAAGCTGCCAGACGAATATTCCCGTGCCGAGCAAACCCACCGCCAGCCCGGCCACTGTCACCGGTCGCCATGTCTGAAGACTGGGCACGGCGAATGCGGCCACCGCGGCGGCCACCCAGCCGAGTGCGCCGACCATGATGACCGGCCACACTTCCAGTAGGGCTGCCGGTAATGGTGGTGGCTCGGGATTGTGGTCAGGTTCGTCACTCATCATCGGTTTCAACATAGCCCGCGACGATGCCGGCCGCCGTACGGGCGGAACGGGAGCGCCCGGGGTGCACGGCGCCCGGGGGTGCACGGCGCCGGGGTTGTCGCTGCTGACGGCGTCGAGCGTGCGTTGCGGGCGTCGAGCGTGCGTTGCGGGCGTCGAGTGTGCGTTGCGGGCGTCGAGCGTGCCGTCAGGGCGGGCCGCCGCGGATTTTTCCGCCCTACGCGCACGATCAAAGCCGTCCGTGCACACTCGATACGGCGGGCATGACCGTCGGCCTGGTGAGCCCGCGATTCTTCTGCTGTCCTGTCCCGAACGCCCGCCATCACAGAAGGTTTGAGCAAAGCCGCGAGCATCGGCGTGGCCGAAAACCGACGCCAAGGTGTGCGCGCAGCCCAAGCTACGGATGCCGACATCGATGACCGGCAGCCTTGTGGCCTCCGGAGGGCTTTGCATCGCCCCACAGATCACCGAACAAGATGGCGTACCTGGTAAGCGAGTCGACGCAGGACGCTAGAAGCCTCCTGGGCCTCTCGGGGGTCCGCCCGTGCAGCACCGATGTGACAGCTGGTATGGATGTGACGTTGCTGGACGATGCGACGCAACGGTTTCAAAATGCCGAGGGAGTGTGTCGACGGGGTGAGCGCTCAAGGCACGACCGCAATCGTTTGCCGTCGTTCTGATCGCGAGCATTGGGGTTCCGTTGTAACCTCGCGCTGTGCCTGACAGCGATGCGCAGCTGGCGAGCGACTTGTCGCTGGCGGTCATGCGTCTGGCGCGCCAACTTCGATTCCGGAACGCGTCATCTCCGGTGTCTTTGTCGCAGCTGTCGGCACTGACAACCCTGGCCAACGAGGGCGCGATGACTCCCGGCGCGCTGGCGATCCGGGAGCGGGTCCGCCCACCGTCGATGACCCGGGTGATCGCCTCCCTGGCCGACGTGGGTCTGGTGGACCGCGCCCCGCATCCCGTGGACGGCCGTCAGGTGCTGGTGTCGGTATCCCAAGCCGGCGCGGAGTTGGTCAGGGCTGCACGGCGAGCCCGTCAGGAGTGGCTGGCCGGACGGCTCGCGACGCTCGACAGCGGCAAACGCGACACCCTGCGCCACGCAGCCGACATCATGATGGCCCTGGTCGACGAAAGCCCGTGACTGTTCCCGACATCGACGTTCAAGACATCAGCGATCCCGACGATCCGCGCCTCGACGATTTCCGCGACCTGAACAGCGTCGACCGCAGGCCCGACCTGCCGTCCGGAAAGGGCCTGGTGATCGCCGAGGGCGTGCTGGTCGTGCAGCGCATGCTGGCTTCGCGTTTTACCCCGCGGGCAATGCTTGGCACCGACCGCAGGCTGGCCGAGCTCAGGGATGACTTGGCCGGCAGCCCGTCCCCTTACTATCGGGCCTCCGCGGAAGTCATGGCACAGGCTGTCGGGTTTCACCTCAACCGGGGGGTGCTGGCTTCGGCAAGCCGGTTACCGGAGCCCAGCGTTAGCGAGGTGGTCGACGGTGCTCGCACCGTCGTCGTGCTCGAGGGGGTCAACGATCACGAAAACCTGGGGTCGATCTTTCGCAACGCCGCGGGGCTGGGGGTGGACGCGGTGGTGTTCGGCAGCGGTTGCGCTGACCCGTTGTACCGTCGCGCGGTCCGGGTTTCGATGGGGCACGCTTTGCTGGTGCCCTACGCTCGAGCAGCCGACTGGCCCGCCGACTTGCTGATGTTGCAACAACGGGGCTTTCGGCTGTTGGCGATGACTCCGCGCGGCGACGCGCGCCGGCTGGGCGAGGCGATGGATGCGGTGCGTGACCAACCGATTGCATTGCTGGTGGGTGCAGAGGGGCCTGGACTGACAGCTGCCGCCTTGCGGATCAGCGATCTGCGGGTGCGGATCCCGATGTCGCGGGGCACCGACTCACTGAACGTGGCGACGGCGGCCGCATTGGCTTTCTACGAGCGGGCTAGGCTTGGCCCGTGAGCCGGGAGTTCGAAGCGCGCGACGAATCTGCGCCGTGGGCAACGGGTTTGGTGGTAGCCGGTTTCGTCGCTGCAGTGACCGGGGTCGGGATGGTGGTGCTCAGCCTGGGGCTGATCCGGGTGCACCCGTTGCTGGCGGTCGGGCTCAATGTCGTGGCGGTCGGCGGGCTGGCACCGACCGTCTGGGGCTGGCGGCGCACCCCGGTATTGCGCTGGTTTGTCCTGGGTGCGGGAGTAGGGGTCGCGGTGGCGTGGTTGACGCTGCTCGCGATGACCGGATTGGGGCGTGCTTAGCTCAGCGCTGCCCGCCGGAGCGCACCCCGAGCAGGACGTCCTCCCAGGCCGGGATGGCCGGCTTGCCCCGGCGATGGCTGGCTGGTGGTTCCGCCGCCGGGGCGGGTGCCGGCTTCGCCGGTTCGTCGAAGGCGAGGTGGGTCACCGGAGCCAGCTGCCGAGGTTTGAAGTCCGGGTCGATCAGCTCACTGGCCGCGTCGTCGATCGCGGTGACGGTGCCGCCATGAGCGCCCGGTGTGAAGCGGAAGTGCGCAAGGTTATCGGAACGGCCGGCCTGCCAGGCAAGCTGCACCGTCCAGCGGCCGTCTTCGTTGCGCCAGGCGTCCCAGCTGAGTTTCTCCGGGTTGAGGCCACGCGTCAGCAGCGCGGCGGTGATGGTTTCGAGCAGTGTCAGCACCGCTGGGCCGTCCGACAGCATGGGGTGCGCGGCCGTCGCCAGCTCGGCGGCGCGCAACCGTTCCAGCAACACCGGGTGGGCGAATCGCTGGATGCGCGCCAGATCGGAGCCCGACGCCGCGGCCACCTGCTCCACCGATGCTCCGGCGCGGATCCGGGCCTGAATTTCCTTGGGACTCAACATATTCGCTATTTCCATGTCCAGGTGCGGTTGAACCGGGTGCGCCGTATTGCCGCTCAGGACCGCCCGCAATCGGTCGTCGGCCGGCAGCTTGAATGTTTCGGCCGGTTTGGCGCCCTCGCAGATGAGGTATTTGCCGTCGGCATCCAGCCCAACCAGTTTGAGTTCCCGCATGGCTTCTCCTCGCAGGCTCCGCGCCTCTGAGCACCGGACCTGTTACCTGCGCACTTTAGTGCAGCCAACCCCGCAACCCGCGCTGACACGCGGGACGGTTGCGGGCGGATAACGACCAGGTTAAAGCCGCTCGACCACCCAGTCGATGCATTGGATGAGGGCGCTGACGTCATCGGGTTCGACGGCGGGGAACATCGCCACCCGCAACTGGTTGCGGCCCAGTTTGCGGTACGGCTCGGTGTCGACGATGCCGTTTGCCCGCAAGGTCTTGGCCACGGCCGCGGCGTCGACCTCGTCGACGAAGTCAATCGTGCCCACCACCTGGGAGCGCAGCTCCGGATCGGTGACGAACGGTGTGGTGTACGGCCGCTCCTGCGCCCACGAGTACAACCGCTGCGAGGAGTCCGCCGTCCGCTTGACCGCCCACTCCAGGCCGCCGTTGCCAAGCAGCCAGTCGAGCTGTTCGGCCAATAGCGCCAGCGTGCCGATCGCCGGCGTGTTGTACGTCTGGTTCTTCAGACTGTTCTCGATCGCTATCGGTAGCGACAAGAAGTCGGGAACCCAGCGCCCCGAGGCTGCGATGGCCTCGACGCGGGCCAGCGCGGCCGGGCTCATCAGCGCCAGCCACAGGCCACCGTCGCTCGCGAAATTCTTTTGGGGCGCGAAGTAATACGCGTCAGCCTCGGTGATGTCGACCGGCAGACCGCCGGCACCAGAGGTGGCGTCGATGACGATCAGCGCGTCGCCCGAGTCGGCGGGACGTCGCACCGGCACCGCCACCCCGGTCGACGTCTCGTTGTGAGCCCAGGCGATCACGTCCACCGACGGATCGGCCTGCGGCTGCGGCGCGTCGCCCGGGTCCGCCTTGATGATGATCGGGTCGCCCACGAACGGGTTCTTGGCGACGGCTGAGGCGAACTTCGAGCTGAACTCGCCGTAGGCCAGGTGCAATGAGCGCTTGTCGATCAGCCCGAATGCGGCGGCGTCCCAAAACGCAGTCGCCCCGCCGTTGCCCAAAATCACCTGGTAACCATCGGGCAGCGAGAACAGCTCGGCCAGGCCGGCGCGCACCCGCCCCACCAGATTCTTGACCGGCGACTGCCGGTGCGAGGTTCCGAACAATGCCGCCGCGGTGGTGGTCAGCGCCTGCAATTGCTCGGGCCGCACCTTGGACGGGCCCGACCCGAAGCGCCCGTCGCGGGGTTTGAGGTCAGCGGGAATCTCGAGGGCAGTCGTGAGCTGGTCGGCCATGGCAATCAGGGTAGTGAGCGATGGGGGACTGGCGACCACGCGGGCCGAATAATGCCGCGTCCAAGCCGGCCGGCGTGAGCAGCGTCACACTCCGCCGGTCGATACGGGCCCGGCCACAGCCCGTCCCCGGGTCTGGAGAATTCCCGGTACCAGCGGTACCGTGTTCATCAGACGTCCGAAAGTAAACCTCAACACAAACCTCATTGGGGAGGCTTCTCAGTGGACAAGACGCTCATGGTTCGGCGTTGGCGCCGCAACATGGAGGTTCGGGACGATACCGAGTACGTGGAGATGCTCGCCACACTGTCCGAGGGGTCGGTGCGGCGAAACTTCAACCCGTACACCGACATCGATTGGGAGTCACCGGAGTTCGCTGTCACCGACAACGATCCCCGGTGGATCCTCCCGGCGACGGACCCGTTGGGCCGCCACCCCTGGTATCTGGCGCAGCCCGACGAGCGCAAGATCAAGATCGGGATGTGGCGCCAGGCCAACGTGGCCAAGGTCGGGCTGCACTTCGAGTCCATCCTGATCCGCGGTCTGATGAACTACACGTTCTGGATGCCCAACGGGTCACCGGAATACCGGTATTGCCTGCACGAATCCGTTGAAGAGTGCAACCACACCATGATGTTCCAGGAGATGATCAACCGCGTCGGCGCCGACGTTCCGGGGATGCCGCGGCGGCTGCGCTGGGTCTCGCCGTTCATCCCGCTGGTGGCCGGCCCGCTGCCGGTGGCGTTCTTCATCGGAGTGCTCGCCGGCGAGGAGCCCATCGACCACACCCAGAAGAACGTGTTGCGCGAGGGTAAGACGCTGCATCCGATCATGGAACGGGTGATGTCCATTCACGTGGCCGAGGAAGCTCGGCACATCTCCTTCGCGCATGAATTCCTGCGTAAGCGGTTGCCGCAGTTGACTAAGCGGCAGCGATTCTGGACGTCGTTGTACTTCCCGCTGACCATGCGGATGCTGTGTAACGCAATCGTGGTGCCGCCCAAGGCGTTCTGGGAGGAATTCGACATCCCGCGTGAGGTGCGGAAAGAGTTGTTCTTCCGATCGCCGCAGTCGCGGAAGTGGTTGCGCGACATGTTCGCCGACGTGCGGATGCTCGCTTACGACACCGGCTTGATGGAAAGTCACCTGGCCCGGCTCATGTGGCGGCTGTGCAAGATCGACGGCGACCCGTCGCGGTACCGCAGCGAGCCGCAGCGTCAGCACCTGGCGACCGTGCCGGCCGCGTAATTCTTTATGCCGCACGTTATTACCCAATCGTGCTGCAATGACGCATCCTGCGTCTTTGCCTGCCCGGTCAATTGCATCCATCCCTCGCCGGACGAGCCGGGATTTGCGACGTCGGAGATGCTGTATATCGATCCGGTGGCGTGCGTCGACTGTGGCGCCTGTGTGAGTGCCTGCCCGGTGGGGGCCATCTCGCCGGACAGCAGGCTGGAATCGCGGCAACTGCCGTTCATAGAGATCAACGCCTCCTATTACCCGAAGCGGCCGGCCGACGCGAAACTGCCGCCGACGTCGAAACTGGCCCCGGTGATCCCGGCCGCCGAGGTGCGTACGCGCCGCCGTCCGCTGACCGTTGCCATTGTCGGATCCGGGCCCGCGGCGATGTATGCCGCCGACGAGCTCCTGGTCCAACCGGGCGTGCGCGTCAACGTCTTCGAAAAGCTGCCCACGCCCTACGGGCTGGTGCGCGCCGGGGTGGCGCCGGATCACCCGAACACCAAGCGGGTCACCACACTGTTCGACCGGGTCGCGCGCCATGACCGGTTCCGGTTCTACCTCAACGTCGAGGTCGGCAAGCACCTGACGCACGCCGAGCTGTTGGCCCACCACCACGCCGTGGTGTACGCAGTCGGTGCTTCCGACGACCGTCGCCTCGAGATCGACGGGATGGGGTTACCCGGCACCGGTACCGCGACGGAGTTGGTCGCGTGGATCAACGGGCATCCCGAGTTCGTCGATCTCCCAGTCGATCTCGGCCACGCCCGCGTCGTGATCATCGGCAACGGCAATGTCGCTCTCGACGTGGCGCGGGTGCTCACCACCAACCCCGGTGACCTGGCCCGAACCGACATCGCCGATCATGCGCTGCGGGGGTTTCGCGGCTCGGCGGTCCGTGAGGTGGTGATCGCTGCCCGCCGCGGACCCGCTCACTCGGCGTTCACCCTGCCCGAGTTGATCGGGCTCACCGCCGCATCGAACGTGATGCTCGACCGCGACGACCACCAGCGGGTCCTCGAGGACCTGGACACCGCCTCGGCGCCGCTGACGAAAGCCAAGCTGGAGATCCTGAGCGCCTTGGGCGACGGGTCGCCCAAGGCGTCGCACCCCCGAATCCGGCTGGCCTATCAGCTCACGCCCCGGCGCGTGCTGGGAACCCAACGGGCCACCGGCGTCGAGTTCTCCGTCACCGGCACCGATGAGGTGCGCCGCCTTGAAGCGGGCCTGGTGTTGACGTCAATCGGCTACCGCGGCACGCGAATTCATGACCTGCCGTTCGACGAAGCAGCGGCCGTCGTGCCCAACGACGGTGGTCGGGTCGTCGATCCCGGCACCGGGCAGCCGGTGCCCGGTACCTATGTCGCGGGCTGGATCAAGCGCGGGCCGACCGGGTTCATCGGTACCAACAAATCCTGCTCCTGGCAAACCGTTCAGGCGCTGGTCGCCGACTTCAATGCGGGCCATCTCACCGATCCGGCGGGCAAGCCGGCGGCGCTGGACCAGCTGGTGAGCACGCGTCAGCCCGACGTCATCGACGCCGCGGGCTGGCGTGCGATCGATGCCGCCGAGGTCGCCCGCGGCGGCGTCGACGGTAGGCCGCGCAACAAATTCACCGACGTCGCCGACATGGTTGCGGCGGCGACCGGCGCATCGCAGACGCCGCCACTGCGACGGCGCCTGCTGACGCGGCTGCGTGAGCTGGCCTGAACTAGCCGGTTGCCTGCGCGGACATGGCCTCTTGAATCTCGGCCACGCTGAGTTCCCGTACGGGTTGCCCGAGTGACCAGTGGTGGCCGAACGGATCGGCGACTACTCCGTATCGGTCGCCCCAGAACTGGTCTGCCAACGGGAGCACGACGGTGGCACCGGCGTCCACTGCCCGCTGGAACTTGGTGTCGACGTCGGTCACGGTCAGGTGGATGGTGACCGGGGTTCCGCCGAGTGACGTCGGTGTCGTCGACTTGCCGCCGCAGGTTTCCGGGAAGTCGTCGTTGAGCATCACCATGAAGCCGTTGATGCGCACCGCGGCGTGGATGAGCTTGCCATCGGGCCCTGGTATGCGGCCGAGCTCGACGGCGTCGAAGGCCTTGACGTAGAAGTCGATCGCCGCCGCGGCGTCGTCGACGACGAGGTGGGGGGACAGTGCTGGTTCCACGGTGATTGTCACGTTGTTCGCTCCCTTGGGTAGTTGGTGTCGCCCGCGCGGGGCTCACAGGTACTGACCGAACGTGGCGGCAATTTTCATCGCGTTTCATCGCGTTTCATCGCGCAGCGGGTTACGGCAGCGGCGCATACCCTCGCGAGCCTCCGCACGGCCGTGCGGCCGCGGGGAACAAATGGCGTGTGGCCAACGGGCGGGCCGCCTCTTGCGGTCTGACGTGGCGTTCTGATCTAGATGTGTCGACTGCTGTTGATACAATTGTTTCACCACATGTCTCAAACTGGCCGATAGCGATGCCCGCGTGTGCGCTGCCCGATTGACCATCCATCGCACGATGGACGCGCGTCAGCTGGAAGTGCGCACCCGGCTGCTTCAGGCAGCGCGACAGCTGATCCGCGAGCACGGTCATGAGGCCGTGGGCATGGAGTTGATCGCCACGACCGCAGGGGTATCGAGGGCGACGACGTACCGCTACTTCGCGTCCAAGGAACATGTCGTCTGCGAGGCCGCGTTGGCCTGGGGTCATGATGTTGCGGCGCGCTTACCGCAGGCCATCGAGGCGGCCGGGGAGACGGCCGGCGCCATCGACGTCGCGATCGAGCAGGTGGTGCACGAAGCAGCGTCGGATTTGTCGATGGTTCGGGCCACCATGGCCTCGGTGCTGGCGCAGGGCCCGGTAGCCGACGAGTTCCGCCGGGGCGTGCGTGAGATGTTCCGCGCGTTGCTGGCCGGTGGCGTCGACGACATCCCGGCGACCCTTGACCCGTCGATGACGTTGCTTGGGCGGGTCTTTTTCGCCGATCTGGCATTGCTGGGTGTCGGCGATATCAGCGTCGAGCAGTGCATCGAGGAGCTGCGGACGGCGGCGCAGCGCTTACTTACCGGCACTAATCACCACAACTAGGAGCAGACCCATGAGTCAGGTATCGCCTTTGCAACCGGTCTGGGATGAGCTATTGAACCTGTTGGGTGTCGGCTTCTTCGAATTTCCGCTGTATTTTCTGCCCGTCGTCGTCGCGGTCGTCTTGCTGGCCGGGATCGGCTTTTCGATAGTGGATGTCGCGATCTACCGGCGGATCTCGGCCAACGCGGCCACGAAGCTCGGAATTCGGATCATGTCGATGTACGTCGGCACGGGGATTTTGCTGTTCGTGCTGCACGCGACGTTCCACGTCTGGACGGCCGCGGTCCCGGGCGCCGCGCCGACGCTGCCGGTCTTTGTGGCCCAACTCATCGGTTTCATGGTGGTCGGCGAACTTCTGACCTATTGGTGGCACCGGCTAGAGCACGGCAACCGCTTTGTGTTTGAGAAGGTCCACTACGTGCATCACCGTGTCCAGTCGCCGTTGACCATCTGGACCAACTTCGTCGTGCATCCCCTCGAAGGCCTGATGGTGATGCTGTGCCTGTATGTTCCGCCGTTGCTGGTTGGTGCGCATCCGCTGGTGGTGGTCGCCTATGCGATCACGAACACGACCGCAATGGTGATCACGCACAGCGGATACGACATCACGTTCTATCCCCGCTGGTTGTTGCCGGCCGCGTCGGGCCATGAATTGCATCATTCCGAGCGGCGTCCCACCAACCTCTCGGTGGTGATGACATACGGCGACAAGCTGTTTGGCACATACAAGAATCCGGCCGGGTCATGCCAGCGACTCATGTCGCCGGCATGATCGGCACTCGCAGGGGGTGCTGGGCCATCCGGCGTGTATCCGGCCGACAGCCGACGCGTGATCGGTTGATTAGGAATACTTTTGGTATCACCATGAGTACTATCGGATCTCGACACGGATGCTTTTCGGTTTCAACACGAATACTTCTCCATCACAACGCCGGGTCGAATGAAACCACAAGCCGTGCCCGAATTCCCGACGGCCCTGCCTCACAGCGCCGTCCCCAGGGACCAACCGCCCATGGCCAAGGCTCGACAGGAGTGTTCCGCCGAGGCCCGACGGCCATCACGAATCGGCAACCCGGGCCGGCTCCGTGCCTGGTTGGGCAATCATGGAAAAGATGTTTGAGCAACCGCAGCTACCAGGCCGGTAGCGTAGCGAAACCCGCTGTGCGGCAGAGTACCTCAGCCGCAGTTCACACTCGGTACGTCGACCGGCCAAGGGTTCGCGTACGTAGCCGAGGGTTCCGCTGCGACGATGACCATCGTGTGTGAAACCGCTGGCTATCTGCGGAGTCGGCAGCCACATCGGTTTCCCTCCAACAGTATTCGAACGACACCGAACCAAGCGACAGCTGTCCACCGTTGATCGCCGGACAGATGGGCGCCAGCTTCGCACGCGTGCTTGGCCCAGCCTTTTTAGAGGCGCAACACAATGCCGTTGCATGTCAACATCTTTAACGAAGATTTGACGGCTTCTCGGTCACCCGAAAAGGGCTTGTCGAAACAGCGGGGGGTAGTCCCGGCGTCGAGATTGTCGAAGACGGGCGGTTGCGTGCCATGAGCGGCACCCGTCACCTCGCCTCCGAGCGGGTGCCTCGTCGAAGGCGGAAGCTTGTTGGAAGTGCCGGCGGGCCACCCGAAGGCGATTAGGTCAGCTAACCCAAAGTCGGATATTGACAATGGCTCTCGCGGCACGGCAAACTTCGCTCGGCATTCGCACCTTGGGGTCGAACACCTCTGATGTCAGGTGCGCAACGCGACCAAAAAATGCTACGGCAAGCGGCGACGAGCACCGAATTATCCACTGACAGTTGAACAATCACCGGCTCACTAGTGGATGCGCGAGGAGAATCCATGGGTTATGCCAGGCGTATCGGCGGCGTCTGGGCGATAACCGCTGTTCTGTTGGCTGGCAGCACGCCGACCAATCCTACGGTCGGCTACGCGTCGCCAACGGATTCGGGTTCCTCGGCCGGCGAGTGGGCAGACGTGCCGTCACCGCCTGGCGGGTCGGACACCGCGGTGGCTGCGGTACCGGGCGCGGCGGCAGCGGTGCCCGGCGCGGCCCTGCCGGGCGCGGCGGCAGCGGTGCCCGGCGCGGCCCTGCCGGGCACGGCGGCTGCGGTGCCGGGCGCGGCCCTGCCGGGCGCGGCGGCTGCGGTGCCGGGCGCGGCCCTGCCGGGCGCGGCGGCTGGGGCGCCGGGCGCGGCCCTGCCGGGGGCCAGCGCGCAACCGGTCGACCCCGCGAGCATTCCCGATGACCTGCTCAACGCCGTGATCGATTTTCTGGCCGCGGTCCGCAACGGGGTTGTGCCCGTCATCTTCAACCGGACTCCGGTCGCGACCCCCCAACAAGTCAGCATCCCCATCAACGGCAGCACCGGCCCCGTTCCATTCACGGCCTACGACCCCGACGGCAACAGGATGACCTTCAAGGTCAATCCGCGCGGTACACCTGGCGGACCGCAGCACGGCATCGTCAACATCAACCAACAAACAGCCAGCTTCACCTATACGGCCGATCCGGGTTTCGTCGGCAACGACACCTTCACCGTCGCCGTCAGCGACGACACCAGCCTGCACGTGCACGGCCTGGCGGGATATTTGGGTCCGTTCCATGGGCACGACGACGTCGCCACCGTGACCGTATTCGTGGGTGGCATCTCGACCACGACGATCACCGGTGACTTCAGCATCTTGACCTACAACATCGCCGGGCTGCCGTTCCCGCTGTCCAGCGCAATTCTGCCGCGCTTTCTGTACACCAAACAGATTGGGCAGCGGCTCAATTCCTACTATGTCGCCAACGTCCAGGAGGACTTCGCGTACCACGATTTCCTGGTCAAGAAATCGGATATGCCCAGCCAGACACCGCCTAGCCCACCCGCGTTGCTGTGGCCTATCGGCGTGCCCTTCTCCGACGGACTCAACACCCTCGCGCAGTTCAAGGTGAAAAGGCTCGACCGGCAGACCTGGTGGCAGTGCAATGCCGACAACTGCCTCACCGCCAAAGGCTTCAGCTACAGCCAGCTGCAGCTTCCGGGCGGCGAAACGATCGACCTCTACAACCTGCATACGAATACCGGCGGAGGCGTGTTGACGAACGCCAACCTTGCTCAGCTCACCAATTACATCCAGCAGAATTCCGGGGGCCGCGCGGTCATCGTCACGGGCGACTTCAACGCCCTATATTCCGACGACCAAAGCGCGCTTCTGCAATTCGCCTCGAACAACTCGCTGACCGATGCGTGGGTGCAGGTGCAGGGTGGTCCCACCAGCCCACCTTTCGCGCCCACGTGCAAGGTCGGCAACGAGTGCGAGCTGCTGGACAAGATCTTTTACCGAAGCGGTCAGGGAGTGACGCTGACTGCGACGGCCTACAGCAACGAGGCGCCAAAGTTCTTCAACTCCAACGGTCAGCCGCTGTCGGATCACAGTCCGCCCATGGTGACCTTCCAGTACACCGCCGACAATGTCGGTCCCTAGACTGCAACTGTCCCTAGGTCTTGACTGCCGGCTGTTGCCCTTCAGCGCCTGATGACGGTGGGCAACCAGCAGGAGCGGCTGCGCGGTGCGAGGGAAGTCCTTCCCGTCGAATCGCACGTCGAACAAGGAGTGGATTAAAGAGTCGATTCAAGCGGACGTGAGAACCTGGTCCCACCCTGCGACAGATTCGGGGCTGCGCGGACCCGGCCCGACATAAATGGCCGACGGGCGGACCAGCTTGCCGAGTCGCTTCTGCTCGAGGATGTGCGCACACCAGCCAGCGGTGCGCCCGCAGGTGAACATTGCCGGCATCATGTTCGCCGGCACTCGGGCGAAGTCCAGAATGACGGCGGCCCAGAACTCCACATTGGTCTCGATCGCCCGGTCCGGGCGCCGTTCCCGCAGCTCAGCCAGTGCAGCCTGCTCAAGCGCCATGGCGACGTCGTAGCGCGGCGCGCTCAGCCGTTCGGCCGTTGCCCGTAGTACCCGTGCCCGCGGGTCCTCGGCGCGGTAAACCCGGTGCCCAAAGCCCATCAGCTTGTCGCCCCGGTCCAAGATCTTCTTGACCAGACCACGTGCGTCGCCGGTGCGCTCGACTTCTTCGAGCATCGGCAGCACCCGCGCCGGCGCCCCGCCGTGCAGCGGTCCGCTCATCGCGCCGATCGCTCCAGACAGCGCTGCGGCGACGTCTGCACCCGTGGAGGCGATCACGCGCGCGGTGAACGTCGAGGCGTTCATGCCGTGCTCGGCGGCTGACACCCAGTACGCGTCGATGGCTTCGACATGTCTGGGATCCGGCTCGCCTTGCCACCGGGTCATGAAACGCGCTGTGACCGTAGAGCATTCGTCGATGACTCGCTGCGGCACGGCCGGCTGGTAGATACCGCGCGCGGACTGCGCGACGTAGGACAATGCCATCACCGATGCACGGGCCAGCTGCTCGCGGGCGGTGCGATCGTCGATGTCGAGCAACGGCGCGTACCCCCAGATAGGGGCCAGCATCGCCAGTCCCGCCTGCACATCGACCCGCACATCGCCGGTATGAATGGGCAACGGGAACGGTTCGGCTGGCGGCAGCCCATGGCCGAATTCGCCATCCACCAGCAGCGCCCACACGTCTCCGAATGTGACCCGTTGACTCACCAGATCGTCGATATCGACGCCGCGGTAGCGCAACGCGCCGCCGTCTTTATCCGGCTCGGCAATCTCGGTGGTGAAGGCCACCACGCCATCAAGACCAGGGACAAAATCTTCCGGGACCACAGTCATAGGCAAATTCTCGCACCCCAGCACCCCGCGGACGCTACCGGCTGGTAGCGACACCGTTAGCGTTGACACGATGACAGATCATCTGGCTGGGATGCGGGTTGACTACGGGTCCGTCGAGAAGGACGGAAGCCCCGACCTGGATGCGGACTGGCTCGCCGACGGGTGGCTGGCGTTGTTCCGCAAGTGGCTCGACGAGGCCGAACGCGCTGGCGTCGCCGAGCCGAATGCGATGGTGCTGGCCACCGTCGCAGCGGGCCGACCGGTCAGCCGATCGGTGCTGTGCAAGGGCGTGGACGAGGCGGGGATCACCTTTTTCACCAACTACGAGTCGGCCAAGGGCGCCGAGCTGGCGGCTGTGCCTTATGCGTCGGTGACATTTCCGTGGTATCAGCTGGGTCGACAGGTCCACATCCGCGGTCCGGTCAGCCGGGTTGATCCCCGAGTGACCGAAGACTACTGGTCCAAGCGGCCGCGCGGGTCACAGCTGGGAGCGTGGGCGTCGCACCAGTCGCAGCCGATCACGTCGCGCGCGGCGCTGCTCGATCAACTCGCTGAAGTGACTGCGCGGTTCGCCGACGCGGAGCGCATTCCGGTTCCGCCGGACTGGGGCGGTTATCTCATTGGTCCTGAGGTGGTGGAGTTCTGGCAGGGCCGGGAAAACCGGGTGCACAACAGGATCCGGGTCATCGGCGGTCATATCGAGCGTCTGCAGCCCTGATGCGACGAGGATGTTCGCCGACGCGGCGCCGCGAAGCGGTATAGGGGAGAGTAGTTCCCAGATCAAACCGCTGGCGGGCCGAGTGTGTAGTGGCGGTTTCGAATGTGAGCTCACGGTGGCCCAAAGGGCCTTGGGCCCGCCGCGGCCGCACGCTCGACGTCGTGACGGCACATTCGACGCCCTGCACGCATACTCGACGCCGCAGCTGCACACTCGACGCCGCAGCTGCACACTCGACGCCGCAGCTGCACACTCGACGCCCTGCACGCATACTCGACGCCGCAGCTGCACGCTCGACGCCGCAGCTGCACGCTCGACGCCGCAGCTGCACGCTCGACGCCGCAGCCGCACGCTCGAGACGGAGCTAGCGCGCGAAGGCCTACCCGCATGCGCGGACAAGCCCAGAAAGACCCGACATGCGCCGCACGACCTGCAGATTCGACCCCGGGCAGGCGCTCCGTCGTGTCAACGACTACCTTCACCTATACGCACCGAGTGGGGCTGCCATATCAGCCAGAGCGCAAAGGGGTTCTCGTGGCCGACACCGACGACACCGCAACTCTGAAGTACCCGGGGGGCGAGATCGACCTGCAGGTCGTCCATGCCACCGAGGGTGCGGACGGTATTGCGCTCGGTCCGCTGCTCGCCAAGACGGGACACACGACATTCGACGTCGGCTTCGTCAACACCGCCGCCTGCAAGAGCTCCATCACCTACATCGACGGAGACGCCGGCATTCTGCGCTACCGCGGGTACCCGATTGACCAACTGGCGGAGAAGTCGACCTTTATCGAGGTCTCCTACCTGCTGATCTACGGAGAACTGCCCACCCCCGACCAGCTGGCCGAGTTCACCGGCCGGATCCAGCGGCACACCATGTTGCACGAGGACCTCAAGCGGTTCTTCGACGGCTTCCCGCGCAATGCGCACCCGATGCCGGTGTTGTCCAGTGTGGTCAACGCGCTCTCGGCGTACTACCAGGATGCGCTGGACCCGATGGACAGCCGGCAGGTCGAGCTGTCGACGATTCGGCTGCTGGCAAAGCTTCCGACCATCGCGGCATACGCCTACAAGAAGTCGGTGGGCCAGCCGTTCCTCTATCCCGACAACTCGCTGACGCTGGTGGAGAACTTCTTGCGGATGACGTTCGGCTTCCCGGCCGAGCCCTACCAGGCCGACCCGGAGGTGGTGCGGGCGCTGGACATGCTGTTCATCCTGCACGCCGACCACGAGCAAAACTGTTCGACATCAACGGTGCGGCTGGTGGGCTCGTCGCGGGCCAACCTGTTCACCTCCATCTCCGGCGGCATCAACGCGCTGTGGGGCCCGTTGCATGGCGGCGCCAACCAAGCGGTGCTGGAAATGCTCGAGCAGATTCGCGAGAGCGGCGACGACGTGGGCGAATTCGTCCGCAAGGTGAAGAACCGCGAGGCCGGCGTCAAATTGATGGGCTTCGGCCACCGGGTCTACAAGAACTACGACCCACGCGCGCGGATCGTGAAGGAACAGGCCGATAAGATCCTGTCCAAGCTGGGCGGCGACGACTCTTTGCTGGGCATCGCCAAGGAGCTCGAAGAGGCGGCACTGACCGACGACTACTTCATCGAGCGCAAGCTCTACCCGAACGTCGACTTCTACACCGGCCTGATTTACCGTGCGCTCGGTTTCCCGACTCGGATGTTCACCGTGCTGTTTGCGCTGGGCCGGCTCCCGGGTTGGATCGCGCACTGGCGGGAGATGCACGACGAAGGCGACAGCAAGATCGGCCGGCCGCGCCAGATCTACACCGGCTACACCGAACGCGATTACGTGGCCATCGACGGGCGCTAGCCCATAGGGCTCGCGGGGTTAGAGGCTGGCCAACACCGCCATGGCGGCGTTGTGCCCGCCGATGCCCGATACCGCCCCGCCGCGGCGGGCGCCCGACCCGCACAGCATGATCCGTTCGTGACCGGTGGCCACCCCCCATTGCCGGGCCGGTGTATCCAGCGGTTCGTCGTCCTCGGCGAACGGCCACGACAGGGCGCCGTGGAAGATGTTGCCCCCGGTCATCAGCAGGGTGCGCTGCAGGTCGACGGTGGTCGTGGTCTCGAGGCACGGCCGGCCGTATGCGTCGGTCATCAAGAGGTCCTGAATAGGTTCGGCCAGAACGGAATTCAGTGACGCTAACACCGAGTGCGTCAGCTGCGCCCGTACCGCGTCCGGGTCGGTGCCGGAGCACAGCGAATGTGGCGTGTGCAAGCCGAACACGGTCAGGGTGTGCACTCCCGCGGCGCGCAGCCGGTCCGACAGGATGCTGGGATCGGTCAGCGAATGGCAGTACGCCTCGCACGGCAACGGGTCGGGCAACCGCCCGCCGGAAGCCTGTGAATACGCGGTGTCCAGTTGTGTC
The DNA here is from genome assembly GCF_900566075.1 of Mycobacterium pseudokansasii. NCBI lineage: Bacteria > Bacillati > Actinomycetota > Actinomycetes > Mycobacteriales > Mycobacteriaceae > Mycobacterium > Mycobacterium pseudokansasii. The sequence continues at coordinate 5,181,477 of NZ_UPHU01000001.1, read as the reverse complement.
CAGGTCTCGTTGACGTGCAAGGTCCCGGCGAAGGCCTGCTCCGGGCTGACGCCGGTGTCCCGCAACCGGGGTAGTCGGCGTACCACCATGTTCACCTTGGTCTGGGCGCCCGGGGGCAGTGAGGGCTCCGGTTCGCCCAGCAGGCCGGCCAAGACCGCCGGTGTCACGCCGGCCAGTACGAACCGCCCTCGGATCGCATGCGCGTCGCCACCCGCGCGGTAGCGCACCTCCCCGGTCGGATTCACCGCGAAAACGTCTGCGCCAGTGATTATTTCGGCACCGTGGCGGGCGGCTGCCGAAGCCAGGGCCGACGTCACCGAACCCATGCCGCCGACCGGGACGTCCCAGTCTCCGGTACCCCCGCCCAGCACGTGATACAGGAAGCAGATGTTCTGCTTCAGCGACGGGTCGTCCAGTCGCGCGAAGGTGCCGATCAGCGCGTCGGTCGCAATCACCCCCCGGACCAGGTCGTTAGCCACCGCGCCGGTAATGGCGTGCCCGATCGGCTCGTCGATCATGGCCTGCCAGGCGCCCGCCGACGCCCGGCCGACGCGGTCCACGACGTCGCGGCGTGCCTGCTCGCGGGTGCGCAGCGGCTCGATCAGCGTCGGCCAGAGCCGTTCGGTCACCAGTCGGCACCGGCGGTAGAAGGCGTCGAAGCCATGCTCGTCAGCCGCGGCGCCGATCGCGGCGAATGTGCGTGCGCCGTTCGGCCCGACGAGCAGACCGGACCGCCCGGCGGTAGCCGGGTCCGGCGTATACGACGAATAGGGTCGACGGGCCAACCGTATGTGCGCGCCCAGGTCATCGACGATGCGCTGCGGCAACAGGCTGACCAGGTACGAATACCGCGATAGCCGGACCTCGACACCCGCGAAGGCCTGCGCCGACACCGCGGCCCCACCGGTGTGTGACAGCCGCTCCAGAACCCGCACCGTAAGCCCCGCCCGGGCCAGGTAACCGGCCGCGACCAGGCCGTTGTGACCGCCGCCGACGACGACGACATCGAAATCCCGCATGGTGTCGACAGGCAGCCCGGATGGGGGCTAGCTGAGGTACCCCTCGACTTGGCCGCCGGGACGCAGGTTCGCCTCGCGTGGGTCACCACCGGTTTCGCGCAGCGCCCGTCGCTGGCGCAACAGGTCCCAGCACTGGTCGAGTTCGATTCCGATGCGGCGCAGTTGCTGATGCTCATCGGACTCGGTGATGTCACCCTGCTGCAACCGCGTACGCAGCGCCTTCTCCTCGGCGACCAGGTCGCGGATCTGCGCCAGGGTCTCGCTGTCCGTTGGTTTGCTCCCGCTAGCCATTGCTCCAGTGTGCCTGACATTGGCAGTTTCGCCGCTGGACAGTCGGTAGGCTGCATATCGCCTGAGGGCGGGACAGACACTTTTCGACGGCGAGAGGCGGGGCGATGGTGGGTAGCCAGCCGGTCTCAGACATGGCGCCCGCACCCATCCGCGCGTGGAGATTTCGTCGGCACCGACTCGGCGTCGCCTGGCTGATCGCGCTGGCGATTATTCCGTTGCTGATAGCGGCAATCGGTTACGGCGCGTTCGAGCGCCCGACCTCCGTCACCGGGCCGGCCGGTGACCTGCCCACCCTGACAACGATCGGTAGCACGTCCAACGCCTCCGACGTGTCATGGTCGCTGCTTTCAATCAGCCGCAGCGGCAACACCATTACGCTAATCGGCGATTTTCCCGATGACAATTCCAAGGCGGCGCTGCTGGCAGCCCTCAGGAACGTGCTGACTCCGGGCGTCACCGTCATCGATCAACTCCGTATCGATCCCCTGGTCCGCGCCCTCGATTTCGCAAACGCGGAACCGGTTTTCACCGCCGGCGCCGCAATCCCGGACTTCAGCCTAAAGGTCGAGAGAAACGCCGTGACCTTGTCGGGAACCGCCGTATCGCCTGACCAGAAAGATGCGGTGGAGCGGGCGGCCAAAACTGCTTGGCCCGGAGTCAATGTCGTGAACAACATCGAGGTCAAGGCGCCGGCCCCGACGCCGGGCGCCGGTCCACCGCCAGGCTCCGGTGCCCCCGGCCCGTGCGCCGATCTACCAGCGGCCATCAATGCACTCACGGGCGGGGCGATTGCCTTCAAGAACGACGGGGTCAGCCTGACACCCGCCGACAACCAGATCCTGACCCAGGTAGCCGCCAAACTCAAAGCCTGTCCGGACGCACGAGTGACCGTCAACGGCTACTCCGACAACGGCGGCGGCGAGGGCATCAACTTTCCGTTGAGTGTTCAGCGAGCCACCACCGTCGCCGACTTCCTCGCCGCCCAGGGAGTTGCCCGCGATCACATCACCGCCCGGGGCTACGGTTCCGCCAACCCCATCGCCAGCAATGACACACCCGAGGGTCGCGCCAAGAATCGCCGCGTCGAAATCGTGGTCAGCTAAGGAGAATCCAGCGTGGATTTCGTGATCCAGTGGTTGTACTACCTGGCTGCCTTCGTGGCAGGTTCGGCTCTCGCATGGGTGATCGCTACCGCCTTCGTCAAGCCCGCCGGCCAAGAACAGCAAGAACAGCAACTGCACGAGGCGCAGGAGACGGAGGCAGCGCCGTGACGGGCCACGTGCACTGGTGGCTGGTGGGCGTGGCTTTCGCCCTCGGCATGCTGCTGACCTTTACACTGATGGTCGGTCCCGTCAAAGACCAACTGCCGCAACGCAAGTCGGGCACCGTGCCACGTCGGCCGGCGAAGAAGGCCACTGCCGCCGAGGTGCCGATCAAGAAGGCTGTCGCCCGCAAAGGGGCACCGGCGAAGAAGATCCCGGCCGCCAAGAAGGTACTCACACCCGAGACCCCCGATGCGGAAAAGGCGGCAACGCAAGAGATCGCACCCGCGAAAGTTACTCCGGCACAGCAGGTCCCGGACGTGACGGAGTCGGCTGAGCAGACCGTGGTAATCGGGGAACGTTCGCCGCAATCCCCAGCGCGGTTTGCCCCCTACGGCCCGGGCTCCGCGCGCGCCGGCGCCGACGGCAGCGGACCGGAGGGATGGCTGGTCAAGGGCCGCACGGATACCAGGCTCTATTACACCCCCGACGATCCCGACTACGACGCGACCGTGGCCCAGGTCTGGTTCCAGGACGAGGGCGCCGCCGCACGTGCCTTTTTCACGCCCTGGCGCAAGAGCGCGCGACGGGAGTGAGACCGCCGTTGGGTTAGCTCGGGCCGGGAAGCTTCAGCAGCAGCCGCGCACCGCCCAGTGGGCTGTCCTGCAAAGACGCGGTCCCGCCGTGCAGCTGGGCCTGCTGTGCCACCAACGCCAGCCCGAGACCGGATCCCGAGTGGGACGCTGTCGATCCGCGGGAGAACCGCTCGAACACCACCTGGCGCTCTTCTTCGGGTACTCCGCTGCCGTTGTCGTCGATGGCGATCTCGACGCCGGCCCGCGAACTGACGGCCGACAGCTGCACCCGGGTGGCGCCGCCGTGTTTGACGGCGTTGGCGATGGCGTTGTCGACGGCCAGTCGCAAGCCGGCCGGCAGCCCGACGATGATGCAGGTCGGCGACGGCACCAGCGAGACGTCGAGGTCAGGGTAGATGCGCATCGCATCGTGGGCCGCGCGGTCGAGCAGCTCGGTGATGTCGACCGGCACGTGATCGTCCGAGGTCGACAGTTCGCCCTGGGCCAGGCGCTCCAGCGCGGACAGGGTGGCTTCGATGCGCGACTGGGTCCGGATCACGTCGTTGAGCACTTCTTTGCGTTGGTCTTCGGGCAGGTCCAGGGTGGACAGCACCTCGAGATTGGTCCGCATCGCCGTCAACGGAGTGCGTAGCTCGTGGGAGGAGACCGCGGCGAAGTCGCGAGCCGACGCCAGCGCCTCCTTGGTGCGGATTTGCTCGTTCCAGATGCGCTGCAGCATGCCTCGCATCGCCTCGGCGATCTCGATGGCTTCGCTGGCGCCGTGCACTTCGACCCGCGGCGCCTCGTCCCCGGCGTCGATCGACCGCGTTTGTTCAGCCAGCTGTTTGAAGGGCCGCACCGCGAACACGGCCAGGAGCCAGGCGAACACCGCTGCCGCGCCGATGGCGAAGGCACAGATCAACAGCACCCGGCGGTGCAGGTTGTTGGTCTCGGCGACGGTGGTGTCATAGGTCGCGCCCACCGCTACCGACGTCGGCTCCGGCCCCGGGATCTCCACCGTGCGCACCCGGTAGCGCACTCCGCCGATGTAGGTGTCGGCGTAGTCCTTTTGCAGTTTGGGCAAGGTGATGTCGGAATTCGACTTGACCACGTCGCCGCGGCGGACCGTGATGAGGGCGTCGCGGTCGTTGGGGGAGCGCGGGATTTCGTCGAGGCCGCGCGGCACGAACGGGATCGCGAAGCCCGCCGCCTCGTCCAGGCGGCGGTCCAGCCGCTCTTTGCGGTCGTTGGTGATCCCCACCCAGACCACCGTGCCCACGATGAGCACCGGGATCGCGGCGCCGATCGCCGTCGCGACCACCACCCGCGTCCGCAACGAAGGGGTACGGGCAAAGATCCGCGACAGGATGTTCACTCACTGCATCCTGAGCACGAAGCCGACGCCGCGCACGGTGTGCAGCAGCCGGGGTCCGCCATTGGCCTCGAGCTTGCGCCGCAGGTATCCGATGAACACGTCGACGACGTTGGTGTCGGCGGCGAAGTCGTAGCCCCACACCAGCTCCAGCAGCTGCGCGCGGGACAGCACCGCGGTCTTGTGCTCGGCCAAGACCGCCAGCAGGTCGAACTCGCGCTTGGTCAGGTCGACGTCGACGCCGTTGACCCGGGCCCGCCGGCCCGGGATGTCCACCTCCAGCGGCCCTACCGTGATGGTTTCCGAGGAGGACGTGGCGGTGGAGCCGCGGCGGCGCAGCAGGGCCTTCACCCGTGCCACCAGCTCGGCCAGCACGAATGGCTTGACCAGGTAATCGTCGGCGCCGGCCTCCAGGCCGGCGACTCGGTCGTCGACCGAGCTGCGCGCTGACAGCACGCAGACCGGCACGTCGTTGTCCATCGCGCGCAGTGCCGTGACCACGCTGACGCCGTCCAGCACCGGCATGTTGATGTCGAGCACGATCGCGTCCGGGCGGGTCTCGGTGGCGCTGCGCAGGGCCTCAGCGCCGTCGACGGCGGTCGAGACCTCGAACCCGGACAGCCGCAGGCCGCGTTCCAATGAGGCCAGGACATCGGAGTCGTCGTCGACCACCAAGACCCGAGGTGAGCTCACACTAGTCTCCATGCCGCCATTTTGCCTGATTGTTGCCTGTGGCGGTGGGACGCCGCGCATCGGGTTGCTTGCGCCTGTCCGGCGGCTTACTTCCAGCCTGTCCGACCCACCTCGACGACGGGAGCCGCGCGGTGGCGGTGACACCGACGCGGCGCGGCAGTCCCCGGGACCCGAGCCAGTGGGCCGAGCATGATGCGGCTCACCGCTGGCGCGATCGTCGCTCCCGAAATTCACACCAGCGACCATGCCCGGCGACAACGCAGAAATTCCGCGCCGTCAGAATCACCGCCGAGGTCGCAACGGCTGCGGCCATCGTCCAGGTCGGCGCTCCTCGATTGTTGCCGGGGTCCGACCGGCGCAAGTCGATCCCGGATAGCCGCTGCTGCCGTCGCGGCAGGTGGCCGACGCCAACGTTGCCTGACGAAATCAGTTGGCAGGTCAAGACATTCGATGTCCTGACCGGCATTTGTCGTTGCGGGTTCGATATTTCGGCGCCATCTTTCCCGCAACGGGATCGGGAGACGAATTCTTCGTGACTGAAGTGAGGTGCGCGCCGGGGACAGCGGCGCGGCATTCGTTGTCGGTAATCGCCGCAGCGCCGGAGCGGCGCCGGGCGGCAACCGATCTCAAGCGGCTATTGCCGTACCTGATTCCCTATCGCGCCTGGATCGTCATCGTGGTAGCCGCGACTGCCAGCCTGGTTGCGACAGTGGGTATTCCGATCATGACCAGAGCCGTCATCGACGGGCCGGTGCGCCACCACGACCAACGCGGGCTGTGGGTACTGGGGTCCGCGGCGATGGGTCTGGGCCTGTCCGAGGCCACGGCCGCCATGCGCGTGTGCTGCTGAGCTTGCTGATGCGGCCGCACGCGTCGACCCTGTTGCTGCTACTACTGGTGGCGGTTCTGGAAAACGCTGCGCGACTTTCGGTTCCACTGCTTGTCCGGCGCGGCATCGACTACGGGATTCCCTCGATCACGCAAGGCGGCTCGGCCGGCACGCTGTTGCTCATCGTCGTCACGCTGTGCGCTGCGGTGCTCATTCACGGTATCTGCCGGTGGTTCTTCCTCAGCCGCGCCGGGGTGGTCCGCCTGACCGTCTTGCTGGATCTGCGGCGCAAAGTATTCCGGCACTTTCAGCGGCTCGACACCGCCTTCCACGACCGCTATACGACAGGCCGGGTGGTAAGCCGGCTGACCAACGACGTCGAGGCCGTCCAGGACATGCTTGCCGCCGGATTCGATCGCCTGATCACCGCGGCGCTCACGCCGCTGGGTATCGCCATGCTGCTGGTCGCGCTCGACTGGCAGCTGGGGTTGATCTGCCTGGCGGTGTTTCCGGCATTGCTGGGCCTGGGAGCGTGGTTTCGGGCCGAATCGTCGAAGACCTACCGTGAGGTGCGGGAGAGCACGGCGCTGGTCATCATGCAGTTCATCGAGTCGATGGCCGGCATCAAGACCCTGCAGGCTTACCGGCAGGAGCCGCGGAATCAAGCGGTGTTCGAAGACATCGCCGATCAGTACCAGGTGATCAACGAAAAGTCCTTCAAGCTGATGGCCGTCTTCACGCCGGGCGTGAAAGTGATCGGCGACCTGACCATCGCCATGGTGTCGCTCTACGGCGGCCGCCGGGTGCTGGACGGCGAGATGACGATCGGAACGTTCGCGGCCTTCCTGCTGTATTTGCCCATGTTCTTCGAGCCGATGCACGAGATCACCCATTTCTTCAACGCATTTCAGGCTGCGACGTCGGCGCTGGAGAAGTTGGCCGCAGCGCTGCGCCGGCGGCCCGCAATCGAATACGCGGGCACGCGCACGCTGGGTTCGGTGCGCGGAACGGTCGCGTTCAACAACGTCCATTTCGGCTACGTGCCGGGCCGTCCGGTCCTGTCCGGGGTGACCCTGACCGTGCCGGCAGGCCAGATGGTGGCGCTGGTTGGTCCGAGCGGCGCCGGCAAGACCAGACCACCATCGCCAAACTGATGGCCAGGTTCTACGACCCGACGTCAGGATCGATCACCCTGGACGGCGTCGACCTACGGGATCTGTCTTGCGCCGAGCTGCGGCGCCATGTCGTGCTGGTAGGTCAGGAAACCTGTTTGTTCTCCGGCTCGGTTGCCGACAACATCCGGTTCGAATCCGGTTCGGCCGCCCGGACGCCAGCGATGCGCAGGTCCGGAACGCGGCCGCCGCGGTCGGCGCGGACGACTTCATCGCCGCGCTGCCGAACGGATACCGCACCGAGGTCGCCGGCACCGGCGTGCCGTTGTCTGCGGGCCAGCGGCAACTCATCGCCCTGGCCCGGGTGTTGCTGGCCGATCCGGCGGTGCTGATCGTGGATGAGGCGACGTCGTCGCTGGACCTCCCTGGCGAGCGCGCGGTGCGGCGTGCATTGCGGACCGTATCGGCGGACCGGACCACGCTGGTGATTTCGCAGCGGCTCGACGCGGCCGAGGGTGCCGACCGGGTGCTGTTACTCGGTGATCAGGGCCGGATCGTCGCCGACGACGCGCCGGACGCCGTCGTCGGCCAAGGTCACCCAGCCTGCGTTTGAGATGGGTGGCACTTGGCACCACGCGCCGAAACTCAGACCACCGTGTCGTACTGCGGCGGTGTGCCGGGTGCGTGGTGTTGCGGCGGCAACCCGATGCGCCGATAGCGCGCCAACCGAGCGGCCATGCGTTCGGGGCCGGGAACCGACCGCAGCGCATGCACCTCGGCCGCGATGGCGCGCGACAGCCGTCGGGCGAACTCGACCGGCTCGGCTGCGGCGTCGGGATACTCGGGCACGATGACGTCGACAATGCCGGCGGCCAGCAGATCTGCCGACCGGACACCTTGGGCTACAGCAAGCTCGGCGGCGTGCGCGGTGTCGCGGAACACGATCGCGCTGGCGCCCTCCGGCGGCAGCGGGGCCAGCCAACCGTGCAGCGCGGCCAGCACCCGGTCGGCGGGCACCATCGCCAAAGCCGGTCCGCCGCTGCCCTGGCCTAACAGCACCGACACCGTCGGGGTATCCAGTGTGACGAGGTCGGCAAGGCTCTGGGCGATCTGCCCGGCCAGTCCGCCCTGCTCGGCTTCGGCCGACAATGCGGGTCCGGCGGTGTCGATCACCAGGACCAGCGGTAACCGCAGCTCGGCGGCCAGCGCCATTCCTCGCCGGGCTTCGCGCAGCGACGCCGGACCGACAAGACTGCCGACGACTCGTTGCTGGCCGAGGACGACCGCCGGCTGGCCGCAGAAGCGAGCCAACGCCAGCAGGGTGGTCGCTGCTTCGCCATAACCGGTACCCGAGAGCAGCACCCGGTCGGTGGCACCGTCGCGCAACAACCGCGCCACACCCGGCCGGTCGGGCCGACGCGACGCCACCACCGAGTCCCAGGTGGGCACGTCGGGCACCGGCTCGGGCTGCGCCGACGCCGGCGGCGGCTCGGGAACATCGGTGAGTACCGTCAGCGCCCGATCCACAGTGCGGCGCAGCTCGTCGAGCGCGACGACGCCGTCGATCACGCCATGGCGTTGCAGATTCTCCGCGGTCTGCACACCGGCGGGAAAGGGTTCGCCGTAGAGCAGCTGGTACACCCGGGGACCCAGGAAACCGATCAGGGCTCCCGGTTCGGCGACGGTGATATGGCCCAGCGAGCCCCACGACGCAAAAACCCCGCCGGTGGTCGGATTGCGCAGGTAGACGAGGTAGGGCAAGTGCGCCTGCCGGTGCAGCCTGACGGCCGCGGCGATCTTCACCATCTGCAGGAAGGCGGCCGTGCCCTCCTGCATCCTCGTGCCGCCGGAACTCGGCGACGCCAGCAGCGGCAGGCGCTCGGCGGTGGCGCGCTCGACGGCGGAGGTAATGCGTTCCGCCGCCGCGACCCCGATCGATCCGGCGAGGAAGTCGAACTCGCACACCACCACCGCCACGCGGCGCCCGAAGATGCGTCCCTCGCCGGTGAGCACCGATTCGTCGCGGCCGGTGGCGGCGCGGGCCCGGGCCAGATCGCGTGCGTAGGACTCCGATACCGGCACCGGCAGCGGGTCGGTGTCCCAACTGGTGAACGAGCCCTCGTCCAGCACCGCATCGCGCAGTTGGTCGGTCGTGATGCGACTCACCCGATGAGGCTATATAGGCTGGCGCAATGATCGGTATCACCCTGGCCGAGGCCGTGATGACAATTGAGTTGCAGCGCCCGGAGCGCCGCAACGCCCTGAATTCCCAGCTGGTGGAGGAGTTACGCGAGGCCATCCTCAAAGCCGGTGACGGGTCGATCCGCGCGATTGTGCTCACCGGTCAGGGCTCGGCGTTCTGCGCCGGCGCGGATCTGTCCGGAGACGCATTCGCCGCCGACTACCCCGACCGGCTCATCGAGCTGCACCGGGTCATGGACGCAACTCTGATACCGGTGATCGGCGCTATCAACGGTCCGGCCATCGGCGCCGGCCTGCAGCTGGCCATGCAGTGCGACCTGAGGGTTGTCGCGCCGGAGGCGTTCTTTCAGTTTCCGACATCGAAATATGGTCTGGCGCTGGATAACTGGAGTATCCGCCGGCTCTCGTCGCTGGTCGGTCACGGACGGGCCCGCGCGATGCTGCTGGCTGCGGAGAAGCTGACCGCGGAGATGGCGTTGCACACCGGAATGGCCAACCGGATCGGTACGCTGGCCGACGCGCAGGCCTGGGCCGCCGAGATCGCCGGCCTGGCGCCGCTGGCAATTCAGCACGCCAAGCGGGTACTCAACGACGATGGTGCCATCGAGGAGCCCTGGCCGGAGCACAAGGAACTTTTCGATCGGGCCTGGGGCAGCCAAGATGTCATCGAGGCACAGGTCGCGCGGGTGGAGAAGCGGCCGCCGAGGTTTCAGGGGGAATAGTCGTGGTGGTGCGCCGAGCGCTGCGCCTGGCCGCAGGCACGGCCTCGCTGGCGGCCGGTGGCTGGCTGGTGCGGGCACTGCACGGCGCACCGGCTGCGCTTGGGGCGAACCCCGCGACCATCCGCGCCATCTCGGAGGGGTCGCCGCATTACCGGGACGGCAGCTTCGTCAACCTCGACCCGGCGTCGATATACGTCATGGGGCGGGAGGAACTGCGGCTCATTCTCTGGGAGTTCGTGGGTAATCGCGGTGGCAGCCGGCCCGCCAAACCGATCCCGCTGGCCGCCCCGGAGATCTACAAAGGTGACGCCAGCCGACTGGCCGTCAGCTGGTTCGGTCACTCGACGGCGCTGGTGGAAATCGACGGATACCGGGTGCTGACCGATCCGGTGTGGAGCAACCGGTGCTCGCCCTCGGACCTCGTCGGGCCGCAGCGGCTGCATCCGCCGCCGGTGCAATTGGAGGGCCTTCCGGCCGTCGACGCGGTGGTGATCAGCCATGACCACTACGACCATCTCGATATCGACACCATCATCGCTTTGACCCGGACCCAGCGCGCGCCATTCTTCGTGCCCCTCGGCGTCGGTGCCCATCTGCGGGCGTGGGGGATTCCCGAGCAGCGCATCGTCGAACTCGACTGGCAGCAAAGCGGCCAGGTTGACCAGCTCAGGATCGTCTGTATGCCGGCACGGCACTTTTCGGGACGCTTTCTGAGCCGTGATAACACCTTGTGGGCGTCGTGGGCGTTCATCGGTCCCAGCCATCGCGCCTACTTCGGCGGTGATACCGGCTACACCAAGAGCTTCGCTCAGATCGGCGCGGACCACGGGCCGTTCGACCTGACGCTGATGCCGATCGGCGCCTACAACTCCGCGTGGCCGGATATTCACATGAACCCCGAGGAGGCGATCCGAGCGCATCTGGACGTCACCGATTCCCGGGCGGGGCTGTTGGTGCCGGTGCACTGGGGCACGTTCCGGCTGGCTCCGCACCCGTGGTCAGAACCGGTCGAGCGGCTCTTGGCGGCTGCTGAGCCCGAGCAAGTCAAGGTGGCGGTGCCGCTGCCGGGTCAGCGGGTGGATCCGGCCGGGCCGTTGCGATCCAGCCCGTGGTGGCGGCTTTAGCTGAGCGTGCATCGCACGCGCCTAGTGCGCTCGGCATCCAGCCACTGGCACCTGGCCGCATGCCAACAACTTCCAAATCTAAACCTGCGACAACTACACCACCGCAACCGAATTCCGGGATGTCCTCGCCGGGCAATCTCGCCGACGTTCACGCCCCGGAAACGGACGTCGAAGCGCCGTGGTTGGACCGGCGACGACGCCTGCCACAAACCGTGTCGCACATGCCTGTTCGGGGGATTCAGGGTGAGCACATTCGGCCGGCGGGGTGTTCGCCAACGCGGTGATGCTGGGTCGACACGGTGCTCGTTGAAGCCACAACGAATAGCAAGCAGCCGGCAAACACTCCCGCCTCGAAACCATCCTGGACTCCTACGCCACTCTCCTTAACCGACGAAATCGACGCAGCCGCAGCCGCACTCACGCGTGGTGAGAATTCCAGGGCCCCAGACCGGGCCAGCCAAGTTCAAGACTTACCCGCCCTAAGGTCGGGTTACCGATGCAGCCTGGCTGATGGCTGGAATTTTGCCCATCGTGCGCGCCGTTATCGCGACTGACCAGCACATTTCATCGTTGCCGAACGCTTGCTCAAAGCTGGCCCAGCACAGTCTTACCGGAACTGTTCGTAGCTCCGCGATACCCGACTTTTGGTTCCCGAGTACGGCTGTGCATTCCACGAAGTGCGATCAATGGAGGCAAGTTATGCCCGAAATTCGGCCCTTATGGCCGCTCAGCTTCGGCCTCGGCGCGGCGATGTCGACGACTTCAGGTAACCGTTAGCGTGGATGATACTTACCAATCGCCGATGTGGGACAACGGTGACGACGATGTTCCCGCCAGCGCCGTGGAGCCTACTTTGGCACGCGGTGGCGACGATCAGGCCAGTCTTGATTTCTTGGCGGTCGACTATGGCGGCAGCCAAGATTCGACCGACATAGATTTTCTGGTCACCGACAATGACGGCGGCGAGGATGGGCCCCGCGATGCGCTGCCGCCGTGCGCGGATAGCGAGCCACCGGAAACCGGAACTGGCCTAGACGCCATCTGCCCGCGCACTGAGCACGACGACGAAGAGCCTGCAGTCTCGACCTTCACCGTGACCAACCCAAGCGGGACGGTGTCGGTGTCGGCGCTTATCGACGGCGCAGCCCACGAGGTCGAACTGTCCGCGGCACTGACACATTTGACTGAGTCCGAGCTCGCGGACGAAATACTTGTGATCGCCGGACTGGCTCGGCAAAAAGCGCTATCTGCCCAGCGCACTTTCATTTTCGAATCCATCGGCCAACTAGAGGGAGAAACCGAGAAATTTCGTGACCTCATGGAGCAGTTCCTCGATCTGCCGACCCCCGAACAGGCCGCAGCGGAAGAAGCAGCGGTGTTCGCGAGGCGATATGTACACGACGATAAGTGATCGCCTGGTGAGTTTGTTGGCATGTGCGCCGGACGACGGTCGATGGAGGCCGCCACGTGTGGTGCATGCTAACCAGCATTGCGGCAAGGCCGCGGTGTCCCGCCACGACGTCCAGCAACTGGACGTGAACTATCCACAAGATGTGCTCCGCGCAAACCACACCGAGGCGATCGCCGCGGCGCACGCAGATCTTGACGGTGCCGAGTGAATCATGGCAGGTCTGCGGCTTACCACCAAAGTTCAGGTCAGCGGCTGGCGCTTTCTGCTTCGCCGGCTTGAGCATGCCCTCGTGCGGCGCGACACCCGGATGTACGACGATCCACTGCACTTCTACAACCGATCGGCCGGGCTTGGCATCGTTATTGCGGTAGTCATCCTGGGCGGCGCCGCGATGCTGGCCTACGTTAAACCGGAGGGCGACATCGGCGGCACAAGCCTTATCGCCGACCGCACCACCAACCAGCTCTATGTAATCCTCTCGGGCCGAGTGCATCCCGTCTATAACTTGACGTCAGCGCGGCTGGCGTTGGGCAACCCGGCCAGCCCGTCCGCTGTCGACCCCGCTCAGCTGAGAAACATTTTCAACAGCATGTCGAGAGGCCAGCCGATCGGCATTCCGGGTGCCCCATACGCCACTCCCGTCTCGAAGGGCGACGTGTCGGTCTGGACGGTGTGCGACACGGTCGCAGACGCCAACAGCGATGTTCCCACGCTCCAGACGGTGGTGACAGCAATGCCGCTGCAGATCGATCCCACGCTCAAATCTATGCAGCCGAATGAGGCGCTGTTGGCGTCCTATCGGGACCAAGCATGGGTTGTTACGTCAGACGGGCGCCACGCTTTCGATATCACCGACCGTGCCCTCACCCTGGCGGTCGGGATTCCCATGACCGCCAAGCCGATCCCATTGTCGGAAGCCATGTATAACGCACTTCCGGACGTTGGGTCCTGGCAGTTGCCGCCGGTGCCTGGCGCGGGCGCGCACAACTCTTTGGGACTGCCGGACGACCTTGTTGTCGGATCGGTATTCCAAACGTATGCGGAGAGCGCGCCGCAGCTCTTTGTCGTGCTGGCCGACGGCGTCGCTCAGGTGAATGCCCCCACTGCTGACGCGCTGCGAGCGATGGAATCGGACGGACTAGTAACTCCACCTTTGGTGGAACCGAGTTTGGTTGTCAGGATTCCCGAACGGATTTACGCCTCGCCGCTGCCCGACGAACCGATCAAGATATCGAACCGGCCGGATGAGCCCTTTCTGTGCTGGTCATGGCAACGGGGAACCGGCGATAAGTCGCCGAAGAAGACGGTGCTGTCCGGCCGACATCTGCCGCTTCAACCAACGCAAATGAACGGTGGCGTCAACCAGATTCGAGGAGGGGCAACTGTTTTCATCGATGCCGGCAAGTTTGTGTCGCTCCAGTCCCCAGATCCTCGGTACGGCGAGTTGATGTACTACATCGACGCCGATGGTGTGCGTTACGGCGTGCAGGACACCGATTCGGCCAGGGCGCTCGGCATGGGTTCGCCGGACGCCGCGCCATGGGAGATCATTCGACTCTTGGTTGACGGTCCGGTGCTGTCCAAAGATGCCGCATTGTTAGAGCACGAAACGCTACCCGCTGACCCAAGTCCCCGGAGACTTCCGGTCAGATCCCCCGGGACATCCTGATGACAACAAGCACATTGACCTCCACGGTCGCCCGCTCCCACGAGTTGGGCCACGGTGAGATCAATCTCGAGAATCGGCGGAGTTTGGCATCTCGATGGTGTATGCCGATCCCGCGATGTAAGCGGACATCGAAAAAGGCATCAAGAGCCTTCTGCGATTAAAGGTCAGCTAAAGCGTTTGGAAGTATCAACCCTTTGTTTAGGAGAAATACCGCAAATGCATCAGATGTCATACGAATTGGTCGTTGCCGACATAGGTGCCCAAGTGATCGAAATGGCTTTGAGCGGACTGCAGTCAGCTGCATCCGTGTCGACGGCGGTAGCCGCGCTGGTGCCCGCCGGGGCTGATGAGGTTTCGGCACAGGCGGCGGCGGCTTTCACCGCAGAGGGAATGCAAATGGCTGCGGTGAACACTTTGGCACAAGACGAGCTGAAGCGGACGGGCCAAGCATTCGTGGACATCGCTCGCATTTATACCGAAGTCGATGATGACGCCGCCGGCACGATGGCGTAGCCGGTCCGGCACAGGAAAGCGAGGAGGCTCTCGGTGAACAAGTCAAGCTGCGGCGGTCGCTGTGATCAGCCCGAATCTTCCGAAACTAAGCAGTGAATCATGCTGTGGCATGCGTTGCCGCCGGAATTGAACACCGCACGGCTCATGGCCGGGGCGGGTCCAGCTCCAATGCTGGCGGCCGCGATGGGGTGGGAATCGCTGGCCACCTTCCTGGAAGCTCAGGCCACTGAATTGGCTTCGCGGCTGAGCCTTTTGGGTGAGGCATGGACCGGAGCAAGCAGCAGCCGTGCAATCGCTGCTGCCATGCCGATGGTGACTTGGCTGCACACTGCGGCAGCGCAGGCACAGACGCGCGCGGCGCGGGCTACGGCACAGGCCGCGGCATACACCCAGGCGATGGCAACAACACCTGCGTTGGCCGACATCGCGGCAAACCACATCACGTACGCGGTCTTGACTGCCACCAATTTCTTTGGAATCAATACGGTGCCGATCGCCGCAAAGGAATTCGATTATTTCGTCCGTATGTGGCACCAGGCTGCCGTCGCGATGGATATTTACCAGGCCGAAACGATCATCAACACCAACTTCGAGAAGCTGCAACCAATGACCGCGATCCTTGGTGCCGGCATAAACCAGACCGTAACAACCGCGGCGCATCAGCTCTCGGAAATTGGCTCGCAAGTCGCTGGACTTCCCGTCGGCGACATGCTCCAGCAGGCAGTCCCGGAGGCCGTGGCGATGATGTCCCCGATGCAGCAGCTAACCCAGCCGCTGTCGGAGCTGACATCTCTGTTCAGCCAGATGGGCAGCACCGGCGGGCCTGGCAGTGGGTTGGCTGACGGTGACGGTGTCCAGATGGGACTGCTCGGCGCGGGACCGCTTTCTAGTCACCCGCTAGCGGGTGGATCGGGCCCAAGCATCGGTTCGGGACTGCTGCACGCGGGCTCGCTGCCCGGTGCAGATGGGACGTTGGCGCGCACATCGCTGGTCAGCCAGCTACTGGATAAGGCCGATACGCCTCCGACGGTGCCGAACGCCGCCGGATCCCCGGCGACAGGTGGTGCGGCTCCCGTGGCCGCTGGCGGGATGGGTAGGTCGACACCGCCCGGCGCCGGGACCCGGCCAGGCCGCTTAATGCCCGCGCTGCTCGCCAAAGAGGACGACAACGACGACGAAGAACCCCGTGAGGACTGGCACGACCAGGAGGACTGGTGAGCGTCGAAAGTGACAGACTTCCCGGCCGGAGGGGCCGGAAGGCTCGCCGTCATTTGGCGCGAGCAACGGCAAGAGAGGGAGTATCAGCATGGCGCAGATGAACACCGATGCCGCTGTCCTAGCAAAGGAGGCGACCAACTTCGACCGGATCTACGAGGAGCTCACAACTGTCATCGCAAAGGTGGAGTCCACAGCTAACTCGTTGTCCGGCGGATGGCATGGTCAAGCTGGCCACGCGGCACAGGGCGCGTTGCAGCGCTTCCACGAGGCAGGTAGCAAGCAGATCAGGGCACTCACCGAAATCTCGAACAAGATCCATGCCGCTGGCGGGCGCTACTCGTCAGCCGACGACGAGCACGCGGGTTCGCTCGCCTCGGCGATGAACTTCTAATCCCTACCGCCAGCAGAAATTGGAGCAGACAAAATGACAAATCAGCTATGGAATTTCGCCAGTATCGAAGCGGGAGCAACGGAACTCCAGGGGTCTGTCACAACAACCCAGGGACTTCTCGATGAGGGGAAGAAGTCACTCGCCTCACTCGCGACAGCATGGGGCGGCAACGGGTCGGAAGCTTATCAAGCGGTACAGCGAGAATGGGACAACGCTGCTACAGAACTGAACAGCTCGCTGCAGAATTTAGCCCGGACGATCAGCGAAGCCGGTCAGGCAATGGCCCAAACCGAATCACGCGTCACCGGTATGTTTGCTTAACAGTGGAAGGGGCGAGTTCGACAGGAACTCGCCTCTTCGTTTGCTCTCCTGCGTAACAAATAAGATTCAACGAGGCTTCCCAAAATGGTGACTGTCGAGGCCGAACAGGCGCAAGAAAGCATCTTGAATCACGCGTGCAGTTGGACTCGCACAGCGAGTAAATCAGGTGGCGACTCAAAACTGTAACTACGAGCCATTGAGCAGGAGATCGGATGACTTTAACGGCAACCTTGGCCCAGATTTTGGAGGTGCAGAGGAGATGAGCGTTCCAAGGCCGACGGGTGAGTACGCCGAGCAGATGCTCGAGTCGGGGGGGTGGCCGGGCCTTGATGAGGATGCCTTTCATGATCGAGCGCAGAAATTGACGCAGGTTCTGCGGCAGGTCTCCGATGTCTTGCAAATTTGCCAGCAGCAGCGGAGCGAGATCTTTGATGCCGGCATCTGGTCAGGCGGCGCCGCCGACGCCGCTAATGGCGAAGTCGACGGGCATATCGAGCAGTTGAGAACCCTTCAAGACAATGTAACCGCGGCGATTGCCTGGCACGCCCAAGTCGCCGGGTTGAGCGCACAAGCCAAGTCAAACATCAGTGACAATGTGGAGGGCGCTCTACGGGAGATCAACATCCTCGAGCACGACCCCAAGCTGGACATTGAAGAACGAAGAACCGCTATCAATGCTTTGGTCAGTGAAGCGCGCGGGGTGAATCTGAGTGTGGTTGCTGATACCGCCGAGCAGATTTTGGCATCTAAGGCTTGGAAAGCTGCACCCAGTGCGCTGCAGTATCTGCTTGACCGCAAGACGCCACCACCAGCCACAAATCCCGAGGTGAGTGCGCGCATATCGGCTGCTCCGACAGTACCGACCGAGGAGCGCGCTGATTTGCTCGCAGTTGTCCCCGCGGAATTTGGCGTTCGGCAGCCGGTTTCGGAAACGTTTGGGTCAGCGCACTGGGGATCGTTATCGGCAGCAGAGTCTCCCGGCCGTGTCCGGCAGTCGGCGGTGCACGGCCCGGGGGCTGAGTCGGGCACTCCGGTGACGCCGACGGCGGTGGGGGAGCAGCCCCCGCGTGCGGGCGGACCGGAGAAGCGGTTGGACGCGGCAGCGCCGCAGCCGCTCAGTCCGCGACTTGCTGGGAACGCACCACGAGTTCTGCCCGCGGGCGTCGGTGGCCGATCGCCCCTGCCCGCGGCACCGACCGGCGACATGGTGCGGCTTGGCAACGCGAGCCCAGGTGGCGCCGATGACGGCGGGCCTATATCAAGTGGTTGGCCAGCGGGATCAAGTGCGGGCGCGGGCTGGGGGTTGGGCCCTGCTGCCGGGCCGGCGCCGTCGGGTCCGCCACCCGTCGCACGAACGGTGCCGCCGGACGGCGGAGCGGGCCGGGCGCGGTCCGTTGTGCGCACCGAGCTTGGCAACGGGACTCCACCGGAAATCGCCGCCGCGGCGATGGTTCCTGTTTCAGCGGCGCGGGCCGCACGGGACACCATTGCGGCGGCTTGCACTGCTGAAGCGTTGCGCCGCAAACGCGGCGGGGCAGATCCACTTCGGTTGGCGCGGCGGATAGCAGCGGCATTGAATGCGCCCGACGGTGGCGGCGCGGACGACCTGGACTTCTTCTGGATCACGGCGGTGACCATCGACGGCGCGATCGTGGTGGCCAACAGCTATGGGTTGGCCTATATCCCTGACGAAGTGCGGCTACCCGATCAGATACAACTAGCCAGTGCCGATGACTCGATCCCAGTTGCCGAGCGGGTGCGCTGTGCCACCTATCCGATGCTGGCTGTGCAGGCCTGGGCTGTCCATCACAACAGGCGGCTGCGCGCGGTGATCGGCACTGAAGAGCAGTTGAGCAATTGCGATTCTGGCGCGGCAAAGGTTGTGCTGGAACCAGACGACATCCCCGACAGCGGCAGAATGCGCGGCCGGTCCCGTCTGGAGGTAATAGATTCTGTGGGAGCGGCTCGCCTGGCAGATACCAGTGATTTGCGTTTGGTCGACCTATTACCCCCGGCGCCGGTGGCTGCCAATCGGCCATCCGATGAGCGCGTCAAGCTATGGTTCCGGGTGATCGAGCCCATGGCCAGCGAGGCCTCCGGGCGCACGGAGGCGCACCTGCGGGCCTTTCACATCTATGCTGCTCACTCGCGAGAGCTCGCCCTGCATCAAGCGCACAGTGCCGCGGCGCCGGCTGCTCAGCGTGCCGCCGTGGCTGATTGGCTCTACTGGCAACACCTCAACGGTCTACTCGACAGGGCACTGTCCCACGCGCGCTGAACCTTGCAGTAGGGCGACCACGACCGCGAGTCCGTCGGAGTTCAAGGGGGCTAATGCGGACATCGGGTATCGCGTCGTGGCCTCGGTGTCGTTGCGTGGTCTTAGACCGGGGGTTCGTTGGATGATCAGAATCCAGTTGGGTGGACCGCCTGGTGCCGGGTTGTGGCTGTGGCTATGGCGACGCGACCCCGGCAGCTGATTCCTTGGTGTCTTTGCTGTCGGATGGGTCCCGGCGTCGACGTTGACCGATCACGGACTCGGTGTGGGGCCGATCCTCGGTATACAGCGACTCCTCGCCCTTCACCCTGGGCTTCCCCTTGCGGGCTCCCGGCTCGTCACCACCGCCGCGGCCCAGCGGCGGCACACCCATGCCACCACCGCCGGCTAGTGCCCCGGGTGTCGCCGGATTCACTGGATTAGGCCCTGGCAGGCCACGGCTCGCTGCAAGTCGTGAGCCGCGCTGAGCCTCCGCATCAGAGTGTGGGGGCGCTGCCTCCAATGGCAGGCCCGGTACGCCCCCGCCGGCTCCGCCTGCTCCGACCGACGCCGGTTTGATCGGGGGAAGCTTCGGCCCACCGGCCGCTTTGGCACCGTTGGGCGAGTCCGGCATCCCGGTGTGCGGCGGCGAAGGCAGCTGCGGCGGTGAGGGCAGCTGTGGCAGTGAGGGTAGCTCTGGTGACCCGTCGCCACCCGATACGTCAGGAGCGCCAACAGGATTCGACGTGTCCAGCGTATCGGGGGGCAGCACGGGAGCAATGGGCACCGCCGACGAGGTGGACAGCGCGGGTCCGGTGATGCTGCCCTGTGCGCCGGGCGGCGACGACGGTTGGATGTCTAAGATAGCCGACATTTGGGCGTACTTGGCTTGCGCATTATCGGACTCTTGTTGGTACTTGCGGTACCACCGCCCCATGTAATGCTTGGTTGTTTCAGTAAAACTTTGCTCTTTGGGGCCATCGCTAAAAAAATCACTGTGATAGTACTCAAAATACCAACCAACCTGGCTACCAGAATTTTGGAGCTTAACAAGGTTCTCGTAGGCGCGTTTGTAACGTTGGTCGTTTGTCGGGGTGGGGTGATGGTGGATGAGCGTCCCCTGTGCCGCTTTGACTGCTTGGGCCTGGAGGGCGAGTTGATCGCATTTTTGCGCCATGTCTTGCAACCACTGCCGATGTGTATCAAGGGCCGCCTGCGCAGCCGCGGCCGCATCGCCGTTCCAGGATTGAAAGGGCCGCAATGCCAAAATAATATCTTCCAACACCAGTTTGTAATTGAGCCACTCATCCGAGATTTTGGCCAATGACGCGCCTTGGTCTCCTTCACGGATGCGCCACACAGCCTTTTGCCATGGCAAATAATCGGATGAGCCGGCGGCGGCCAACGCGCGCTGGGCCTGCGCTACGTCGGCGTAAGGCAGCAGGATAAAGTCTCGGTTACCATCGCCGGGCAGGGGGGTCGCCGACACAGAGCCGCCGGTATTCACCGCCTGGGTAGCGTTGGTGTCGACGCCCTCATAAGCTCGGGCCGCGCTGCGCAGGGCTTGCGCTAAACGTCGCCGTTCCTGCTCACCTGCGTCCAGGTAGATCTGCATGGACTTGACAGCCAGCGCAAGTTCCAGATTCGCCTTGTAGGCGGCTTCAAGGTGGCATGTGGGTTGGGGGCCGCCAGATGGCCGTCCGGGTCTGGGAGCGTCTAGCTCGTCGGCTCGTTCTAGGAGTTCCTTTATGTCTACTTGAACGGTTTGCGGTTGAGTCATGTCGAATCGGTCTCCCTAGTGTTACAGCACGATTGGCAAAACGGAATCACCATCGGTGCGGTCCGCGGGTCGATGCTGGGGATCGCCGAGCCGGTTTTGCCAGCCGTAATGTGTGGTAAGACCGGCAGAGTTTCCTGCCGGGTGCTTGAGCGGATTACCTTTCACAGCTCAACCTCTGGAGGTGTCCTGGGCGCCCGGCCGGCAGTCGGTGGGCCGGCCGGCGCTTCGAGCGGATCTGACTGCGGACGGCCACCGGTTGCGCCCTGACTGGCATTGTCCTGCAACATGTTCTGGTTTGGTACAGCGCCCTGGGTGACGGCCTGGGCATCTGCATCGGCCCGGTGGTCGTCGTCCGCTGTGGCTGCGTCGCCTCTTTGCGCGTCGTCGCCGGGCGGCTGGTCGGAGGCGGTGCCGGTGTTGGTCAGCTGCGCGGGTATTGCGCCGCCGCCGCTTGAAGCGCTGCCGATCGCCCCCTGCATGGCCTGAGCGGCGCCTGGCACGACAGAGGATAATTGCGATGCCCCCTGGATCGCCGTCGGCACAACCAGCTGTCCCAACGGCGTCCTTGTGAATGAAGCGAGCTGGCTCGAGACGCTGCCCACTTCCCCCTGCACGCCGGCGATGATGTTTTGTGCATCGGCAGATAATTGAGATAGCTCTGCGACCCCTACGGGAGAAACCAGCTGGCTCACCGGGGTGGTCACCAACTGGCCGAGCTGGCTGATTTTTTTGCCCAGCGTCTCATCACTTTCGGTATACATCGAAGCCGCGGTCGCAAGGTTGGATCCCGTGCGCGTCAGGGCGGCCTTGATGTTGTGAAGTCGGTCGATGATCAGCGCTTCAATTTCTGGCATGACTGTATTGACCGCTGTCGCGGCCGAATCCTTCCCGGCTGCGGCGATCGGCGGCGGCAGCGGCGGAAGAACCAAGCTTTCTAATTTGTGCGCCGCGGTAGCCAAACCGGAAGGATCAACGGCCAGTTCTTTAGCCATCGCCGACCTCCTGTCCACATTCTTTGTTGGGAATCACTTTTCCCGACGCAGCGTATTCGTATTGCGACAATTGGCACCGATTCGGGCCGGCGTTGAAGTGCATCTGTTCTGATTGTCATCAGGGGTCCAAATGGTTTCGGCCGAAATCCTTCAGTCAATGCGCAGGTGGGCGCTCTGGCATTTCGGAACCTTTAGGCAACACCGGATCGCGAACATAGAAAAGCAACGACCTCCCACGGCGGTCTTGACGTAAGCCCGGCCCCGCGCCGTTGTTTCCTGACCGCCCCAGCACCCATAGCACACCCCTTAGGGAGCGATGTTGACCTTGAGCGGTTCCTCGGGCAGAGATGAGGCGCACACCCAGGCCCGGCCGCAACCGCCTGGTATGTCGCCAGCGCGTCAAAACACACACCGTCGCAGCTGTGATGCCCGATGGCCACGACGACGAGGCCGGTTGCATCCTCACCGCAGGCGCCGGCGAGGAGCCGCTCTTGGCGGCCTACGGCGGCCCGATCCGCACCGGCGACAACATCGTCGTCGTCGCTCCAGCACTGGTACTGCGTGACAGCCTCCACGAGGTCGCCTATCGGCACGTATCGACACCGGCCGACGCCCACTGCTGTTCGTAAGCCATACCCGTCTCCTCACGTGGCGCGGCTAGCACATCCGCGATTGCTTCGCACCCTTCGAGTCTCACCTGTGGTCACCGCAGGACGTGGCGGTGAGTTGGTTGTATTTTGTCCGCCCAACAGTGCCCGACTGGCTTACAGGAATCTTTGGACAATCATGAAATGCGCCAGTCATCCAAGCCCTGCACTTAAGACTTGACGTTGTCGACGGCATCTGAATTTTGACCCCCTGGCGGCACTCGGGTTCAACCGGGGATTCGCGCGGTCGTCGCAATACCGGACGAATTTCATGGTCCCAGCTCGGATTCGAAGACCTCAGCCGGGGTACGCCAGCCGAGGATCTTCCGCGGGCGGGTGCTGAGCAGTTGGTGTCGTAGCCGCCCAACAGCCGGCCGGGCACGGGGCGTTGGTCAAACCAGCTCAGCGCCGCTGGCGGCTGGTCAACGCACCCCACCCGGCCGCCCTCGTCCGTGCTGGAGCCGAATTCAAGACGGCAAGCTCGTCGAACGACCCAAGGAATCAGGAGGTCAAGCTCGGGCCGCATAACACTCGGTTCACAGGTATTGACTATTGCTCGGTCAAACGCTCACTTCGCGACTATTCCGATGCCGTGATGCACTATGAGGGTTAGGTATGTCAGATCTGATTCAAAGCAGTCTATATGCCGCGTAAGGCCAGTTTTCGCATGCCGTTGACAATCCGGTCGGGAGCTGTGACGTGCGGATTTCATCGCTGCCGAATGATCGTCCAATTCCGACTACCTATGATTGACGGGGTTAAGCGACCTACTTGTCCAAGCTAATCTGCCCGCTCGCAGCAATTACCAGCGTGCGAGCAAAGGAAGACAGCCAACTTTAAATAGCGACTGGCGTGCACGCTTTTGTCCGCCAAACACTTCGCACCGCGACCGGCGAAAGGATGCACAAAATTTTTAACGGCGACCCACCACCGTCCGCAGACGATTACTTGGCCCCAGGCGACGAAGATCCCAACATGATACTTACCGACCTTCTTTGGGAGAGGGGTCCGGTGCTAAGTAATGTTGAACACGTTGGCACAGACCCGGAAACCGGTCAAGCCATGATAAGAGTAACCCTTTTCGATGGGTCCCAGGTCCAAAGCTCTAGTGCAAAGTTCAGAAATCTTCACGATCAATGGCAAGAAATCCAAAGATCTAGGTCCGTCGACCCCGCGAATGCCAACAATAACGATAGAAGTGAATCGACCAGTGACGTTGAACGTAGCGCGTCCGATGAAGAACCATTGGAACGTAAGACATCAGAGCAGCCGCATCGGGATTCAGACGGCACGGTTCGCAACGAGAATCCGAAGGAAGAAACTGAAGAATCTCAGCAGATGCGGGAAAGACTAGACCACGGAGAAGAACCTAAGGCAGAGTATACGTTCTCTGAAGAAACGCCGAAGAAAGAGTTTGAATCTGACAAAGAAGGGAGAGAAGAACCTGAAGAATATCAGGAACAGGCGGAAAGACTAGATAGGCAAGGCAATCCTGAGCCAACACCGGAAGATCGCGCAGGTGAATCAGAGCCGGACGACCTGGTAGATCGAGAAATTCGTGTGGCAGAAGACCCGGAACCGTCAGAAAACCAGGTCGATTACACGTTTAGCGAAGACGAACCTAATGTAGGGCCCAAGGGCGAGTTTGAACAGTTTGAGGTTGAGGATGGCGCGGAGAACTCGGAAAACTCGACACACGATCCGCTTCAGGGGGGTAAGGGGCGTTGGCCGGGTGGGTGGATTATTCAGGGGACGGTGGCGGTGTTGACGGGGTTGGCGTTGTTGGATGGGTTTGGTGATGAGAAGGGGAGGAAGTTTGCGGTTGGGGGGGAGCGGTTTGAGCACATTGCCCAGGAGTTAGCGAAGGCGGTTCCGGGGCAGGGTTGGCAGGGGGTGGCCTCGCAGGCGTATGCGGCTCGAATCGGTGATGTGCGCCGGGTGGTGGAGCAGATGGCTCAGGCCGATAAGGGGATGGCGCAGTTGGTGGATCGTCATGGTCGGCAGGTCGATATCACCCGTGAGGTGTTGGCGACGTTTGCGGCGTTTTTGGGTTTGGTGTGTCTACGGATTGCGCTGCTGTTGGAGGAGGCGGGTCAGTTTAAGGCCTCGCTGATTTTTCAGCTCAGTGTGTGCTCGCCGGCGCTGGCGGCGGGTGGGACAGCCCAAAGTGTGTTGATGGAGCATTCGAGGATGACTGCGGCCAAGATCCATGGCGCTATCGGCGGTTATCGGCGGGTTGAGTCGGTTCAGGCCGGTTCTGGGGTCGGTGGGGTGGGGCAGGTGGGGTCGGTTGGCGCTGGGGCCAGGCAGTGGGTGGTTGATGCTGACGGCGGGCCGCATCTGCAAGGCCCGGGCGCAGTGTCGGGGACGGCTCCCCTGGTGGGCGACGATGCGGCGGTGCCGGTGTCGTTGGTGGATCCAGCGGGCGGTGAGGGCACCCACCGCCCTGCCGGGGTGTTTGCTCAACGTGGATCGGTCCGCGCCGATGCCCCCACGCCCCATCCCCCGCTGAGCCCGTGGCCTGGCACGGCGCCCACGCCACACCTCACCGCCTCCCCACCGTCGGCACCGGCGGCGACACCGGCGGCGACACCGGCGGCGGCGGAAGGGTCCCCGCCGGATCCCGTTGGTGCTGGTGTGCAGGCCTACCCCGGAGCAACAGCCGGGTCGGCTCGCCCGCAGGCCGTGGGCGGCTCCCACCGCGGCGGGCGCCGCGGCGCTGGCGATCCTCGCCTGGCCCCGCCACCGGTGGGCAGCCCCATCAAACGCTCCGATTCCCCCGACCACGACGCCTACCAAGAGCAACAATCCGGAGCCGCCAGCGCCACAGCCGCAGCACCCCGGGTACCCCTGACCGCGACCGCCGCCACCCCTCCTGACGACACCCCACATCCCGGCTAACACCACCACCAGTTGGCGTCACCGTGGCTCTCAGCCGCCGCAGCGGCGACCCGACCAACCACCACCAAGAAGGAGTCAATCCATGACAAACCTTGAGGTCAACACCGCACACCTACAGCAACTCGCAGCACGAAACGATGATGTGGCACGCCAAATCGCAGCCGCGACCCGCAGCACCCACAACATCGGCCACGACGTTTGGCTGGGCCATGGCCCCAGCAGTGGATCCTCCAACAACGCTGTGGTCGCGGCTCAAGCTGCACGCCACGCCGCGGGTAAAGCGCTGCAGGCCGCCACCACCATCCTGGCCCGCAACCTCACCGCCGCCGCGACCGCCTACGACCACACCGACCACCACAACGCCGAGCACCTCCACCACCAACTGCCCTAACCACCTCCGCCCGCACGGCACCGATTCAACAAAACACCCAACCCCCTCCTGCGCCATCCCGGTGCCCGCGCACGCCCTCACCGCGATCCCAAACGTCATAGCAGAGCGGGGCCGTTGTCAGGGCTAAGCGCTGGCATGGCCACCTCTTGGGCCAGTTGCCCAGTTCCCGATCGGCGCTCTGCTCATCCTTCGGCGTGCCGCGATGACCATGACCACCATGACCAACCCGATCACCTGAGCTGGCGATAATGGCGACGACCGCGGCGAGCCTCATACCGGCCGCGACCGCCACACCCACAAAGCAGACTCGAAGCGTTTCAAGCCGTGACCCTGCGCGGCGCAGCCAGCCCCGTACTGTCGCCGCCGGTATCTGCAGGCCGGCGCCGATCCGGCGATGCCCCGCGCCGGTAGCGCGGGCGGTCACCACAGCCCAAATCCGTTCCGCCGCATAGGCTCTACGTAACAACACCGTCACCGGCAACAACACATGGGTGACCGCGCAGGATCGACAACGCCCACGCCGCGGCCGCAGCGGATCACCGATTCCATCGATCTGGCGGACACGGGCATACCCGCACTTACCCAACACACCATCACGGCACGTCGGGCATCCGATCCCCCCAACTGCCAACCGCGACTCGACGCGGACAGGATCAGCCTCTACCGTCACCATCAGTGCCTCCAAGCACTACAGCGCGGCACCCCGCAAGCCAGCCAAGACTTTGGCGGGGTGCCGCGCACCCATCAGTTCCTCGTCACACTGATGGTGCACACGAACCAGATCAACCCCGCCAGCACACCGGCCGCCGCATCGGCAACCTCAATGACGAATGCCTACCCAGTGGTCGTCATCCCAAGAGATGGCCAACAAACGGGTCACCCTGACCGTCGGACGCTGTGATGTGGGTATTTGATCGCTGCCCAGATTTGGCCTACGGCTTCTGTGGATAGCGCGATCGGGGCGCGATCTTGACTGCGAATGCAAGGTGCTGATGCTCGGCCTGCCTTGGCAGTGCACCGCACTTCGCCATCGGCATCGGTTCCCGAGGGGATCCGCGCCTTTGCCGCAATCGATGCGAAGCAATCAGGACCCCGGCTGTTCTGCCTCGATCGGCAATCACGCCTCTGGTCGGCGCCGAGCTATATATGCCGGCCGCCAATGTATCTAGCGCCCTGAATTAAAGAGCCATGTTCCGGAGCACAGCTCAATCGGCCGTCGGACGCCGAGCTGGGCGTCTCGAATGCGGTGTGCGGTACCGGGGTGGCGCCTGGCAACCGTGTGTCTGCAAAGGTTCCAGCTGCGTGTTTCATCGACGCCGAAAGATTCCTGAAAGCCTACCTGTCACCTTGGTGGGCAACGATCGCGGGAGCGGATTGCCGGCTCTCTCGGACCAAATTACCTTGGCCGCCACGCCGTCGAATGCGCGAAAGGACGCCCACCATGCTGGAAAACGAAGAAGGATACGAAAGCAACAATTCCAATTCCATAGGTAGCAGTGATCCTGAACAATACCGCGATGGTTGTACCGATCGCGATATTACTCAGGGCGCGCTTGACCAAGTGATCCAAGGTCGAATCGCCAGCCCTAATGCTCACTTGATAACGAATGTTGAAGCTCTTGGACAACCCAACGAACAGGGGCGCCACAGCTGGGGACGACGATGCAGTCGACGGGTTCGGCTGTGATTCACGTTTCAGCAACGCGCAGAGCGGCCTGGGGTGCTGGGGTCCGGGCGACGGCCGGGTGGTGGCGATCTTCTGGACGAAGATTATGTCCATGATGAGGGCGAATCCGATGCTTTTGCTTTCGGCGGCAGAGGATTTGGCGGGCATCGGCTCAGCGATCGGCGTTGCCAACTCGGCGGCCGCCGCTCCCACCATAGGGCTGGTGGCCGCCGCTGGAGATGAGGTATCAGCGGCCGTGGCGGCGTTGTTTTCCACGTACGCCAGGGAATACCAAGAATTAAGCACCCGAATTTCAGCGTTTCATGATGAATTTGTGCGGGCGCTGACTGCGGGCGCTGGGGCATATGCAGGCGCAGATGCTGGAAACGCTACACCGCTGAGCGGCTTGCTCAATCTGATCAATGCTCCTACGCAGACTCTATTGGCGCGCCCACTGATCGGTGATGGCGCCGACGGATTGCCGGGACAGCCAGGGGCACCTGGCGGGCTGCTTTACGGCAACGGCGGCAATGGTGGAGCCGGGCTACCTGGTATGGCGGGCGGCCACGGCGGCGCCGCCGGTCTGATCGGTAACGGTGGTGCTGGCGGAGCTGGTGGTGTCGGCGGCGCCGGCGGCAGCGGCGGGGCGGGCGGCTGGCTCTTCGGCAACGGCGGCAACGGTGGAGCCGGTGGAGTCGCCACTGTAGCTGGCGCCAACGGCGGTAACGGTGGCAATGGCGGAGCCGGTGGCTGGCTCTTCGGCAACGGCGGCGCCGGAGGTGCCGGTGGAGCCGGCGCCAACGGCGCCAATGGCGAGAATCCCACTCCGCTTGCCGCGACCGATCGTGCGACTGACGGCACTCCCGGGAACAACGGGACACCCAATGGCCAAAATGGCATCCCCGGCACCGATAGCACTACCGACACTCAGGCGGGCGGTACCGGCGGCGCGGGCGGAAACGGCAGCGGCGGCCCTGGTGGTGACGCTAAAGGCGGAGGCGGCGGTCACGGCGGCGACGGTTTCGGCGCAACCGCCGGCACCGACGGGGGTGTTGGGGGCACGGGCGGCGACGGTGAGGGCGGCGCGAACGCCGGAATGGGTGGTGGACGGGGAGAAGGCGGCACAGGGGGAAACGGTGGCGTCGGTGGAGGCGGTGCCCGTGGCGGCAACGGCGGTAACGGCGGATCTGGCACTGGCGGGGCTGGCGGCGGAACCGGCACCACCGCTGCCGGGCCGGGTGTCGGCGGGGCAGGCGGCGCCGGCGGCAACGGCGGCACCGGAGGCGGAAGCGGGGGCACCGGTGGCAACGGCGGCCACGGCAGCGTGGGCGCTCCCTCTGATTATTCGGGCGCTATCGGCGGCGCAGGTGGCCGCGGAGGCAACGGCGGCGCCGGCATCGCTGGTGGTAGCGGTGGCCACGGCGGCGCCGGGGGCGCGGGTGGCCGTGGCGGGCTGCTATTTGGAGTCGGCGGCGATGGTGGTCTGGGCGGGTCCGGCGCGTTCGGCGGTAACGGCGCTATGGGCGGTCAGGGCGGCACCGGCGGCATCGGCGGAAATGGCTCTAGCAGTGGCGAAGGAACCGTCGGTAAGGGCGGTTCTGGCGGTCAAGGCGGCGATGGCGGTCGTGGCGGCGCTGCCGGCAACGGCGGCAACGGCGGCATTGGCGGCGACGCCGGAGCCGGCGGGCTGTTCGGCCACGCGGGAAGTTCCGGCGCCGGCGGTCAGGGCGCAAACGCCGGGACCCCGGGAACCGGAGGTGATTTTGGCATCGGAGGCAAGGGCGGCAGCGGATTCGGGGGTTTCCTTTCCATCGACGGCATTGATGGAGCTGATGGCAACCCCGGCCAACTGGGCGCGACCGGCGTCAACGGCGTTAACGGCGCTCCGGGTCGACCCGCGTAGGCGGACGCCTCGCGGTGCCTAACGCCAGTGCGATAAGACCTGGCTACCGATGGCATGCTGCTTGTCGCGAAACGCACCATCGAAGCCACCGTCGCGCCCGCCGGAACAGACCGATCACTGCCCTGACGGCGATTGCCGCAGACGCTAGCCCAGTCCACGGCAAAGCCGGTTGTCACTGCCTTGGTGAGCCGCCCATGTGTTCGCTGATGGCGTCGCGGCTCGGTCACGAGGAACTGGGTGATTAATTTCAGCAGAACAATTGCTCAACGCCTGCTCGCCATTGCGGATTGCCTAGCCACAGCGCCCTTATCCGGCTAGCCCGCCGACTCGACCTCGACCTGATCACAGCACGCCCGACATCCGTTGACCAAACATTGTCGAATCCAACAGCGTGCCGCACTACACGCCCCACCACAATTGCATACTCGCACGACTCTAAAAGGGCACGTTGGATTCGATGGAAGGCTACGAATGCAGCATCTTCGCGGCTCCGAACTTCATGCACTCGGTCATGACTCGATCCTGCTCGGGTCGCCGATGAGTCGACGTGCTTCGTGCAGGTACGTGCGCTGACTACCGCTGCGAAAAGCGCATTTTATGAATCGCGAACATTTGCTTAAGGTCCGCTTCGCACAATCGGGTCTGCGTCACAACTGCACCCGGAAAGCCGTTGTGGCGACCCACGCGAAGAAACAAACCCGGATTTGATCGTGATCGACTGAAAAACGAAGTACCGATCTGAAGTACCGATCTGAGTTCCGCGCGCAGGCGCCCACGTTTTTCCGGTGTGGGGATGATGCTGCTGGTTTTGCTAATGCACCGGAGGATTCGAATGTCTTTGGTTATCCTGGCGCCGCAGATCATGGCGGCAGCGGCTTTGGATATGGCAATTATCGGTTCGACAATCAGCGAGGCCAACGCCGCCGCAGCGGTCCCGACGATGGGCTTGTTGGCGGCCGCCGAGGATGAGGTGTCGGCGGCGATCGCGGCGCTTTTCGATAGCTATGCCCGCGAATATCAGGCGCTGAGCGCCCAAATGTCGACGTTTCATGATCAGGTTGTGTGTGCTCTGACTGCGGGCGCGGCCTCGTATGCGAGTGCCGAGGCGGCCAATATGTTGCCGATGGAGGAATTGCTCAATCTGGTGAATGCGCCCACGCAATTGTTGTTGGGTCGCCCGCTGATCGGTGACGGCGCCGATGGCAACGCAGCGAACCCCAACGGGCAGGCCGGGGGATTGCTGTTCGGCAATGGCGGCAACGGGTACAACAGCAACAGCGCCAGGGTGGCCGGCGGCGCTGGCGGTAACGCCGGGTTGTGGGGCAACGGTGGCCTCGGCGGTTCCGGTGGGGCGGGCGCGGCCGGCGGACCCGGCGGTCACGGCGGGTTGCTGTATGGCGACGGCGCTGCCGGCGGCAACGGTGGGTCCGGTGTAGCAAGTGTTGCCAGCGGTACCAATGGCGGCAGCGGCGGGTCCGGCGGGTCGGCCGGGCTGTGGGGTAACGGCGGGCATGGCGGGGCGGGCGGCAACGGCACAGGCTCCACCGGCACCAGCGGGGCGGTCGGCGGTAGCGGCGGCGCTGGAGGTAGCGGCGGCAACGGCGGCTGGCTCTACGGCTCCGCCGGTGCCGGCGGGGAAGGCGGCAGCGGTGCCGCAGGTTTTAGCTCCGGCATTGGACTTGGCGGCGGGGGCGGCAGCGGCGGGGCCGGCGGAACGGGCGGGGCGGCCGGACTGTTCGGCACCGGGGGCGACGGCGGTTCTGGCGGCAGTGGCGGTGACGGCGCCGGCGGCAGCGGCGGTGGCGGAGCCGGCGGCAGCGGTGGCACAGGCGGTAGCGGCGGTAGCGGCGGATGGCTGAACGGCGCTGCCGGCGCAGGCGGCACCGGCGGGATCGGCGGCCATGGCAGCGGTAGTAACCTTGGCGAAGGCGTGGCCGGAGGGGCTGGGGGGGCCGGCGGGGCCGGCGGGGCCGGCGGGTCAGCCGGGCTCTTTGGTGCTGGTGGGAACGGCGGTGCCGCCGGGCATGGTGGGCATGGCGGAAGCGGCAGTGACGCCATTGTCAATGACGGGTTCGGGGGGGCCGGCAACAGCGGCGGCAACGGCGGGGCCGGCGGGGCCGGTGGGTCCGGCGGCCTTCTCTATGGCGTCGGCGGCATCGGCGGCGTCGGCGGCGTCGGCGGCGACGGGGGAAACGGCGGAAAGGGCGGCCCCGGGGGGTTGTCAGGCGTCGGCGGGCTCGGCGGCAACGGTGGCAGTGGCGGTATCGGCGGGTCCGCCTCCCTCATCGGGAACGGCGGGACCGGTGGGTCAGGCGGGGCCGGTGGGGCCGGCGGCACCGGCGTGTTCAGCACGAGTTTGAGCGGTTCGCGCGGGCTAGGCGGGCCGGGCGGCACAGCAGGGCGGCTGTCCGGCATGCCCGGGGCGAATGGCTAGCGACCAAAGGTCGCTAGCCGTGCTCTCGTACCGTCCATCGCTACTGACCTCAGCGCGTCGCGCCGACGCGCATCATGATGTGTGCCCCGAACAGATGATGCCCTGATGCGTACCACTTTCAACATCGACGACCACCTGCTCGCGCAGGCCGAGATTCTCGCTGTCGAGGCCTTTCTGAAGACCCAGGGCGTCCGGCGCTGCGACCGGGACATTTCATCGCCGCTGAACAATCACCCAAACCTGCCAACCATCCTGGATTGGGAGACCATTTTGGCCGGCTCGCCCATCGATAACACCCTTATGTGATCAGTACACACCGCACCTCTTGACAAGAGAATCTGAAGGCCACTGGATTCCTCGACACGCCTACGCGCCCAAGCCTCACACCGGCGAAAGGACTAGACCAAATGACGTTGTCAATGCGCGGTCGTGGTGATGGGCTGTGTTTCCGGTTATCGCGTGCGATTTTCGCTGGTGCGGGTATAGATGACGTTGGTGCGTCGCATCGCCTGGCCCGCCATGAACACAGTCCTGGTCACGTCTGGTACCGAAATCCCAAACAACAACGCAGTCAGCAACTCTTTGAACATGCGATCAGTAACCCGACGAATACGGCAGGCCGGATCGCCAACCGCTCCCAAGCGAACCAGCGTTCGGCTACACCCATCCCGCCTTACTCCACCCAACCCGGTCTCAGCGCATCCTAACAACACCAACAACCTGAACAACAACCCAAGGAGAACTTCTGTATGGGCAATTGGCGACCTTGGGATGGCAAACTTCCAGATGCAAGAAGGCAATTTGTCGACGATTCAGATTCAGATTTTGGATCTGAATCTGAATCAACGGTGACTCAATGGAGTTACATCAGCAGTAGTTCTGATGGCGGCAATGCAACTGCCATTGTTAATGTCGAAGCGATGGGCAGTCCGCATCCCGAAAACGGCTTGCAGTTCGTTAAAGTAACATTTAACGATGGAAGCACCGACATCCAGCAAAGCCAGGAATTTAATGACTTGCTGAACGATTGGAATGACGCGTCCGAAGGTAATGCTATTACTCAGCCGCCGAACAGCGATGTGACTTCGGCTGCACCTGTTGAATCAGAATCAGATGAGGAAGATAGCGAACTGCTAACTAGAGAAGAAGATGAGCGGCTAACTGCGGCGCAGGGTGGGAAAGAGGAAACGCAAGAATCTAGAGAAGCGTGGGCAAGGCAGCAAGAGAGCTTTGAAGAATCGAAAAAAAATGGCCAAAATCTGATACAGGAAGAATCGGAGGAATCAGAATCTGCGCCGGAGAATGTCGGCGATGAGATACGGCTGGCGGAGGAGAATCCTGACGTAGGGGAAAAGTCTGACTTAGAGTACGAGTTTTCGGAAGGGAAGGAGGTAGCTCCGGGGGAGCAATCTTCACCGGCGCTTGAGGAGCTGGATGTTGTTGATGGGCCTGGAGAAAAGGCTTTTCAGCTTTCTGAGAAGGGGTGGGGTAGGGGTCTGCTGGAGGCGTGGATTATTCAGGAGACGGTGGCGGTGTTGACGGTGATGACGTTGTTGGATGGGTTTGGTGATGAGAAGGGCAAGAAGTTCGCTGCGGGTGCGGCGCAGTTTGATCGGGTGGCGGAGGAGTTGGCCAAGGCGGTTGCGGGTCAGGGGTGGCAGGGTGTGGCCGCGCAGGCGTATGCGACCCGAAACAGTGAGGTGCACTGGGTGGCCCTGCAGATGGCCGATGCGGATAAGCGGATGCGGCGATTATTGGAGCGCCATGGTGAGCAAGTCACCGAAACGCGTGAAGTGTTGGGAACGTTTACCGCGTTTTTGGGCACGGTGTGCATGGCGGTTGCGGTTGGTTTAGCGAAGATGGGCCGGTATGAGGCCTCGCTGATTTTTCAGATCAGTGTCTGCTCGGCGGCGCTGGGGGCCTGTGGGGGAGCCCAGGGAAAATTGATCGCGCATTCGAAAAAGACGGCCGCCGGGGTGGATGGCGCGATCAGCAGCTATCAACGGCTGGCAGCGCAGCTGCGTTCTGGCGCGCGCGGGTTTGGGTTGCCCCACGGCGGGGATAAGGGGTGGGTCATCGATGCTGGGGGCGGGCCCAGTCGGCGCCGCGGTGGCGGGGCCAGCGACCGCGGCGCGCAGCTGGGCCAGGCCGCGGCGGTGCCCGGTTCGCTGGTGGCGCCTGTCGGCGATGCCCAGGCCCCGGCCGGGGCGCCCACTGATGCGCACGCTGCGCAAGCCCCGCTGTCAGCAGCCGCGCCGGCGCCGTCGGGCGCGCCGGCGCCGGCCGGCCACCGGATCGGGCAGCAACCCAGCAACCCGCCCATCGACGCGGGCGTCGACGGCGCGCCCACGCCATCCTCGGGTGGCGTCGTTGCTGCCCCGCTGTCATCGGGACTCGACGGTGACGGTGCACCCACCCCGGTAGGCCTGGGCGCAGCAGCGCGCCCAGCTGCCGCGGGGGCCCCCACCGCGTCGCTGCCGCGCCGTGGTGGTGATCAGCGCCGCACCCAACCCCCCCAGCCCCCCGCAGCCAAGGTTGGGGGCCCCCAAGACTCCACAGGCCCCAACCACGACACGCACGCGGCCCAAGGCGCACCCGGGGCACAGCGGGCACCCCTGAACACCCACGACACCACCACCACCACCGACACCGCCCGCACCCCACCCAGCACTGCCCACCCCACCCCACCACCCACCCACTAACACCCCACCCAGACCCGAAACGCCACAACCAGAGCCCGCAACCCCCGGAAAGGACCAGATCACCCATGACAGAACTGGTGGTCAATACCGCACACCTGCAGCAGCTGGCCGCTCAACACGACACCCTGGCCCGCGAGATCGCCGCCGCGACCCGAGTCACCCACGGTATCGGCCAGGACGTGTTGATACGCCACGGCGTCAGCAGCGGATTCTCCAACCACGCCGTGGCCCAGGCCCAAGTCGCCCGCCACGCCGCAGGCACCGCGCTGCACACCGCGGTCAGCGACCTGGCCGACAACCTCAACACCGCCGCAACCGCCTACGACACCACCGACCACCACAAAGCTCACCACCTCAACCATCAACTGCACTGACCACTGTTGACCGGCCTCAGGATGAGCGTGATGGCGGCGTTGACGGGTCGACTCGTGTTGCATCGGCTCCCGAGCCAACCGGGCGTCAATAGCCGCCCACCTGAGACCGCCACCACCGTCTCTGCCAGCCACACTCTGGGCACCAAGAAACGGCGCGCGATCGCCGCCGCCAGCGTGACAATCGCGCTCACCGCGCCGGCGAATGCCCTGCCGCGCCGCATCGGGCATCACCGGATCAGGCGCCACAGCGGCCAGCCACATGGTTAATACCGAGCGCCCTGCCCCCGCCCGTCCGGCGAAGCGGCGCAGCCAACCCCGCGCGGTCTCGGCTGGGCGAGCCACCTCCACGCCGATGCGGCGAAACCCCGCCCCGGCCTTTGCCGCCTACGCGACGGGGCCACCGCCCCCGCGTCGGCACGAGGCAGCAGGCTGCTCACCGGCATCAACAATATGCGTCACCCGCATCCGGTGCACCGCGACCGGCGAGGAGACAACTCCACCGGCCCGTGCGAGCTACACAACTGCCGCATCGCGGCGCCCCCAACCAGCCCCCGCCCTACACGACGTGCAGTTCAGCTCATCGCCGCCAACCGGCGCTCGACCTGAAAGACACTGCTTCTACGCTGACTGCTCTTACGGTGACCACGGCGCCTCCGAGCGGACGCGAACGGCCCTCCCGTGGCGCTCGGCCAAGTGACGACGGAGCGCTGTCGCCTACCAATGACTTGAACACCGTGCCGCCCCGGCACCACACACAAAGCCGGGCACGACTGGATTCCATACGCTGTTCACCGTCAGCGCCGGAACCCTGCCCTACCCCCAGGACGTACCCGAATGCCCGCCAACATGGTGATGGCAAACCAGTCGTCACTTCCTCGTCGCGAATGACACTAGTTACTTCGACCTGAAAAAGTGACCGGGCGGCCTGTCGGCCTTCGGCGGTGAGGAGCGGATCCCGATTTTCGGGAGCATGGAGAGCACCCGTTGACCGGTCATGCGGCGAGGGCGCTGATCTTGACCAGGTTGTGGGCGAAGACGCCGTGTCCGGTCTAGATTCGGGTGCCTGTGGTGGTATCGATGCGGGCGCGGTCCCAGCCGTAGCCGCGTTTGAGGTGGCTGATTCGTCCTTCGCTGCCGGTTCGCCATTTGACGGTGCGGCGGAATGCTTTTCGGTGTTCTTCGGCGCGTCGGGCCTGAGAGGTTTTGCCTTTGCGTGGGATCACCACGTTGGTGACACCGAGGTCGGTGAGCTGCTTGTCGACCCCGGCTTCGCGGTAGCCGCGGTCGGCGGTGACGGTGCGCGGCGTGCGCCCGGCGCGCTTGGTCACCCGTTTGACCGCCGGAGCCAGTTGCGGCGCATCGGGCGGATTGCCCTGCTCCACAGTGTGATCCAGCACGATCCCGTCGTCGTTGTCGACGACCTGGCCCTTGTGCCCGAACTCCACCGGCTTTCCCAGGCGTCCTTTGCGGATCGGGCGGGCATCGGGGTCGTGCAGGCTGACCCGCCGGGTCGCGCCGTCGGGGGTGATCCCGGCGACCCGTTGCCGGGTCTGCGCGACGATCTGGCGGGTCGCGGCCAGCAGGTGGGTGAGGTCGTTGACCGCGCGGGCCAGTCGCCCGCGCCGCCGCCCCGCCGCCGCATCGCGGATGCCGCGTTCGCGCAGCTCGTCGGCCTTCGCCTGCGCGCGGCGCAGTGCCCGTTTGGCGTTGGCAAGCACCCGCTGGGCCTCGTCTGCGGCGGTGGCGGCCAGCTCGGCGAGCTCACCGGTGACGCGCATGACGGCGGCCTTGGCGTCGTCACGACCGGCCGCCGACCGCAGCCGCAGTTTCGCCCCGATCGCATGCGCGCGTTTACCCGCCGCACGCGAGCGGTCTCGGATCTTGGTGCGCGTCGCGCCGCCGGCGGCCTGAATCCGCTTGGCCGCCGCGCCGATGCGACGCACCGCCTTGCCCAGCAGGCCCGAATCGGTCGGATAGGCCACGTTCGCCGGCACCACCGTGGTATCCACCCGGATCCGGTTGGTGCGCAGCAGCTTCGCCTGCGCCGCCTTGGCCAGCAGCGCCTCGTTCAGCCCATCGATGGCCGTCGGCCCGCACCGGGTAGTCAGCTTCATCAACGTGGTCGGATGCGGCACCGACCCGTCCAGTGGAATCCGGCAGAATCGCCGCCAGGTGATCGAATCGGTGACCTCCCGACACAGCGACTCATAGCCCAGCCGATAGTGAAACTTCAAGAACATCAACCGCAAATAGGTCTCCATCGGTGTCGACGGCCGACCCAGAGGATGTCCCGAGTTCCGTGGAACTTCGGTGGCGGTCCGGTGAGCATCAGGCTGCGCTCACCACGTCATTGTGCACGATGGGTGCGACAGGTTCGGCGAATTCCCGCTCGAGTGCGGCGCGCAGCGCCGGTAGGTGCAGGTGGCCGTTGACGCGGCGGAACTGCTTGCCGGCCTCGACCATGCCGGCCGCACACCAGCGCAGCGCCATCTTGCCGTCACGCCAGCGCTTGACGTTGCCGGCGTGTTCACGACACACCGAGATCATCGACTCGATGGTGTTGGTCGAGCGCACGGTGCGGGCCAGGGCGGGTGGCACACCCAGGCGCAGCACGGTCAGCGTCTCCTCGAGCCCTTCGCGCAGGGACGCGGCCGCGCCGGGGTGGGTGCGGTCCAACTCGGTGGCCAACGCCTGCAGCGCGGCCTGGGCCTCCAACGCCGACTCGGCGTGGTGGGCATCGGTCATCCTACGGCCTACAATGGACCGAAGTCGTTGCGGCAGATGATCTTTGACATTCCTGACCTTGTGGATTTGGCAGCGTTGGATCACCGGGCGCTCGAGCACGTCGACCACGGCTTTGCGCAGCGCTTTGGATCCGTCGATGCCGACCAGTATCGGGCGGGCCACATTCAGGCCGCGGTCCCGCAGGCCCACCAGCAGGTCGCTCACCAGGGTCGCGTTCTCGGTGGAGCCCTCCACCACCGCCAACGGGTGCTTGACGCCGTCGATGTCGATGCCCAACGCGACCACGCAGCACGACTCGGCGAAATGCACGCCGTCGACCATCAGCGCCACCACATCCAGCCCGGACAGGTCCTTGGCCAGCAGCTCGGCCAGCGCGGTTTCGGTCATCGCCACGAACTTCCGCGATACCGCAGACTTGCTTGTGGCAGAGGCAGTTTCATTCACCTGCTGACCGACGGGCTCAAGCCCAACCGGGTAACGCCGGGTGGACAGCCCAGCCAGCATCTTCTCCATCGCCATCCGTCCCAGGATCTCGGTGGACGAAAACAGCTCATAGGAGGCCACCGGCAGCTCGCCGGACCCGTCGACGGCACGCACCCGCGGACGGCTGACCGGCACGCGTCGCCCACCAAGGGTCACCGAGCCGTTCTCATGGCCGTGTCGCACCGCGGTGCGTGCCGGATCGTGTTTGCCTTTCGGCCCGGCAGCTGCGGTCACGTCGGACTCCATCAGAATCTGCATCACCTGCAGCCCCGCTCCGATGGCCAGCGCCAGCAACCCCTCGGACATGTTTCCGGCGATCTCGGCCATCGCCACACTGACGTGCTCTGGAATCGCGACCATCGTCGCGTCTTCGGCCCTGTCCTGACTACTGTTCTTCATTGGTGGTCCCCTTCTCGATGGTGTTCTTGGCGAAACGCCCGACACCTACCACACGGCAGGTCACGAGCGGGGGACCGCCACCTCAATTTCTACGAGACCCGGGACAACCTCGCCGACCCATCCGCGGATCGAAGAACGCCACGAACGGGGCGAAGAACGCCGCATCGTCCAACAGCGCGTCCACCCGCGCCAACTCTTCGGGCAGCCGCAGCAGCTCTTCCGGCAGCATCGACTCCCACAACGAGCATTGATCGCCTACAGTACGAAACACGATGGCCTCAATCCCTTCCGTAACAAGGGCTTGAGGCCATCCTTCCAGCTCAGCGTCATCCGACCGCGGATCAACGCGCCGACTTTTTCAGGTCGAAGTAGCTTAGCCTGAATCCACCGATGTACTTGGTGTGACGGTTTGCGACCGGATTGAGTTGAGGCCGCTGGGTGGTGGCGCGTTTGAGCTGCTGGCCTCTTCTGCCAGCTTGTCCAGTTGGGATTGGCCCCTGAAGTAGGGCGGTTTGGTCAGGGCGGGCGGTGACGGAGCGCGGTTTTCTTTCAGGCGGCCAGCGCTGGTGGTCCGCGGTGGGTGGCGTGAAAGGCGTTGAGCCAGTGTTGTTCCCAGGGCCAGTCGCGGGGTAGGTGCCAGGTGATCGTGTCACGTCCGGCGCGGGCGGGGCGGGCGGCGACGTTAATCAGTTGGGTGCGGATGGTGGCACCGCGGGCCAGGGCGTGTTCGGGTGAGGCCAACACACCCAGGGCGCGGGTGAGCGCGTGGGCGGTGGCGGCCAGGGCCAGCCAGGCGGCATTGGCATTGAACTTGCCCGAAGGTAGATGGGCGAGTGGCCCGGCGAACAGGTCGGCGAAGACCTGTTCGATGATGGCGTGGGCGCGGTGTTGGGATTCGGCCTGCACGAGTTGAAACGGGCTGTTGGTGAATACCGCGTGATAGCGGTGGGCGGCAAACAGCTCGCCCTGGCCGTGGCCGGCGGGGCTTTTGGCCAGATCGCGCACCCGGCGCACGATCAACCGCCCCTCGGTGGCATGCGCTGGGGTGGAGGTGAACGCGGTGTAGGGGACTTCGGCGATCTCGGCGTCGGAGATCCATTGCCCGGCCTGCTCGTCGAACACCGCGTTGGGATAGGCGATGGCGGTCCAGGCGTCCTCGTCGATGGCGGCGATGGCACGGCGGATCTTGGGATCCATGCGCACGGTGACCGAAAAATGTGCCCCATTGCGGCGGCAGGCGGCCACGAACGCCCCGTTGTAGAAGGCCGAGTCGACGCGCACCACGATCAGCCCGGTAATCCCGGCGGCGCGGGCAGTGCTGATCGCCTCGGCCACTAGCGATGCCGCCCCGCGTGCGGAGGCGGCGTTGCCGCCGCGCAGCCGGGTGGTGGTGATCACCGGGGCGGCGATCGGGGTACTCACGGTGGCGATCAGCGCGTTAAGCCCGCGCACCGTCAGCGATTTGGACGCGATCTTGGCATGCCCGAACGCCGCGCCCTGCTTGTCCGGCCCGAATACCCGCTTCTGCGTCGAGTCGACATCGATGAATGCCAGCTGATCGGCGCCGGGCAGCAGCGGGGTGCGCGCGGCCAGCTCGGCCAGCACCATGCGGTGCGCCGCTCCTAGTTGACGCACGTGGCCGTGGGTGAACGCGCGCAGAAACGACCCCAGCGTGGAAGGGGCGCGGATCCCGCCGAAGGTGTCCGGCAGCGCGCCGTGGCGCAACAGGTCCATGCCGTCGATATCGTCGGCGCCGGCGATCATCCCCGCGATCAGCGAGCCGACCTTCACACCTGCGTTGGCGCCCACCTCGGCGTTGAGCCGAACATGCTGGGCGACAAGCTCTTCCAGCCCCACCAGCTGGGCCAGCCGCATCACCGGCACCAGCCCGGCATGCGACACGAGATTCGGGTCATCGAAGCTGGCGTGCGTCTTGGCCGCGGCATGTAACAATTGCACTTACGAGGTGCCCTTTCCTCGGGACGGATTGAAGCTTCACCAACTCCGATCTTCCCAGGTCAAAGGGCACTTCTGCTGTTACGACACACTCAAGGCGCCAATTGCATCGGTGCATTCAGGCTAAGCTAGTCTCGGGCTTTCACACTGAGTGATCTTGATTGCGTGTGTTGAACGAAGAAAGGTGCTCTGAGCTGGGATAATTTGGCTTGCTGAAGGACCAGATCATCGCAAGAATCGGAGCACCAATCTGGTGGGCAAGTCTAGGTCGTGTTACCCGTCGTTGGCGTTGGATGGTCGTGCAACCGGTGTCGTGTCGCATGCTGGTGCGGTTGTGCTGCTGCGTGCCGCCGAGCGGGTGAGGCTGACCGGGGCGTTGTCGGGCGCGTTGGCGCCGTGGCGTAAACCGCTGGCCAGCCACGACCCCGGCAAGATCGTGCTCGATGTGGCTATCGCGCTGGCGCTCGGTGGGGACTGCCTGGCTGATGTCGGCCTGCTGCGCGCCGAACCCGGGGTGTTCGGTACGGTCGCATCCGATCCCACCGTGTCGAGGTTGATCACTTCGTTGGCCGCAGATGCCCCGAAAGCGTTGGCGGCCATCGGCTCTGCGCGGGCCGCCGCACGTGCCGCGGCGTGGGCGGCTGCTGGACAGGCCTCGCCGGGTCATGGGATCGATGCCGATCACCCGTTGATCATCGATTTGGATGCGACCCTGGTCACCGCGCACTCGGAGAAGGAGAAAGCCGCACCAACATTCAAGCGTGGCTTTGGGTTTCACCCGTTGTGTGCGTTCGTCGATCACGGCAGTGCGGGAACGGGGGAGTCGCTGGCGATCTTGCTGCGGGCCGGCAATGCCGGCTCTAACACCGCCGCCGACCACAAAACGGTCCTCGCGTGCGCGCTGGAGCAATTGCCCTTTCAGGTCGGCTATCGGGTCGGCAAGAAAGTTCTGGTGCGCACCGACGCCGCCGGGGCCACCCACGAATTCCTCAACTACCTGAGCGCGCGCCGGCTGTCCTACTCGCTGGGATTTGCCCTCACCGAGACGATGGCCACCGGCATCGACGCGATTCCCCAGACGGCGTGGACCCCGGCCTACGACGCTGATGGGCAGGTCCGTGACGGGGCGTGGGTCACCGAGGCAACCGGGGTCGTTGACCTGTCGGACTGGCCCGCGGGGATGCGGCTGATCGTGCGCAAAGAACGCCCTCATCCGGGCGCCCAGCTACGTTTCACCGACCGCGACGGGTTACGGCTGACCGCGTTCGTCACCAACACCACCCGTGGGCAGCTGCCCGATCTCGAACTGCGCCATCGCCGCCGCGCCCGCTGCGAAGACCGCATCCGGGTCGCCAAAGACACCGGCCTGGCCAACCTCCCCCTGCACGGATTCGACCAAAACCGGATCTGGTGCGCATTGGTGCAGCTGGCCATGGAGCTGACCGCCTGGTGCCAAATGCTGGCCTTCGAGGAGCACCCGGCGCGGCGCTGGGAACCCAAACGACTACGGCTGCGGCTGTTTTCGATCGCCGGCCGCCTGGCCCGCCACGCCCGCCGAACCCGGCTGCGCCTCGCCGCGCACGCACCCTGGGCCGACGTGTTGACCACCGCGTTGGCCCGCCTGCAACCCGGCTGACCAACTACCCAACCGTCCCCACGACCCCAAGAAAGGACCACCCGGGCCCAAGGAACCCCGCAGAAGCCGCTGACCCGGGCCCACCACCGCACCCCCCAACCGAAAATCAAGATCCAAAACCACAATCCGACCCGATCAGGCCACCACGTCAACCCCACGAAACATCCGGGCTAGTAGCCACGCATCGTGGCAGTGTCCGCGCTGCTACCTGCATGTTTCATTGCTGCTGAATAATCACCGAAGATCTGTTGTTTATTTTGGCCCTGGCTACTCAAACTAGCGAGTGACGCCCCCAAATGGCGAAATTTCCTACAAGTGATCAAGGAAGACCATGGCCGCGGATAAACGGTTCTGAGCTTACGTGTCTGTGCATTTTATGCGCCTGAGCGGTAGCCCGACGTCCGGAACCGGGCGACAGATGCCAGGAGACAACATTCGAGTCTTGCGGTGGAGAAGAGGTAGACAACGAGGTCTTTCAGAATCACAATTAACAAGTGGTTCCGTGGCGGGATTCGGACAGCAAGGCATAAGTGAATATCGCCTGAACCTGCAACTAGCAGGGCCCCGTCAAATGTCGCCCGCTGATCCACGACTATCAGGAGAATAGGATACCTGAATGTTGAATCCGGATGGATCTTCATCGGATATACCTCCTCAGTGGGGCGATGAACTGACTTATTCTAATAGCAGTGATACCAGTTCGACTGGAGGTCCTCCGAATCCCCCTGCCTTACCTGATGGGTGGGCGAACCCTGATATCAATAATAATAGTCTTCTTCCACCGCTGAGTAATAGTAATGCTAACGACGTTTGGGTTAATGACAGCATAGTCGGCATTGAGGCGGGACCTCCTGATGCAGAGGGATATTCTTGGGTTACCGTACGATATGCGGATGGCACGGTAGAACAGGGAAATACCGATAGCTTTAATGAACTATACCGTCAAAATCCAGATCTTCATCTCAATTCGGACAGTAATTATGCTGATCGCGACGCTACCGATAACGAAGTAGAAGAGCTACCCAGAGATGAAGAACAGGAACCTGAAGATCTAGGCGGTCACCAAGAAGTTTCGGAGCCTCATGATATTCAGGAGGGGAATGTCGACGACGAAATATGGCCGGCGGAGGAAAATCCCGATGGGGAGGAAGATCCGGACCTAACTGCGGCGCAGGGTGGGAAAGAGGAAACGCAAGAATCTAGAGAAGCGTGGGCAAGGCAGCAAGAGAGCTTTGAAGAATCGAAAAAAAATGGCCAAAATCTGATACAGGAAGAATCGGAGGAATCAGAATCTGCGCCGGAGAATGTCGGCGATGAGATACGGCTGGCGGAGGAGAATCCTGACGTAGGGGAAAAGTCTGACTTAGAGTACGAGTTTTCGGAAGGGAAGGAGGTAGCTCCGGGGGAGCAATCTTCACCGGCGCTTGAGGAGCTGGATGTTGTTGATGGGCCTGGAGAAAAGGCTTTTCAGCTTTCTGAGAAGGGGTGGGGTAGGGGTCTGCTGGAGGCGTGGATTATTCAGGAGACGGTGGCGGTGTTGACGGTGATGACGTTGTTGGATGGGTTTGGTGATGAGAAGGGCAAGAAGTTCGCTGCGGGTGCGGCGCAGTTTGATCGGGTGGCGGAGGAGTTGGCCAAGGCGGTTGCGGGTCAGGGGTGGCAGGGTGTGGCCGCGCAGGCGTATGCGACCCGAAACAGTGAGGTGCACTGGGTGGCCCTGCAGATGGCCGATGCGGATAAGCGGATGCGGCGATTATTGGAGCGCCATGGTGAGCAAGTCACCGAAACGCGTGAAGTGTTGGGAACGTTTACCGCGTTTTTGGGCACGGTGTGCATGGCGGTTGCGGTTGGTTTAGCGAAGATGGGCCGGTATGAGGCCTCGCTGATTTTTCAGATCAGTGTCTGCTCGGCGGCGCTGGGGGCCTGTGGGGGAGCCCAGGGAAAATTGATCGCGCATTCGAAAAAGACGGCCGCCGGGGTGGATGGCGCGATCAGCAGCTATCAACGGCTGGCAGCGCAGCTGCGTTCTGGCGCGCGCGGGTTTGGGTTGCCCCACGGCGGGGATAAGGGGTGGGTCATCGATGCTGGGGGCGGGCCCAGTCGGCGCCGCGGTGGCGGGGCCAGCGACCGCGGCGCGCAGCTGGGCCAGGCCGCGGCGGTGCCCGGTTCGCTGGTGGCGCCTGTCGGCGATGCCCAGGCCCCGGCCGGGGCGCCCACTGATGCGCACGCTGCGCAAGCCCCGCTGTCAGCAGCCGCGCCGGCGCCGTCGGGCGCGCCGGCGCCGGCCGGCCACCGGATCGGGCAGCAACCCAGCAACCCGCCCATCGACGCGGGCGTCGACGGCGCGCCCACGCCATCCTCGGGTGGCGTCGTTGCTGCCCCGCTGTCATCGGGACTCGACGGTGACGGTGCACCCACCCCGGTAGGCCTGGGCGCAGCAGCGCGCCCAGCTGCCGCGGGGGCCCCCACCGCGTCGCTGCCGCGCCGTGGTGGTGATCAGCGCCGCACCCAACCCCCCCAGCCCCCCGCAGCCAAGGTTGGGGGCCCCCAAGACTCCACAGGCCCCAACCAC
Source organism: Mycobacterium pseudokansasii (assembly GCF_900566075.1). Lineage (NCBI taxonomy): Bacteria > Bacillati > Actinomycetota > Actinomycetes > Mycobacteriales > Mycobacteriaceae > Mycobacterium > Mycobacterium pseudokansasii. The sequence continues at coordinate 5,136,918 of NZ_UPHU01000001.1, read as the reverse complement.
GACACGCACGCGGCCCAAGGCGCACCCGGGGCACAGCGGGCACCCCTGAACACCCACGACACCACCACCACCACCACCGACACCGCCCGCACCCCACCCAGCACTGCCCACCCCACCCCACCACCCACCCACTAACACCCCACCCAGACCCGAAACGCCACAACCAGAGCCCGCAACCCCCGGAAAGGACCAGATCACCCATGACAGAAGGCCCGCGAAACGCGGCGCCGAGCGGGGCTGGATTCGCAAGCAGGCCTGATGGGTGCGTGGGCTTCTCGAACAGGCGAGCATGACCAGGACGGTCAGATCCGTCAGGACCGAGTTGACGTCGACGCAGTCAATGCGCACGCCGCTACGGCAGGGCGGGGCTATTCACTGTCGTCGAGGCGGTACTTGGTCTTGTACGTGGATGGTTTCCGAGTCTAAATCCAAAAACTTTATTCCGGTCAGGTTTTCAGACATAGCCCACAGGTCTGCGGCAAGTCCTGAGTCCTGGGATTGTCCACTGGGAATTTGAATTTCGGGGTAACCGCGGGTATGGGCTCGTGACCGCGGGCTGTAGTACTGTCCGCCGGTAGCCTTGGGATCAGTGGCTGCCCGCAGGATCGGGAGTGCGCCCATTGCGGCATTCTGCTCAAATGGACTAATGAAGGGCTTGAGACCCCATCTGACTGCGGTCGGTAGATAACGTCCCACTTCTGCCTTCGCAATGCCGGGAACGGCCGCGAGCGCAGTCGTATTAGTGTTTCTTGCGGCGAGCCGGCGTTGAAGTTCGAAGGTGAATAGCAGATTAGCCAGTTTAGATCGTGCATACGCAACGACGCGACTGTAGTTGGCCTCATACCCAGGGTGGTCCAGGAATCTGGTGGATGCACGGCGATGCATCCCGCTGCTGACAGTCACAATCCGTGATGCCTGCGCCGCTAGAATGTTTTTTAGCAGCAAGCCGGTGAACGCAAAATGGCTGAGATGATTAGTGCCGAAATGTAGTTCAAAACCATCCTGAGTAAGAGTCTTTGGCGCCAAGGATACGCCAGCATTGTTAATCAACAGATCAATGCGCGGGTACCTGGAATTCAGTTGATCAGCAGCGGGGCGCACCGATGCCAGAGATGTAAGGTCTAGCTGTTGCAACGATAAACTTGCAACCGGATACTCAGCTCTGATGGTGTCGATTGCTTGCTGCCCCTTCGCGAGGTTCCGTACCGCAAGAACCGTGATCGCTCCACGAATAGCAAGTGACCTCGCGACCATGAATCCCAGACCAGTATTCGATCCGGTGACAATAGCAATACGACCGGTCTGGTTAGGAATACTGTGATCGCCTATGGGCAAGATCGGTCACCAGGTCGTGAATGACTCCGTGAGCGCTGAACCGTTGCAGATTGGCTGGACCCGGTGGACCAATTCACGAGGTCCAGCCAATCACTGAAGCGTGCCCTCAAAGCACGGAAATCGATTGCAATTCGCGAAGGTTCCGCCGCCACCCCGACTATCTCAGTTGGCCACCGGGCTGAACCGCTCGACCCGTTCGGCATACACATCACGATGGAATTCTTACCGTGACTACGCCATGAGCAGGCGATAAAGCCCGATCAGGCCGACCACGACGATCGTTGCGCGCAACACTTTCGGAGATAGCCGACGCGCATAACGAGCGCCGAGCGATCCCCCGAGCAGCGAGCCCGCCGCGATCGCTCCGGCAACCGGCCAGCTGATGCGATCGCAGGCGACGAACGTATATCCAATGGCTGCGACAAGATTCACCACGAGACTGAGGGCGTTCTTCGCTGCGTTCATACGCTGGACCGACTCTGGCAACAACGCGCCCATCACACCAACGAGCAGGATTCCCTGCGCGGCGGTGAAGTAGCCGCCGTATAAGCCGACGGCGAAGGTGCCAAGGACCACCGCAGCCATCCGGCCCACTGCAATGTGTTCAATCGAACGCCCGGCCTGCTCGGCTCGACGGCGCGCCCACGACTGAATCCATGGTCCGACAACGACAAGTAACAGAGCCAGCACCAGGAGCGCGGGAACGACCATGCCGAAAATTTTCTCGGGCATGTGCAAAAGCAGCAACGCGCCCAACGCAGCTCCGGTGATGGCGGCAGGGATCTGCCAGCGCAACCAGTGCCACTGACCACGCAACTCGGCGCGATAGCCCCAGGTGCCTGACATGTGGCCGGCCACCAAACCAATCGTGTTAGACATGGTGGAGGTCACCGGCGCATAACCAATAGCCACAAGCGTCGGGAAGGTGATCAAGGTACCTGATCCCACCAAAGCATTGATCGCTCCGGCGCCGAATCCGGCGAATCCAATCATGAGCATCTGCACGCCGGCGGCCCCCAGTATGTCCGGGGTTGTAATCACAAATGACATCTGGTGCCTCTCGGAAGCTGGACCTGAGACTATGCCGCGCGCGCATTGCCGGCTGCCTGATGGTGAACACCTCGCTTACGCGACTACGATGCCGGGGGTTCTTTCAGCGATCCTTCGTCGATCGTGAAATGTGCTGGTCTCCCGCGTTTTGTTGTTGTCCGCAGAACCCTGGGCGCGCGCATCGCGCATTGCAGATCGCGTCGACAACGCCGTGTTGCTACCCGGAGCAACTCATAACGCGAGACAGTTCTCGATTCCCAATTCTGATATCGCTGGTGTCCTGCACCGGGAGATCATTTTTATAATCGTAGCTACTGGTTGTCCACCCTGTTCAGCGGGAATTCCATTGATGAATTCGATGATTCGAGTGCGACGAGGGAGGGCGACCGAAGGCGGAGCTGGTGCTGAACAAGTCCACCATTGGACGGATCTGGAAGACGTTTCCGCTCTAACCGCACCTAGTCGACACCTTCAAGATCAGCAATGCCCCCGTTGTTCACGGAAGAGGTCCGCGACGTGGTCGGGCTCTACTCTTGGCCAATCGGAGAACGCGCTGGTGCTGGACAACCCGACTAACCAACACCCCACTCGTCATCCCGACGACCACGAAAGCAATCCACTCCGTGCCCAAGGAACCCGGCAGAACCCGCGCCCGGGCAACCTGGCCATCCCGAAACAACAAAATTCAAGATCAACAAACCAATCCGAAACGCTTAGGCCGCTCACCAGGCATGTGAAAGATTCGGGCTAGCATCCGCCGGCCTGGTGCGCTATCTATTGCCCTTGCGGCGCTCTTGGGCGCGCATGCTCAATCATGTCATGTCAATCATCTGGAGCCATCGCGGCGGCGTTTCACAACATAATTGGTCGCACGTCGACATCGCTGGCGAGGCAGGTAATGCGTTGCAAGGTCAGACTCTTGGGTGAATACACCCATCCAAGCATTGTTGGGCTTTCCCCAACTGGAGGCGGCGCCCACAGCGCCGCTATCACCGGGCAAGGCGGCGAGTCCGGTGGGATATCGACCGGCAAATGGCGGGTCCGGCGGTCATCGGCGGTACCGGAGCCGCCGAGACCAACCCGTTGAGTAGCCTGCGGCGAACGGCGCGCTGACGACTACACCAACCCCAGCTCGGCATGGGATAGTAGTTGAAGTCATTGTCTCGCATAGGGCAAGTCGTCATTCAGTTCGCCAGTTGGACTCGTAATGGCGCTGGTCCTCAACACAGATAAGGGGTAAGGGGCGAAAGGTTCCGCGAGTCCCGCGCCCTTGACTGAAAATGACAAAACGCACGGCGACGGCCGCAGTCGTGACGATGTTTCTGACACTGGTCGGTTGTGGTCCGTCACAGCCGGTGTCCGGCCCATCGGCCGCGCTATCCAAAGTTCCGCCCAATGAGGTTTCGGGCCTGGACATTCCGGCCGGGCGCATCGACAAGGCGGTGGCGAAGCTCGACGGCCTGGTCGCCGAGCTGATGAAGACCAGCGGCATCCCCGGCATGGCCGTGGCCGTTGTCCACGGTGGAAAGACGTTGTACGCGAAGGGTTTCGGCATCAAGGATGCCAGCAAGGCCGACGGTCCAGACAACCGGGTGGACGCCGACACCGTCTTCCAGCTGGCATCGGTGTCCAAGTCGGTCGGTGCGACGGTGGTGGCGCACGCAGTCAGCACCAACGTGGTCACCTGGGATACGCCGGTCGTCACGAAGCTGCCGTGGTTCGAACTCGGCGATGCCTACGTCACCAGCCATGTGACCATCGCCGACCTCTACTCGCATCGCTCCGGATTGCCGGACCATGCCGGTGACCCGCTGGAGGATCTGGGTTACGACGGGCAGCAGGTGCTGGAGCGGCTAAAGTACTTGCCGCTGGCCCCATTTCGGATCAGCTACGCCTACACCAACTTCGGCGTGACCGCCGCGGCCGACGCGGTGGCGGCCGCGGCCGGCAAGCCCTGGGCGGACCTGTCCGACGAGGTGCTCTACCGTCCGCTGGGAATGACAGCCACCAGCTCGCGGTTCGCCGATTTTCTGGCCAGACCCAACCACGCGGTCACCCACATCAAGGTCGGAGATAAATGGGAGGCCCGCTACCAACGGGATCCCGATCCCCAAACGCCCGCCGGCGGCGTGAGCTCCTCGCTCAACGACATGACGCGCTGGCTGACCATGGTGCTGGCCAACGGCACCTACAACGGTCAGCAGATCACGTCGCCGGAGGCGCTCCTGCCGGCCATCACACCGCAAGTGATCTCGACGCCCGCGCGGTTGCCCAAGGCGCGAGCGGGCACCTACGGCTACGGATTCAACGTGTCGGTGAACTCGTCGGGTCGCACCCAATACGGCCATTCCGGGGGCTTCGGGCTGGGGGTCGCCACGAATTTCACGGTCCTACCCTCTGAAGACCTCGCCGTCATTGCTCTGACCAATGCCGCGCCCTACGGAGTGCCGGAAACGCTGACGGCCGAATTCATGGACCTGGTGCAGTACGGTCAGGTCCGCCAGGACTGGGCGACCCTGTATGAACAGCAACTTGCCCCGCTGAACAACCCGGAGGGGTCGCTGGTCGGCAAACAACCTCCGGTCGGCCCCGTGCCGGCACGGCCGTTGAGCGACTACGTCGGGGTCTATGCCAACGACTACTGGGGCCCGGCCACCGTGACCGAACATGACGGCCAGCTGCAGCTGTCGCTGGGGCCGAAGAACCAGACGTTCACGTTGACGCATTGGGACGGAGACACTTTCACTTTCCCGCTGTCGACCGAAAACGCCTTACCCGGATCAATTTCCAAGGCTGTGTTCGCCGGCTCTCCCGTCGCCACGCTGAACCTCGAATACTACGACGCCGACAAGCGGGGAACGTTTACCCGATGAGTGCCGCGCCCGGCTTGACCGATGCCGAAGTGGCACGACGGTTAGCCGAGGGCAAGAGCAACGACATCCCGGAACGGACCACCCGCAGCGTCGCGCAGATCATCCGGGCCAACGTGTTCACCCGCATCAACGCGATCCTGGGCGTGCTGCTGGTGATCGTGTTGGCGACGGGCTCGGTGATCAACGGGCTGTTCGGTCTGCTCATCATCGCCAACAGCATCATCGGCATGATCCAAGAGCTTCGGGCGAAGCAGACGCTGGACAGCTTGGCGATCCTGGGGCAGGCCAAACCCCTGGTGCGCAGGCGATCCGGCACTCAGACCCGGTTGCCGAGCGAAGTCGTGCTGGACGACATCATCGAACTCGGGCCGGGAGACCAGGTTGTTGTCGACGGTGAGGTCGTCGAGGATAGGAATCTCGAGGTTGACGAATCACTGCTGACCGGTGAGGCGGACCCGATCGCCAAAGACCCCGGAGACGCGGTGATGTCGGGCAGTTTCGTCGTCTCCGGAACCGGAGCGTACCGCGCGACCAAGGTGGGCCGGGAAGCGTACGCGGCCAAGCTGGCCGCCGAAGCCAGCAAGTTCACTTTGGTGAAATCCGAACTGCGCAACGGTATCAACAGGATTCTGCAGTTCATCAGCTACCTGTTGGTGCCGGCGGGACTGCTGACCGTCTACACCCAGCTATTCACCACGAAGGCAGGGTGGCGCGACTCGGTGCTGCGGACGGTCGGTGCCCTGGTGCCGATGGTGCCCGAAGGTCTGGTGTTGATGACGTCGATCGCGTTCGCGGTCGGCGTCATCCGGTTAGGCCAACGCCGATGCCTGGTGCAGGAATTGCCCGCCATCGAGGGACTGGCCCGAGTCGACGTGGTGTGTGCCGACAAGACCGGCACCCTGACGGAAAGTGGCATGAGGGTATCCGAGGTCAAGGGATTGGGCGCTGCTGACGATCGTGTCGTGGACGTGCTGGCTTCCCTGGCTGCTGCCGATGACCGACCCAACGCCAGCATGCAGGCGATCGCCGCGGCCTGTCATTCCCCGCCCGGCTGGGTCCCAACTGCGACAGCGTCTTTCAAATCTGCGACCAAGTGGAGCGGCGCCTCGTATCGTGACCACGGCAACTGGGTGATCGGCGCGCCCGATGTGCTGCTCGACCCGGCGTCGGCAGCCGCCGAACAGGCGGAGCGCATTGGGGGGCGGGGGTTGCGGGTGCTGCTGCTGGCTGCTTCGGAGGTCGCCGTGGACCATCCCGACGCGCCCGGACGGGTCAGCCCGGTCGCTCTCGTGGTGCTCGAGCAGAAGATCCGCCCCGACGCCCGCGAAACGCTTGAATACTTTGCCGACCAAGGCATTTCGGTCAAGGTGATCTCCGGCGACAACGCCGCGTCCGTTGGCGCGGTCGCCGGCAAGCTCGGGCTGCAGGGCGAGGTGCTGGATGCGCGTCAACTCCCTACCGAGCCCGCCGAACTGGCCGACACCTTGGAATCCTTCACGACGTTCGGCAGGGTGCGTCCCGACCAGAAGCGAGCCATTGTGCATGCCCTGCAGTCGCACGGGCATACCGTGGCGATGACCGGCGACGGCGTCAACGACGTGCTGGCCCTCAAGGACGCTGACATCGCCGTGGCGATGGGGGCCGGTAGCCCGGCGTCGCGTGCGGTAGCGCAAATCGTCTTGCTGGACAACAGGTTTGCCACCCTGCCCTACGTGGTCGCCGAAGGCCGCCGGGTGATCGGCAATATCGAACGGGTCGCGAATCTATTTCTGGCCAAAACGGTGTATTCGGCGCTGCTGGCGTTGCTGGTGGGGATCGAGTGCTTGCTTGCCAAACCGCTGGGGGCCGATCCGCTGCTGTATCCGTTCCAGCCGATCCATGTGACCATCGCGGCGTGGTTCACCATCGGCATTCCGTCCTTCATTCTGTCGCTGGCACCCAACAACGAGCGCGCCTATCCCGGCTTCGTTCGGCGTGTGTTGACGTCTGCACTGCCCTCCGGGCTTGTCGTGGGCACGGCGACGTTCGTCTCCTACCTTGCCGCCTATCCCGGCCGTCACTCGACATGGCAGGAACGAACGCAAGCCTCGACGGCAGCCCTGATCACGCTGCTCGTCACCGCGCTATGGGTGCTCGCCGTGGTGGCACGGCCCTACCAATGGTGGCGCCTGGGACTGGTCATGGCCTCCGGCGCGGCCTATTTGGTGATCTTCAGCCTTCCGCTGGCGCAGCAGAAGTTTTTCCTGGACCCGTCGAACCTCGTTGTGACGTCAATTGCCTTGGGCATCGGCGTGATCGGGGCCGGGGCGATCGAGGCGACCTGGTGGATTCGGGCCAGGGTGCTCGGCGTCAAACCGCAGGTATGGCGGCGTCCGGAAAAGTAAACGGCCAAGGCGTCAATATGGGCGGAAGTCAAAGGCGTGGCATACCGGACTGCATGTGTATAAATACTTTACATTTCGCGGCTATCTAAGAATGTTTTTTTGTCTCAGTCTATTTTTGCCCGAAAACGCGAAATTCCTACCGCGCTCGCCGTATGCTGACGGGAAAATCCGCTTGACGGCAACCGGCTGAATCCCGGTGACCGCCGGATTGTCGCAGGCAGTGATCGATGGGTGGCCCCGATGCGACGGCCACCCGGGAGAGGTTGCCGCGAATGAACTTTTCGGTCTCGCCACCGGAGATCAATTCGGCCCGCATATTCAGCGGTGCCGGAGCAGGCCCGATGCTGGCCGCAGCGGCGGCCTGGGACCAGTTGGCCGGCGAGCTCGGATCGGCCGCAACCGCGTTCTCGTCAGTGACCTCGGCGCTGGTGAGTTCTTCCTGGCAGGGCCCGGCGTCGGCGGCGATGGCAAGCGTCGCCGGAGGCTATCTCGGATGGTTGTCCTCGGCCGGAGCGCAAGCGGCGCAGGCGGGTGGTCAGGCTCGGATTGCCGCGGCCGCGTTCGAGGCGACCCGCGCGGCCACGGTGCACCCGGCAGCGGTTTGGGCCAACCGTTCTCAGCTGGTGTCGCTGGTTGCCTCCGACCTGCTGGGTTTCAACGCGCCCGCGATCGCCGCCGTCGAGGCCGCATATGAGCAGATGTGGGCTCAGGATGTGGCGGCGATGTTCGGGTACCACGCCGGTGCTTCGGCGGCGGCATCGGCGTTGACGCCGTTCATCCAGTTGGTGCAGAACCCCGTCGCCTCCGGTGAGGCATTGGTCGCGGCCGCGCAGGCCGCCATCTTGAGCCCGCCGGGTCGGGTGAGCATTTTTAATGCGGGGTTGGCGGATGTGGGGGTGGGCAATGTTGGGTTTGGGAGTGTGGGTGATGGGAATGTGGGTGCGGGGAATGTGGGTGGTAGTAATGTGGGGTTCGGGAATCTGGGGAGTTTGAATTTTGGGTCGGGGAACCTGGGGAGTTTCAATGTGGGGTCGGGGAATATCGGATTGTATAACTTCGGGCCGGGGAATCTGGGGTCGTACAATGTCGGGTTGGGGAATGCCGGGGACTACAACTTTGGTTTCGGGAATACCGGGATCGGTAATATCGGGTTCGGGAACACGGGTAGCCATAATATTGGGATCGGGTTGACCGGTGATGGTCAGGTCGGGTTCGGGGGCTGGAATTCCGGTAGCGCCAATGTGGGGTTGTTCAACTCGGGTATCGGCAATGTGGGGTTGTTCAACTCCGGGACCGGGAACTGGGGGGTGGGCAACTCCGGTGAGCTCAATACGGGGTTGTTCAACCCGGGTCGGTTGAACACCGGGGTGTTTAACACCGGGTTGCTCAACACCGGGGTGGGTAATGCGGGTTCCTACAACTCGGGCAGTTTCAATGTGGGGGCCTCCAACACCGGCTCGTGGAATGCCGGGGACACCAACACGGGCTGGTTTAACCCCGGGGATGTGAACACCGGGATCGGCAATACCGGTGATGTCAACACCGGCGGGTTCAACCAGGGCAACCTCAACAACGGCTTCTTCTGGCGCGGTGACGGCCAAGGCCACGCCGGCTTCGACTACACCCTGACCATCCCGGCGATCGGGCTGAACCTAGGCGCCGACGTCCCGCTCGGTATTCCCGTGACCGGCACCATCGGAACCATCGTCAACGGCGGGCCCCCCGAAATCACCGTTCCGGGCTTCACGATCCCGACCTTGCATCTGACCGGGGATGCGCTGTTCGGCACTATTGGGCCGATTGTGGTGGATCCGATCACGATTACGGGTCCGTCATTGAATCTGACCGTCGGCGGCGGGCAGTCGTTGCAGTTGGGTTTTTCGGGTCCGGGTGTCGGTCCGGTGGTGATTCCGGTGTTGCAGGTGGCGGCGGGGCCGGGGGTGGGGAATTCGACGGGTGTGCCGTCGTCGGGGTTCTTTAATAGTGGTGTTGGTGGTGCGTCGGGGTTTGGGAATGTGGGTGGGGGTTCGGGGTGGTGGAATTTTGGCCGGTCTTCGGGTGTGGGGAATGTGGGGGTGTTGGGTTCGGGGGTGTTGAACCTCGGTGATGGGGTGTCGGGGTGGTTTAACACGATTCCGAGCATGGGTTCGGGTGTGGGGAATGTGGGGGAGCAGCTGGCGGGGTTGTTCTCGGCGGGTCCGGGTGGGCCGAGTGTGTTCAATCTTGGTTTGGGTAATCAGGGTGGGTTGAACCTGGGTCATGCCAATGTGGGTGATTTCAACCTGGGTGGCGGCAATGTGGGTGATCACAATGTGGGTGGGGCCAATGTGGGTGATGCCAATGTGGGGGTGGGCAACATTGGTGATCACAATGTGGGTGGCGGCAACGTCGGTAATGTGAATGTGGGGGGTGGCAATGCCGGGGATGGGAACCGGGGGTGGGGTAATACCGGCAGTTTCAACGTCGGGTTCGGTAATACCGGTGTCGGGAATTTCGGGTTGGCGAACCAGGGCAGCAATAATATTGGGATCGGGCTGAGTGGGGATAACCAGATCGGGTTCGGCGGGTTCAACAGTGGTGCCGGTAATGTGGGGTTGTTCAACTCGGGCAGCAACAATATCGGGTTCTTCAACTCCGGCACCGGTAATTTCGGGGTCGGTAACTCGGGCAGTTTCAACACCGGGATCGCCAGCACCGGGAGCACCAACACCGGGGTGTTCAACACCGGGCTGGGCAATACCGGGTGGGCCAATGCCGGCGACTTCAACTCCGGTGGGTTTAACGCCGGTGCCTTCAATACCGGCTCGTTTAACCCCGGCGACACCAATACCGGCTGGTTCAACATCGGTGACCTCAACACCGGAGCGTTCAACACCGGCGATATCAACACCGGCGCGTTCATCTCCGGCGACGCCAACAACGGCTTCTTCTGGCGCGGCACCGGCCAGGGCCTCATCGCCGCCGACTACACCCTCACCATCCCCCACATCCCCCTCACCCTCGGCGGAGGCGGCTTCTTCGAATTGCCCATCACCGGCTCCATCACCGGAATGACCGTGCAGTCTTTCATGGTGCATGGGATCGGCGACAGCAATACCGGCATACCGCTGAACCTCCAGCTCAACGTGCTTGGACAACAGACCGATGAGATCGGCGTCCAAGTCCACATCCCGGTGATCGACAAGGACGTCACCATACCGCTACCGGCCCTGCCGATCAGTTTGGGCATAACTGTCGACAATCAGATAGGCGCAATCCTCGTCCCGCCAATCACCATTAATCCGATTACGTTTAACAATGTTATGGTGGGCAATAACACGACGTCGTTGTCGGCGGATGTGGCGGGTGGTATTGGGCCGGTGACGATTCCGGTGTTCCAGCTGGCGGCGGCTCCGGGTTTTGGGAACATTACGGGTGTGCCGTCGTCGGGTTTCTTTAATTCTGGTGTGGGTGGCGGATCGGGTTTCGGCAATAGTGGTAGTGGCGTGTCGGGTTGGTGGAATGTTGCGTCGCTGAGTTCGGGTTATCAGAATTTGGGTAATCTGGTGTCGGGTTTCATCAACAAGGGTGAGCTGCTGTCGGGGATCAACAACAGCAATATGTTGGGTCTGTCGACCTCGGGTGTGGGTAATGTCGGGGACAACGTGTCGGGATTGTTCTTCCAGGGCGCCGACCGGGTGAGTATTTTTAATGCGGGGTTGGCGGATGTGGGGGTGGGCAATGTTGGGTTTGGGAGTGTGGGTGATGGGAATGTGGGTGCGGGGAATGTGGGTGGTAGTAATGTGGGGTTCGGGAATCTGGGGAGTTTGAATTTTGGGTCGGGGAACCTGGGGAGTTTCAATGTGGGGTCGGGGAATATCGGATTGTATAACTTCGGGCCGGGGAATCTGGGGTCGTACAATGTCGGGTTGGGGAATGCCGGGGACTACAACTTTGGTTTCGGGAATACCGGGATCGGTAATATCGGGTTCGGGAACACGGGTAGCCATAATATTGGGATCGGGTTGACCGGTGATGGTCAGGTCGGGTTCGGGGGCTGGAATTCCGGTAGCGCCAATGTGGGGTTGTTCAACTCGGGTGCCGGCAATGTGGGGTTGTTCAACTCCGGGACCGGGAACTGGGGGGTGGGCAACTCCGGTGAGCTCAATACGGGGTTGTTCAACCCGGGTCGGTTGAACACCGGGGTGTTTAACACCGGGTTGCTCAACACCGGGGTGGGTAATGCGGGTTCCTACAACTCGGGCAGTTTCAATGTGGGGGCCTCCAACACCGGCTCGTGGAATGCCGGGGACACCAACACGGGCTGGTTTAACCCCGGGGATGTGAACACCGGGATCGGCAATACCGGTGATGTCAACACCGGCGGGTTCAACCAGGGCAACCTCAACAACGGCTTCTTCTGGCGCGGTGACGGCCAAGGCCACGCCGGCTTCGACTACACCCTGACCATCCCGGCGATCGCACTGAACCTGGGCGTCAACGTCCCCCTCAACATCCCCATCACCGGCCACCTCGGCGACATCGTGATCGGCAGCTTCACGATCCCGACCTTGCATCTGAACGGTAGTAATTTGACCGGCACGATTGGGCCGATTGTGGTGGATCCGATCACGATTACGGGTCCGTCATTGGATTTGCATGTTGGGGGTCCGGGTGAGTCGTTGCAGTTGGATATTTCGGGTCCGGCGCTGGGTCCGGTGGTGATTCCGGTGTTGCAGGTGGCGGCGGGGCCGGGGGTGGGGAATTCGACGGGTGTGCCGTCGTCGGGGTTCTTTAATAGTGGTGTTGGTGGTGCGTCGGGGTTTGGGAATGTGGGTGGGGGTTCGGGGTGGTGGAATTTTGGTGGGTATTCGGGTGTGGGGAATGTGGGGGTGTTGGGTTCGGGGGTGTTGAACCTCGGTGATGGGGTGTCGGGGTGGTTTAACACGGTTCCGAGCATGGGTTCGGGTGTGGGGAATGTGGGGGAGCAGCTGGCGGGGTTGTTCTCGGCGGGTCCGGGTGGGCCGAGTGTGTTCAATCTTGGTTTGGGTAATCAGGGTGGGTTGAACCTGGGTCATGCCAATGTGGGTGATTTCAACCTGGGTGGCGGCAATGTGGGTGATCACAATGTGGGTGGGGCCAATGTGGGTGATGCCAATGTGGGGGTGGGCAACATTGGTGATCACAATGTGGGTGGCGGCAACGTCGGTAATGTGAATGTGGGGGGTAGCAATGCCGGGGATGGGAACCGGGGGTGGGGTAATACCGGCAGTTTCAACGTCGGGTTCGGTAATACCGGTGTCGGGAATTTCGGGTTGGCGAACCAGGGCAGCAATAATATTGGGATCGGGCTGAGTGGGGATAACCAGATCGGGTTCGGCGGGTTCAACAGTGGTGCCGGTAATGTGGGGTTGTTCAACTCGGGCAGCAACAATATCGGGTTCTTCAACTCCGGCACCGGTAATTTCGGGGTCGGTAACTCGGGCAGTTTCAACACCGGGATCGCCAGCACCGGGAGCACCAACACCGGGGTGTTCAACACCGGGCTGGGCAATACCGGGTGGGCCAATGCCGGCGACTTCAATTCGGGTGGGTTTAACGCCGGTGCCTTCAATACCGGCTCGTTTAACCCCGGCGACACCAATACCGGCTGGTTCAACATCGGTGACCTCAACACCGGAGCGTTCAACACCGGCGATATCAACACCGGCGCGTTCATCTCCGGCGACGCCAACAACGGCTTCTTCTGGCGCGGCACCGGCCAGGGCCTCATCGCCGCCGACTACACCCTCACCATCCCCCACATCCCCCTCACCCTCGGCCTGGGCGGCAAACTCGACATCCCCATCACCGGCCAGATCGCGGGCCTGACCGTCAACCCCATCACCCTGCACGGCATTGGGGGCAGCACCACCGGCATACCGGTGAATGCCCACTTCACCCTCCTCGGCTCCACCGGTGGCACCACCATCCACTTCAACATCCCGGGCACCGACCTAGGTTTCAGCTTCGACCTACCGTCCCTGCCGATTTCCATCGGAGTGGACATTGGTGATCAAATAGGTGCAATCACTATTCCGCAGATCACCATTAATCCGATTACGTTTAACAATGTTGTCGTGGGCGGTGATACGACGTCGTTGTCGGCGGATGTGGCGGGTGGTATTGGGCCGGTGACGATTCCGGTGTTCCAGCTGGCGGCGGCTCCGGGTTTTGGGAACATTACGGGTGTGCCGTCGTCGGGTTTCTTTAATTCTGGTGTGGGTGGCGGATCGGGTTTCGGCAATAGTGGTAGTGGCGTGTCGGGTTGGTGGAATGTTGCGTCGCTGAGTTCGGGTTATCAGAATTTGGGTAATCTGGTGTCGGGTTTCATCAACAAGGGTGAGCTGCTGTCGGGGATCAACAACAGCAATATGTTGGGTCTGTCGACCTCGGGTGTGGGTAATGTCGGGGACAACGTGTCGGGATTGTTCTTCCAGGGCGCCGACCGGGTGAGTATTTTTAATGCGGGGTTGGCGGATGTGGGGGTGGGCAATGTTGGGTTTGGGAGTGTGGGTGATGGGAATGTGGGTGCGGGGAATGTGGGTGGTAGTAATGTGGGGTTCGGGAATCTGGGGAGTTTGAATTTTGGGTCGGGGAACCTGGGGAGTTTCAATGTGGGGTCGGGGAATATCGGATTGTATAACTTCGGGCCGGGGAATCTGGGGTCGTACAATGTCGGGTTGGGGAATGCCGGGGACTACAACTTTGGTTTCGGGAATACCGGGATCGGTAATATCGGGTTCGGGAACACGGGTAGCCATAATATTGGGATCGGGTTGACCGGTGATGGTCAGGTCGGGTTCGGGGGCTGGAATTCCGGTAGCGCCAATGTGGGGTTGTTCAACTCGGGTGCCGGCAATGTGGGGTTGTTCAACTCCGGGACCGGGAACTGGGGGGTGGGCAACTCCGGTGAGCTCAATACGGGGTTGTTCAACCCGGGTCGGTTGAACACCGGGGTGTTTAACACCGGGTTGCTCAACACCGGGGTGGGTAATGCGGGTTCCTACAACTCGGGCAGTTTCAATGTGGGGGCCTCCAACACCGGCTCGTGGAATGCCGGGGACACCAACACCGGCTGGTTTAACCCCGGGGATGTGAACACCGGGATCGGCAATACCGGTGATGTCAACACCGGCGGGTTCAACCAGGGCAACCTCAACAACGGCTTCTTCTGGCGCGGTGACGGCCAAGGCCACGCCGGCTTCGACTACACCCTGACCATCCCGGCGATCGCACTGAACCTGGGCGTCAACGTCCCCCTCAACATCCCCATCACCGGCCACCTCGGCGACATCGTGGTGGACCCATTCACCATCCCGGTGTTGCATCTGACCGGGACCGGCGGGAATAGTCTGACGGGCACTATTGGGCCGATTGTGTCCGACCAGATCACGATTACCGGGCCGTCGTTGAACCTAACCCTCGGGGGTCCGGGTGAGTCGTTGCAGTTGGGTTTTTCGGGTCCGGCGCTGGGTCCGGTGGTGATTCCGGTGTTGCAGGTGGCGGCGGGGCCGGGGGTGGGGAATTCGACGGGTGTGCCGTCGTCGGGGTTCTTTAATAGTGGTGTTGGTGGTGCGTCGGGGTTTGGGAATGTGGGTGGGGGTTCGGGGTGGTGGAATTTTGGTGGGTATTCGGGTGTGGGGAATGTGGGGGTGTTGGGTTCGGGGGTGTTGAACCTCGGTGATGGGGTGTCGGGGTGGTTTAACACGGTTCCGAGCATGGGTTCGGGTGTGGGGAATGTGGGGGAGCAGCTGGCGGGGTTGTTCTCGGCGGGTCCGGGTGGGCCGAGTGTGTTCAATCTTGGTTTGGGTAATCAGGGTGGGTTGAACCTGGGTCATGCCAATGTGGGTGATTTCAACCTGGGTGGCGGCAATGTGGGTGATCACAATGTGGGTGGGGCCAATGTGGGTGATGCCAATGTGGGGGTGGGCAACATTGGTGATCACAATGTGGGTGGCGGCAACGTCGGTAATGTGAATGTGGGGGGTGGCAATGCCGGGGATGGGAACCGGGGGTGGGGTAATACCGGCAGTTTCAACGTCGGGTTCGGTAATACCGGTGTCGGGAATTTCGGGTTGGCGAACCAGGGCAGCAATAATATTGGGATCGGGCTGAGTGGGGATAACCAGATCGGGTTCGGCGGGTTCAACAGTGGTGCCGGTAATGTGGGGTTGTTCAACTCGGGCAGCAACAATATCGGGTTCTTCAACTCCGGCACCGGTAATTTCGGGGTCGGTAACTCGGGCAGTTTCAACACCGGGATCGCCAGCACCGGGAGCACCAACACCGGGGTGTTCAACACCGGGCTGGGCAATACCGGGTGGGCCAATGCCGGCGACTTCAACTCCGGTGGGTTTAACGCCGGTGCCTTCAATACCGGCTCGTTTAACCCCGGCGACACCAATACCGGCTGGTTCAACATCGGTGACCTCAACACCGGAGCGTTCAACACCGGCGATATCAACACCGGCGCGTTCATCTCCGGCGACGCCAACAACGGCTTCTTCTGGCGCGGCACCGGCCAGGGCCTCATCGCCGCCGACTACACCCTCACCATCCCCCACATCCCCCTCACCCTCGGCCTGGGCGGCAAACTCGACATCCCCATCACCGGCCAGATCGCGGGCCTGACCGTCAATCAATTCACCCTGCACGGGGAAAACGGCCCGGGAATTCCGCTGAACCTGTTGCTCGCTATTGACGCGGACTCGGGCGGAACGAGTATTCACGTCGGCATCCCGGACACCGATATCGGCTTCGACATACCTATAGACGGTCTCCCGATTACGTTGACCCTCCCCTTGAACTCTGAACTGAGCCCGATCGTCATTGAGCCAATCACTATCGGCGCAATCCCGCTCGACCTCACGGTCGGCGGCGACACCACACAGCTCGGCACAGCTCTGGCTGCCGGCATCGGACCCATTACCGCCACCCTCTTCCACGTGTCGCCCGTTCCCGGCTTCGGCAACTCCACCGGTAGCCCGTCGTCGGGCTTCTTCAACTCCGGTGCAGGTGGTTCGTCAGGCTTCGGCAATATCGGCGACACCCTCTCGGGCTTCTGGAACGTCGGCTCTGAGGGCTCGGGGTTCGAGAACTACGGCGGCAGCCTGCTGTCCGGCATCACCAACCTGGGTGGCTCGTTGTCCGGCATCGACAACACCAGCAGTCTCGGCCTCGCGCTGGCCGGCGTTGTCTCGGGTCTCGGCAACATCGGCAGCCAGCTCTCCGGCCTCTTCCTCAGCGGCTCGGTGCCATAACCGCAGGCCGAAGCTGGTTTGGGTGCCACCGGCACCGGCAAGTAGGGTTCCTGCAAGACGTTAAGGATCCCCCGCGGAAGGAAACGGTTGCGCATGGGAATCATGGACAAGGCAAAAGACCTGCTGTCACAAAACGCCGACAAGGTCGAGACGGTGATCGACAAGGCGGGCAAATTCGTCGACGACAAGACGCAGGGCAAGTACTCCGACGCCATCCACAAGGTGCAGGAGCAGGCCAAGAAAGTTGTCGACACGGGCGACCAGCAGAACTGAAGCCATGGCGAAACTCTCCGGATCCATCGATGTCCCGTTGCCCCCGGAGGAGGCGTGGCTGCACGCCTCGAATCTGTCCCGCTACCGGGAGTGGCTGACGATTCACCGGGTCTGGCGCAGCAAGTTGCCCGAGACGCTGGAAAGGGGCGCGGTTGTCGAGTCGATCGTCGAGGTCAAGGGGATGCCCAACCGGATCAGATGGACGATCGTGCGCTACAAGCCGCCGGAAGGCATGACGCTCAACGGCGACGGAGTCGGCGGTGTCAAAGTCAAGCTCATGGCCAAGGTCGCGCCCAAAGACGAAGGCTCCGTCGTGAGCTTCGATGTCCACCTCGGCGGACCCGCCCTGTTCGGGCCGATCGGCATGATCGTCGCCGCCGCGCTGCGCAGCGACATCAGCGAATCCCTGCAGAACTTCGTCGACGTGTTCGCCTCTGCCTGACGCCGACCCGCAACGGCGCCCGTCGCGGAACAGCTGACCTATCAGCCGATGAGTTTCCGGGCCGACCGCGGTCCATAACGGTGAAACCACACGGCAAGGAGGAATCATGCCCATCCGTCACGGCGCGCCACTGGGCGCCCCCTGCTGGATCGACTTGACCACATCAGACGTCGACCGCGCCCAAGATTTCTACGCCACCGTATTCGGCTGGACCTTCGAATCCGCCGGACCCGAGTACGGCGAATACGTCAATGCCGCCAAGGACGGTCATCCCGTCGCCGGGCTGATGGCCAACAACCCGCAGTGGCAGTCGCCGGACACCTGGACCATCTATTTCCACACCGCCGACGTCGCCGCGACCGCCGCCAAGGCCGGCGCCGCGGGCGGCTCGGTCTGCCTGGATCCCATGGAGGTACCCGCCAAGGGCTTCATGAGCCTGGCGAGCGATCCGACGGGTGCCGTCTTCGGCTTGTGGCAGCCGCTGGAGCATCGCGGCTTCGAGGTGATCGGTGAAGCCGGCTCACCCGTCTGGCATCAACTGACTACCCGCGATCACCGTGCGGCCGTCGACTTCTACCGCGAGGTCCTCGGGTGGCGGACCGAAGACGTTTCTGACACCGACGAATTCCGCTACACCACAGCGTGGTTCGGTGACGAGCGATTACTCGGCGTCATGGATGGCTCCGGTTGTCTGCCCGACGGCGTGCCATCGAACTGGACCACCTTCTTCGGCGCCCACGACGTCGACAAGACACTGCGGCTGATCACCGACAACGGCGGAGCCGTGCTGCGGGCGGCCGAGGACACCCCGTACGGGCGGCTTGCCGCGGCCACCGACCCGACGGGCGTCGCCTTCAATCTGTCTTCGTTGCAGACAAGCGTGGCGTGACTCGATGCGCGTTGGGGCCCTATTACGCTCGCATGCATGATTCGCCGGCTGCGCCCGGGTTGGCTGGTGGCGCTATTTGCCGTAATCGTGTCGGTCAGCACGTGGCTGCCGTGGTTGACGACGACGGTCGGCGGCGGAGGCTGGGCAAACGCGATCGGCGGCACTCACGGCAACCTGGCACTGCCGCGGGGGTTCGGCGCGGGCCAACTGATCGTGTTGCTGTCGTCGACGTTGCTGGTGGCCGGCGCGATGGTGGGACGGGATTTGTCGGCCAAGCTGTCTTCGATTGCCGCGCTACTGGTTTCGCTGCTCATCGTCGCGCTCACCATCTGGTACTACACGATCAACGTCAACCCGCAGGTGTCGGCCGAGTACGGCCTGTACGTGGGTGCGGGAGCGGCCGCGTGCGCGGTGGTTTGCTCGCTTTGGGCGGTGGTGTCGGCGACCCTGCAATAGACTTCACCATTCGTGGCGGACTGTGTTGAAAGCGATGCCCCGTGAGTCCGACGCTCGGCGAAGTATTCCGGGTCATCGATCTCGCCGGTGTCTTCGGCAATGCGGTGCTCGGTGGCATTGTCGCCACCGAGGAACGTCTGGACCCCATCGGGTTTGCGGCGTTGGCTATTCTGTCTGGCCTGGGCGGCGGGCTGATCCGGGACACCCTGTTGCAACACGGACCTCCGGTCGCGCTGACCGACTACCTGTATCTGGTGACGGCTATCGCCGGGGGCGTCGTGGCCTTTCTGGTACCGGTGTACGGCCGCACGTGGAACCTGGCGTTCCCCGCTATCGACGCGATCGCGCTGGGAACCTGGGCGGTCGCGGGAGCGCAAAAGACACTCGGGATAGGTCTGGGCTGGGCGGCGGCACTGCTGATGGGCACCATCACCGCAGTGGGAGGTGGGACACTGCGTGATATCGCGGTCCGCCGAACTCCGCAGATCTTCGGCGGTAACACGCTTTACGCGACCTGTGCGGTCATCGCCAGCGCTATGGTGGTGCTCTTCGCCCGCTGCGGGCAAGCCACCGTGGGGGCGGTGGTTGCCACCGTCGTCGGCGCTGTCCTATGCCTTGTCGCCCGCTGGCGGGGCTGGCAGCTGACAGAGGGGCCGGCGTGGCACTACGCCCTGCGAAGACAGCCGGGTAAGCGACTGCCCCGGGTTACGTTGCGGGTCAACAGCGACGACTCACCTCTTCCGCTGGTCAGCAAAAAACGCGCGCCGCGCAAGCGCTGACGGTCTCAGCTCGACGGGAACTCGTGGGTGCCCGAGGCGGAACTGTCGGCGGGCTCGTTGACCCCGTACACGAAGGGCGCGAACACGACTTCCCGGCCGTCCGGGTCGCGGAAGGTGACCGCTCCCATCGCTTCCCAGTACGGGTGCTGCTCGGCGGGCTCGACTCCAGCCTTCCGGAGCCGTGCCAATGCCTCCTGCTGCGCCGCATTGTCCGGGAAGTACAGGCACAGCTGTTCGTGGTGGTCCACGGCGACGTCGTCGACCGCCTCGACAATCTCGAGGGTGAGGTTCCAGCTTGGCAGACCGAAGATCGCACCGTTGCTCCCGTAGCTTTCCGCGAACGTCTCGTAGAGCGGAAGCCCGACCAGGTCACGGTAAAAGCGCACCGTCTCCTCGAAATTCGAGGAGCGACGGGCGAAGCGGATACAGCCGATCGATGCCAACTCCTTGGGCCAGTGTGTCATCCGGCGGCGCTTGTTGTTGTTCACTGCTCCTCCGTTTCACCGAGCCTGTAAACGGAGGCCGCCACTCGAAGTCTTCCTGCCGTATTACAGCCTCGCGAGCATCACAGCCCGACAGCGCCCGCCGACGACTCGTCGTGATGCCAGCGCCGCAACTCGGCGCCGGGTACCCACGTCGAATGGGTGCCGCTGGAAATACGTTCGGGCAGCTGTAGTTTGCACACCGGGCCGTCACCGACGCGGGCCGCGTCGAAGACCAGGCAGTAGGAGGTGTCGTCGTTCATGTCGGTGGTGAGCGTGACCAGATAGCCGTCGTCCTCAGCGGTGCCACCAACCCGTGGCGCCATCTGGGTTTCGCTTCCATAGACACCGTCACCGAACGAGTAGCCCTCCTGGTTTCCGGTGAGCAGGTCGTGTTTGACCAGTCCGTCGAACAGGAACCAGCCCGGTTTGCCGGTCGCGGCATAGGCGTAGCGGTACTGGCGCGTGGCGTAGCCGTCGTTGATCGTCCCGAACTCGGTGATGGACTCCGACAGCTGTTCTTCTTTCACCGCGCCGGTGACCAGGTTGAGCCGCCACCGGTGCAGCCGGGTTTGCAGGCGATCCAGGGCCAGGAAGCGAAACAGCTTCTCCCATTTGCTCCCGCCGGTGTCCAGCGGCTGGGGGTCGCCCTCGTAGAAGCCGTCGAGCACGATCTCGTCGCCGTCTTCGTAGGCGTTGGTGAAGTGCAGCACAAACGTCGGATCCGCCTCGAACCAGCGGATATCGGCGCTAGATCCCCGGCGCGGGATCACCGCGAACCGCGACGGCATGTCCGGATAGAAGCGCGGCAGGTGCACGTTGTGCTCGAGCAGCCGGGGATCCCAGAACAGCGGGAAATCGTTGAGAATGGCATAGTTTTCGGTGAACGCCATATCGTGGGGCAATCGCGGGCCGGGCAGCGGGATGTCGACGTAGTGTGCCAGCTCGTTGTTCTGGTCGACGACGCCGTAATGCATATACGGGTCTTGCTTGCTGTAATTGAAGAACAACAGCTCGCCGGTCTTGCCGTCGACCTTGGGATGAGCCGATACGCCCCAGCCGGACGGAAAGTGCCCGTTCCAGGTCTCCTTGCCCAGGGTGTTGCCCGAGTAGGGATCCAGCCGGTAGAGGTCGCCGCACTGGTAGAAGCTGGTCAGCGCGATGCCGCGGTGCACGATGACGTCGGTGCTCGACGCGTCCTTCATCAGGGTGCGAGCCCCCCAGCCGGTATCCCGCTTGGCGAATTGCACCGGCTCGGCCAGTCCCGGCCACAGCGGTCCACCCGCCTCGTTTTCGGCCAGGAAGCCCTCGGTCTGGACAAAACGGTTGCGGTAGAAGGCCTTTCCGTCGCGGAAGCCGACGACGTGCACCATGCCGTCGCCGTCGAACGGGTGGTAGGTCTTGAACGCCGGATGCAGCGGGTTCTCGGTGTTGCGCAGGTAGATGCCGTCCAGGTCGCGGGGGATCTCGCCCTCGACGGCGGTCAGCGCGTCGGCGTCCCACTCGGTGGTCTGTGGTCGCCACGGACCGGTGCGATAGGGGTGGTCGTCATCCTCGGGCAGGGTGGACAGGTATTTGCCGACGATCTCGACATTCATGTCATGCCCCTTCGCCAGTGCTCACGACGAAACTGACGGTGGTAGCGGTGCTGCCGCCGAAGTTCAGGGTGCCGAATCTTCGTGCGCCCTCGACCTGATAGTCACCGGCCGTGCCGCTGACCTGCTTGGCCGCGTCGAGAAGCATCCGCACGCCGGAGGCCCCGACCGGATGTCCGCCGCCGATGAGTCCACCGCTGGGGTTGATCGGAAGCCGCCCGCCGATCTCGATCTCGCCGTTTTCGATGGCTTTCCAGGATTCGCCCGGGCCGGTCAGTCCGATGTGGTCGATGGCCAGGTACTCGCTGGGGGTGAAGCAGTCGTGCACCTCGAACCCGTCGACGTCGTCGAGGCTCACCTGTGCACGGCGCAATGCGTCGAGCACGGCCGACCGCACATGGGGCAGCACGTAGGGGTCGTGAGCGGCGCGCTCGAGCTTCTGGCGCAAACCCAGCCCGACGGTGCGATGCCCCCAGCCGTCGATCCGGCCGATCGGGCGTGCGTCGGGATGGGCCCGCAGATAGGCGTCGTTGACCAGCACCACTCCCGCGCCGCCATCGGTCATCTGGCTGCAGTCCAGGCGGCGCAGCCGTCCTTCGGTGATCGGGTTGGTGGTGTCGTCGTCGGTGATCGGGTCGGGAATCGTCCAGCCCCGAGTCTGGGCGTTGGGATTGCGGCGGGCGTTGGCGTAGTTGACCGCGGCGATGGCCCGCAGGTGCGTGTCGTCCAAGCCGTAGCGCCGGTCGTATTCGTCGGCGACTTCGGCGAACATCGAAGGCCACAGGTAACGCGCCTCGGCACCCTCGTGGCCGGTCCACGCCGCCGCGCCCAAGTATTGCGCCGCGGTGTCACCGGGCACGGTCTTTTCCAATTCGAGGCCGACGACGAGCGCGCTGTCGTATGCGCCTGAGCGTAGGTCGGCCATCGCCGCCAGTGTGGCCACGCTGCCGGACGCGCACGCGGCCTCATGCCGGGAGGCCGGGGTGTCCCAGAGGCCGTCACACATGGTCGCCGGCATCGCTCCCAGATGGCCCTGAGCGGCGAACATCTCGCCGAAGGCATTAGCGACATGGACGACGCCGGTAGCGGCAATGTCGGCGGCGTCGACCCGGGCTTCAGTCAGCGTGCCGGCGACGACCTCTGCCGTCAGGTCGGCAAAGTCACGGCGTTCCTTGGTGAGGTTGCGAGCGAAATCGCTTTGGTAGCCGCCGAGAATCCACACGCCTGCAGTGCCGTCCATATGCGGCACGGTACCCCAGGTTGGTGCGTGCCTTCGGTGATATCGGTGAGCCGCGCAACCCCGCCCGTGAGGTGGGCGGCCCCATCGGCTCTCGGGCTGAACCGACGGGACCTGGGAAGGCGTAAAGGCCGGCCGATACGCCCCCCTCTTGTGGGACATTGCCATCGGCGGCGATTGACAAACATCTTCGCCAACACGGGCCTCAAGACTCGACGAATGGTGCTGAGCTGCTGCAACTCCGCAGATCGCGGGTGCAGCAGTACCGCCGGCTCAGCTAGTGCGGACGGTTGCCCGGTGTTCCTCCGGCGGGCGGCGGCTGCTGGATCACCACGACGGTGGGTTTGCGCCTGGGTTCCCCGTCCTCCTCCGCGGCAGCTTCGTTGGGGACGCGTGGCCCCGTGCCGCCGGCGCCGCGTCCGGCCAAACCCGCCAGCGCCATCCCGCTCAGCAGGCCCACCGGAGCCCCTCCCAGGTCTGTGGGTGCGGCGGTCAGGCCGGCGCTGGGCAGCGACTCGACCGCCAGCTTGATCTCTGGGGCGGCCATGGTCCAGCCGTGCGGCACCGACAACCCCCCTACCAGGGCCGCCTGGCCGGTACCCGCGGACACGGGTGCGCCAGCGACGCTTCGCTGCGACGACGCCAACACCTCGCGCTCCGAACTGATGGGCTCACCCTGCGTGGGTTGTATAGCGCCGGGGCTCGGGGCGGGACGAAATCCGTTGTAGCCGTAGTACCACGGTCTCGCGGTGTTCACCACTGATAGGGACAGGCTGGTAGTCCCGATGGCCGCGATGTAGAGGGCCAGCACATCCAGCTCCCCGATCGGGGTGGGGATGGTGATGCTGGCCGCCGGCGCGGGCAGCTGTGACGTCAGCGGAGACGACGCGGCCGCCGCGAGTAGTTGCAGCGTTTCGGGACCGATGGACGCTGCCGGTCCCGCGACGGCTGACGCGTCGGCACCCCCGGGGACCTGTGCGGCCTGGGACGCCGACGCCGTCGGGTCGGCGGTGTGCGCCGGTTGGCTGAAGGGCATCAGCGTCGACGCGGTCTCGGACGCTTCGGCGTACTGGTACATGACGGCGGCGTCCTGCGCCCACATCTCGGCATAGTCGGCCTGGATGGTCTCGATCGCCGGGGTGTTTTGGCCGAAGGTGTTCGTCGTGACCAGCAACGCCAATTGGCTGCGATTGGCAGCGATCACCGGCGGCGGCACCGCTGCGGCCCGCGCCGTTTCGTATGCCGCCGCCGCTGCCGATGCTTGGGCGGCGGTCTGCCGGGCCTGCTCCGCCGCGGCGCTCAACCATTCCGCATAGGGCGCGGCCGCAGCTGCCATCGATGCCGACGCGGGACCCAGCCACGACTCGAGCGTCAGCGCCGAGACCACCGAGGCATAGGAAACCGCTGCGGAGTTCAACACCGCGGTAAGGCTTTCCCACGCGGTGGCGGCCGTCAGCATGGGTCCAGACCCTGGACCCTCGTACAACAAGGCGGAATTCACCTCCGGCGGCAGCGCACCGAAGTCCGTGGCTAACACCCTTCTTGGCCAGTCTTGGCCGGGCTAACCGGCCGCGATGGCATTGGCGGCCTCGGTCGCCTCATATGAGTTGGCACTGGCGGCCAGGGCGGCAACGAAGGCCTGGTGAATCGCGGCAGCCTGGGTACTGATCGCCTGGTACAGCTGCGCGTGTGCGCTGAACCGCGCTGCCGTCAGCGCCGACACCTGGTCGGCCGCCGCGGGGGCGACGCTTGTCGTGTGGGCCGACGCGGCGACGTTTTGAGCGCTGACTGCCGATCCGATCTCCTGCAAATTCCCGGCCGCCGCCGCTAGTGTCTCCGGCTGGGTGACCACAAACGTCATCACATTCTCCTAACTCGCAGAAGCGCCGGATTGCCTGTCCGATAGGTGAATTAGATGGGCAGGTGCCCCGCAAACCGCGCAGGAAGGCACTCCGTAGCTGCAGAGTACTTCGTCGGGTGCTCGCTGAACCCCGGTTTGGCCGAGATCCATAGCTGATGGATAGGGAGGCTTGTGCTAGTCGAGCGCTATTCGAGCGCTATTCGGTGTCGGCGACGAGGGCGATCGGCTCGGGTCCGTGGTGATGCTCCTGCGGTAGCACGGGATTTCGTTCGGCAAACAGCCGCTGGGCGTCGGCGCGATCGACGTCGGCCAGGTCAACGCCGTTGGTCTCGCGGGCCACGAGGACGGCCAGGGCGCTGACCGAGGCGGCAGCCGCCAGGTACCAGGCAATGGGTGTGGCGGACTTGTAGGTGTCGAGCAGGCGAACGGCAATGATCGGCGCCAGCGAACCGGCCACGATGGAGGTGACCTGATAACCCAGCGAGACTCCGGAATAGCGCATCCGGGTCGGGAACATCTCGGCCATGGCTGCGGGCTGGGTTGCATACATCAGGCCATGGAAGACCAATCCGATAACCACGGCTGACACGATGATTGCGTTGCGACCGCTGTCCATCATCGGAAAAGCGAAGAAACCCCACGTGGCGGCGGTGACCGTACCGACGAAATAGATTGGGCGCCTGCCGAATCGGTCACTGAGATGTCCGGCCAGTGGGATGACGACGAAGTGTGCGGCATGGGCGGCCAGGAGCCACCACAGGATGGCCACGGTGTTGGCGTGCGCATGCACCTTGAGATAGGTGATGGAGAAAGTGACCACCAGGTAGTACATGGCGTTCTCCCCGAAGCGCATCCCCATCGCGGTGAAAACGGCACGCGGGTAACGCTTTAACACCTCGGTGAGGCCGAAAGACGCGGCGTTGGCGCGCTCGCTTTGCTGTTGCGCCGCCAGGAAGATCGGTGCGTCGGTGACCTTGGTGCGGATGTAGTAGCCGATCAGGACGACAACCGCCGACAACCAGAACGCCACGCGCCAGCCCCAGCTCAGGAACGCTGCATCCGACAATGTGGACGTGAGGACCAGCAGCACCACGGTGGCCAGCATGTTGCCGCCGGGGACTCCGGCCTGCGGCCAGCTCGCCCAGAAGCCACGGCTGGCATTGGGGCTGTGCTCGGCGACGAGCAGCACCGCACCGCCCCATTCGCCGCCGACGGCGAAACCTTGGATGAACCGCAGCGTCACCAGCAGCGCGGGAGCCCAGTAGCCGATCTGGGTGAAGGTCGGCAGGCAGCCCATGAGGAACGTGGCGGCGCCCACCAGCAACAGGCTCAGCTGCAGCAGCTTCTTGCGTCCGAACCGGTCCCCCAATTGACCGAAGACGATGCCACCGAGCGGGCGGGCGGCGAAGCCCACGGCATAGGTCACGAAGGCAGCGAGGATGGCGTCCAGGTCATTGCCGCTCTGGGCGAAGAACACCTTGCTGAACACCAGCGTCGCGGCGGTGCCGTAGAGGAAGAACTCATACCATTCGACGACGGTGCCGGCCATGGACGCCGCAACCACCCTGCGCAGGTACGTTCTTGGGAAACCGTCGGGCGGCAGACCCTCACTCACAGTCACCCGGCTTTCCTCCTCGCCGACCGCCCACCAAGGGGGGCCTGCGGCAGCGTAACCGGTCAGGAGTGATCGCGCAGCGCGGCGAGGTGATGAGGATGGCTGCTGTTTGCCGTGCGTTTTTGGACAGCACGGCAGTGTCTCGGCCCCCCGCGCGGTAACTACGGAGCCGGCGGGGCGGGCGGCAACGGGGGTGCTGAAGACGGCGACTGGAGCGTGGTCAGCGTGGGCGGCGGCGTGGTCGGGGTGGTTACGTCGACGGTGGCGGTCACGGTGTCCGTGCCCTCGGTTGCCGTGATGGTTGCGGGAGCCTGTTTGAAGTCGGTGTCCGCACTCGAGGTGCCGGTCATCCCGTAGCTCATGAGGGCCGCGGCTGCGACGCCGATGCTGGCCACGCCCAGTCCGGCGCCGATCGGCTTGAGCCGGATTGTGCGATCTGTCACGTGAAACTCCTGTCTTCTCGTTTGCGAACGGTCATTGCCGATTCCAGAAAAGGGCGGGGCGAGCTCCTTCTCGGGGGGCCGCTTCCAGTTGTTCGGCCCGCGGTCAATGGGCGTTACAAGTCACTCGCCCCGCTTGCGGTAGGCGGATGATGGGTTTGCCAGCTCGCGTAGCCAACCCGATCCGAGCGTGTCACCTCCTGCCTGTCACGTATGAAGTGCGATCCGTAATGCGACTCATTGTAAACCGTAATACGGATCTTTGAGAAGGACGTGGTTGGCCGCGGGCGGTCGGGGGAGTTGTGCGAGCTGCCCGCGGCTGGCGACGTCACCGGCCCAGGGTGGCGGTGAGCTGGGTGCGGCTGGGCGGGCGCGTCGTCGCCTCGCAGTGGCTGGCCACCGACGGGCCACAGGTCCCGACAACACGCCCGAAAGCGCCAACGCCTGGACGACACGCCGGTGCAATTTCGAGCCCGGGCGGTTGCAGCCAACCCTGAAACCGACTACCAGCGGATTAACTTCGATAACTGCCCTGCCGGGTGTGTCTTCCACAGCTTTGTCCACATGATCATTCACAGACCGGGTCGGCTCATCCCCAGGTTATTGACCGATTCATCCACACGACGTCCTTGTGCGGTGTCTAGTCGGTCGTAGCTTTCTAGGCATGACCACCTCGGCGGACCAATGCGAACAACACGCGATACGCGAGCCGTGTCCGAGGTGCGGCTGCCCAAACGGCACCATCACCACGCGCAACGGTCAAGACATCGTGAGATGCGCCCAGTGCCAAGGGTATTGCTACAACGCGCCACGGTCCGAGACAGGGCGGGAACGTCGATCGCTGAGCACTAGGCCGGGTACCAGGCCACGGCAGCGCAGCCGAATCTTCTTGCGCGACAACTTCGCCTGCGTCATGTGCCATCGCAGCGACGTTCCCCTGGAAGTGGGTCATCTCGTTTCCGTCCATGACGGCCACGTGGCGGGTCTGTCGGACGCCGACCTGACCAGTGACGAGAACCTGGCCACCATGTGCGCTGAATGCAACTCGGGCTTATCCAAGCGTTCGCTGCCGCCGCACCTGATCGCAGCAGCGATCTGGGCACACCGCCGGTTGCACCAGGGCCAACGTAGCCCACATCCCGCTTGACCAGATGGTGCTTGGACTTATGTCACAACTATGCACACACCTCGGGGCGGAATTTGCTGACCGCATACCACGCCGCCAACGGAGCGCACGGCATTCGGACCGGCATTCTGACCCCGGCCTCAATACCGCCCCTGAATTGCAAAAACATCTTCGTGCCCCCGGCAGGATTCGAACCTGCGACACCGGCTTTAGGAGAGCCGTGCTCTATCCCCTGAGCTACGAGGGCGGGGGACGTCTTAACTGACTAAACCTAGCTGAACCTTTCCCACGGTGTTCGGCGCGTCCTGATGCACGACGGAAGACGACAGCAGACGACGACAGGGATCGCCAAACGCAAGACCATCCCGGTTCGGCGTGGTCGCGTCCTGGTCGTCGGGCCGCCAAACCACCGCCGGCGCAGGGCAACCCAACCTACTGCATCGGTAGTCACACCGCCACGACGCGGATCAGCTTCTCCAGCCCCGCGAAGTCCTCGGCGTTTCGACTGTAGAGATCTAGGCCATTGGCGTGCGCCGTCGCGCCAATGAGCAGGTCCGCGAACCGGCTTCGCGGCTTTCGTCCTTCGTGCACCACGGCGGCAACGATGAGCCCGTAGCTGCGCACGGCGGCCCCGTCGAACGGAAGCGGCTCCAGCCGCGATTCCACCTCTTGCAACCGGGCCTGGCGTCTGGCCGCCTCGATCGGCGTCGTCGCCAGCAGCGGACCGGCGGCCAACTCGGCAACCGTAATGGCCGAAATCGCCATCTCGTCGGGCAGTGCGGCAACGATCGCCGGGTCGTGCCAGTCGACGACGACCGACGTGTCCAACAAGCCGGAGGTCACCTCACAGACCCTGGTCGATCAACCGGTCGAGGTCGGCACGGAACTGACGATGATCAATGCGCACCGCTGTGCTGGCCAGTGCGGCGACTTCGTCGCGAGTGATGAATCTGCGGCGGACGGCCCGCAGCGGGCGAAGTTCGGCCACCGGTTCGCCGTTGCGCGTCACCACGAACGTCTCACCCGCGGCCACCTCATCGATCACCTTGGCATTGTTGTTGCGGAGGTCGCGCTGGGGGATTGTCTTCGCCACGTAGCGAATCGTAGCATATTCTGCTACAGTGCGCTACGCCGGACCCCGCGCTGCCACCAGCCGATCGGTCGAACGCCGTGCGGACGTCGGAATCGATTGCGACAGTGCCCAACAGCGGCTTGAGGATCGCCTCGTATTCGTCGTTCATATGAGCGATCAGATCTTTGACGCTCCAACCGGCACAACGCGTGGGCAATCCGAGGTCGGCGTCGGTGACGCGGCCCGCTGCAACGGCATCCAATGCGTGAAAGTCAGTCATTAACAAAGCAATTCGACCCTAGTCGACGATGACTCCGCCAGTCAGGTTGGCAACCGTACCGGTCATTGCGGCGGCATGGTCGGAAGCCAGGAACACCGCCGCCTGCGCGAGTTCGGCCAGGGTAGTTGCGCGTTTGCGATGGCTATTGGCGGCCATGGTCGCCGCGAATTCCTCGCTGGTGACGTGATAAGCGTTGGCGTGCAATCCGAAGACGACGTCGATCGTCGGGGTTTTCTCGATGCCCGTGGTTCGCAGGCACACCGCACGCACCCCATAGGACGCCCACTCCGCCGAAAAGGCACGGTTGAGCGCTTCCATGGCCGCCCAGGCCGGGCTCATGCCGCCCAGCAGCGGTATGCCCAACCGCGCCGGTTCCGGGGTGTGCATCAAGACCACGCCCGATTTCTGGTCGATCATGTGCCGGGCGGCGGCTCGACCGGTCACAAAGTGCGCCCGCGCATAGGTGGTGATCGGCAGCGAGAAGCTCTCCACCGCCAGGTCGGTGAGCGGGATCCCCTGCATGCCCTGTTGCGGAATACCGATGGCGTTGAACGAAATATCGATCGTCGCCGCCTCGTCGACGACGGCGTCGAGGTGGCTGGTCACCGCCCGCTCGTCGAGCGCGTCGACCCGAGCCGCTTGCGCCGACCCGCCGGCAGCGCGAATCTCGTTGGCGAGCGCGTCGATACCGTCGAGGTGACGTCCGGTCACAAAGACGCGGGCCCCCTCGCGGGCGAACGCGCGGGCCACCGTGCTTCCCACGGCTCCGCCGGCCCCGTAGATGACCGCGTTCTTGTCGTCGAGCAACATGGGTGTTCTCCTTTCGCCGCCGCGGCGGCAGTGGTGTGGATCTGGAAAAGTTCAGGGCGCCGGCGTCAGCCCGGCGCCGGTGAGCAGGTAGGCCGGCGCAACGGTCGACGGGTCCGCCACGACGAGGCCCACCAGGGCCGAACCGGCGATCTCCGGGGTCAACACGTTCCCCAGTTGCCGCACGAAGGCCGCTTCGGGCTGGCCGCTGCGGGCCGCGTACGCCCGGATCCCGCGGCGGCCGACGTCACCGAACGGGGTCATCCGGGGCAGCACCGTCGTGATGCTGATGTCCAGGTCAGCCCGGCGGGCCTCCTCCTGGGCGTATCCGGCGATGAACCGCTGGGTGGCCTTGGCCCCCGCGTAGCCTCCACTGGCCGGTGACCCGTTGATGGCCGCTCCGCTGCTGACCACCACCACCCGGCTGCCCGGCGGCAGCGGCTGCAGCAGCGCTTCACGCAGCCAGATGAACGCGATCTTGACGTCGGTATGCCAGTTGACCGAAAAGGTCTCCCACGTCTGGTGGTGCAGCGGACGCATCACCGGGCGGCTCCCGCGACCAGGACCAGACTGTGTGGCCGGTAGCGGTCCAGCAGGCTGCATGCCAGCGTCGCGTCGGCCGCGTCGGCGACCTCGACGCGAATGTTCGGGCTTGTCTGCGATAGCTCGGTAAGCGCCCGGTCATTCCTGGCGACGGCAACCACCTGGGCGCCCGCGTCGGCGAACGCACCAGCGATCCCGCGTCCCAAGCCGCGGCTTGCCCCACCACCACGGCCGTCGTGCCGGATAGGTCACTCATCGTTGTGCTCTCTTCTGCTACTGGACCGGCTGGGGATCCAGCAATTCCGCGTATTGGCGCTCGAGCATTTTGGCCGCACCGATGCGCCAGCTATGGGCCACCGACTCCGACATCGGATCCGGGAATATCTCGTCTTCTGCGCGCTGTACCCCGTCAAAGATGGCTCTCGCCAACGACTTTGGGGCGGCCTTGGGGATGTCGAAGCCGCGGGTCATGTCGGTGTCCACCGGGCCGGTCAGCACGGCGTGGACCCGAACGCCGCGCCCGGCCAGCAGGACGCGCAACGACTGCGTCAGGTTGAACGCGGCCGCCTTGGAGATCGAATACGCGGGGATGACCGGCAACGGCGCGACCGCGTTGACCGACAGGTTGTTGACGACGGCTCCGCGCGACCGCATCAGCAACGGCAGGAACGCCTGCGTCACGTCAAAGGTGCCGACCAGGTTCACCGCGAGATGGCGCTCCAGCACCGATCGGTCGCTGAGGTCGTCGTAATCGGCGACGCCCGCGTTGTTGACCAGAATGTCGAGAGCCTTGACCTGGTCGACTGCGCGCTGGATCTGCGCGGCATCGGTCACGTCCAGGGTCAACGGCGTGGCACGGGCATCCGGGTGCGTCCCGGGCCGGCGCGCCGCGGCGTACACGCGCCGCGCGCCTCTGTTCAGGGCCTCGTGGACCAGTGCCTGACCGATTCCGCGGTTGGCCCCGGTCACAAACACCGCCTTGTCGCCTTCGTGACCGCGCTGCAGCTGCCGCCCGCTCGTCAGCGCGCCGTGCTCATCCTGCGCGAGGTGCTCGGATACCACGCCAACGAAGTTGCCGAAATGCTCGACAGCACAGTCGAATCGGTGAACAGTGCCCTCAAACGGGCCCGCGCCGCGTTGCAGCGCGGCATGGCGCCAGCGGGCGACGCGGGGCCTCCTGTGCCGACTCACCGGCCGAACGGGCGCTGGTGGCGAAGTTCGTCCACGCTTACCAGTCCGGTGATGTCGATGCACTCGTCGAGCTGCTGACCGACGATGTCCGGGTGTCCATGCCGCCGATTCCACTGGAATACCACGGCCGCGACACCGTCGCCCGCTTCTACGCCACCGTCTTCCAAGCCGGCCGCGCTTATGATCTGGTGCCCACTCGGGCCAACGGTCAGCTGGCGTTCGGGGCCTACCTTCGATCGGGCAGCGGTGTCCGCCACGGCGCCGGCCTGCTCGTGCTCACCCTGGCAGGCGAGCGGATCCGCGCGCTCACCCG
This sequence comes from Mycobacterium pseudokansasii, assembly GCF_900566075.1. Classification (NCBI taxonomy): domain Bacteria; kingdom Bacillati; phylum Actinomycetota; class Actinomycetes; order Mycobacteriales; family Mycobacteriaceae; genus Mycobacterium; species Mycobacterium pseudokansasii. The sequence continues at coordinate 5,104,594 of NZ_UPHU01000001.1, read as the reverse complement.
GTTCGACTGCGACGTACTCCCGTCGCTCGGGCTGCCGCGATCGCTTCCCGGCCGACGGGGGATCGCCGCGTTGCATGCACAGATCCATGCATGTATACATGCATTGTGGCCACCAAGACGATATCGATCGATCTCGACGCGTACGAGCGTCTTCGGGCGGCTCGGCGTTCGCCGAACGAATCGTTCTCCCAGGTCATCAAGCGGGCACACTGGCGCAACGAAATGCCCACGGCAGCAGCCCTTCTCGATGCACTCGCTGAGCTACCGACGGTTACCGGCGACGTTCTCATGCGCCTCGATGACGCACAGCACGCCGATGCGCCACCTGAGGATCCATGGCTCTGCGGGTGAGCGTCGACACGACGTTTCTGATCGACCTGCAGCGCGAACGATCCACTGGCGACGACGACGGTGCTGCGCATCGATTCCTCAAACGCTCGCCGGACGCCGAGCTTTACCTGTCCACGATCGCGCTCGGCGAGTTCGCCGAAGGGTTCGACGGGGAGCAGCACCCAATCCTCAACACCATGCGCGACGGGCATGTCCTCGTTCCGGTGGATGATCAGATCGCGTTTACCTACGCGAGAATAGTGCGTGAGTTGCGTCGCCGCGGCGAACTGATCGGCACCAACGACCTCTGGATCGGTTGTACGAGTTTGCGTTTGGGCATCCCGATCGTCACCGCCAACGTGGCGGATTTCCGGTGTATCGACGGCCTTGGCATCGTGCAGTACCGCTGACCCGGTTGCGTCTGCCAGTCCGAGGCTCGCCACCAACCGTTCAACGCAGCTCGGCGATCACCTTCGCGAAGTTGTCCATGTGACTGTCCTGCACGGTGAACGACGTCACGCCGTATCTGTCGCGGTATCCGGACAACGTGTCGGCGATCTCCCGCGGCGACCCGCTGAGCACCGAGTGCAGCGCCAGTATTTCCTTGTCGGACAAATCGGGCGTGTACCTGCGGGTCAGCGCCAGATTCGGGATGCGCTGACCCTCGGCCGGCACCGCCGTGATCGCCAGGTTCAGCTCGAGCGCCTCGAACCGCTCGCCCGCGGCTCTGCGGACGAACTCGACCCGCTCGGCCAGCGGGTCTTCGGCGTCGTGCACCCTGGCGCCGGTCAGTCCGATGATGTCGGCGTGCCGGGCGGCCAGCGTCATCACCCGGTCGCCGTTTCCGGCGATCAGAATCGGCACCTCAGGATGATGCTCTTTGAGGTAGGCCGTCATGTGTTCGAGATAGTCGACCCGCGCTCCGGCGCTGGGGTAGGGCAACTCGGCGGCGTCGAACTCCTCGCGGACGTAACCGGTGCCCAGGCCCACCTCGAGCCGGTGGTTGCTGAGCAGGTCCAGCGCCTCGACCTCGCGACTGAGCAGGGCCGGCTTGTAGAACCCGGCATTGAGCACGTACATGCTCAGCCGGATTCTCGTAGTGACCATGGCCGCCGCGGTCAGCGTCGGAAAGGGCGCCGCCGCGCCGAGATGATCGGGCACGCACAAGATGTCGAACCCGAGATCTTCGGCCCGCCGCACCTTCGCGTGCAGCGCGGTCCGCGATTTGATGAAGCGAACACTGACTCCGAAGCGAAAGTCCTTGGCCACCAACAACCTCCGTTCACTCGCCGCGACGACACTTACCAGGAACGCGCCGTGGCCACCAGTCCTACCACCAGTGCGGCGGTGACCGGGGACAGGCCGTCGGGTCCCGGCAGGGGACTGCGTGGGCTGAGCCCCCGCACGCGCGCCGACAGCTCCAGTTGGGTTCCGCCGCTACGTACCCGGTTGACCGGATTGCCGGGGTGCAGGCCACGCAGCTCCAGCGGAATGGCCTCCAGATCAGTGACGACCTGGTAGCCGGGCAGCTGGAGGTGTCGGGCAAGGTGGGCGGCCAGCGCGCGGTTGCCGCCCCCGGCCAGCAGCTGTGTTCCCCGTCCGATGCGGCCGTAGCCGTGCAGGGAGACCGCGACGTCGACGTGGTCCAGGAACTCCGCGAGCCGCGCCGACTCGGCGGGGTCGAACCGGGCCGAGGGCAGGTGGTGCGGATATCGGTCGGGATGCCGAACGAGATACACCGATGCGTCGGCGGCCTCGGCGGCGCGTTCGGCGATCACATCGGTCATCTTTTCCAGGTCGCCGCCGTGGATGGCAAGAAAGCCGAAACGCGACCGCAGCCTGCTGATCTCGCGTACTCCGGGTTCGCGCAACAGCGCTGAAAGTGATTGCGGCGCGGGCTCCGACGTGGCTTGCGGGTTGGGACTGGGCCAGCGCGCGGGATCCCAGCGGTGCAGAAAGTCGATCCAGCGTTGCGGTAGCCCGTGGTGGACGGCGCCGTCGATGACGCGGGGCAGATAGCCGGGCCGGGGCGGGCCAGCAGTGACCCGGTGGTCGATGTACACCCAGGCCGGCGTCGGTCCGGTGTCGGTGTGCACGCTGCACCGGTAGCGCCGGTAGCGCACGGGCACCCCCTCGGCGCTGTCCAGGGTGGCCAGGTCGTGGTCGGAGACCTGCCAGAGCACCCCGTGCACCTGGCTTCCGGTGAACGGCGCGACGGTGGCTACCCCGCGCTGGTTGATCAGCCAGTCGTGGTCCGACAGCACCGCGGGCCGCGGATCAGTCGCGTCCGGGCAGCGCGCCGCCATCTGGCGGACGCACAGGTTGGAGCCGTATGCGAAGTAGGGCTGGTGACCGGTCACCATGAGATCGCGACGCGGATGCCGGGTAGCAAAGCTGACCTCCCGCGGGCTCAGGGACGACGACGTTACTCATCTTGCCCTACCTGCGGAAATAGCCGTCCCGAATCCGGTGACGCAGGCCGGACAAACGATCCGATTACCCCACCACCGTCAGGCAAATCAGCACCGCGTTGAGCAGGCTGATCATCACTGCGACGACCCAGCCGACGGCGGTGGTGGCGCGGTGGTTGGTATCG